>SKZV01000190.1 GCA_007127165.1 Rhodovibrio sp. | reverse complement strand
GGTACTAAAGAGAGGGGGCGGGATCCGGAGATCCCGCCCCAGACGTCTCTCTTGGCGGCGGAACCTACTCTGCGAGTTCCGGAGCTTTCCTGCCGGATTCGCCGCCGCCGTTGTCGCCGCCACCTTTGCGCTTGCCGGTCGAGCCGCCTTCTTCGAAGGTGAAGGTCGGCTTCTTGGTCTCCGGATCGATGGCGACCTTGACCAGCCCGCCCTTGGTGAGCTTGCCGAATAGCAGTTCCTCGGCCAGCGGCTTCTTGATGTGCTCCTGGATGGTGCGAGCCAGCGGCCTTGCGCCATAGAGCGGGTCGTAGCCCTTGTCGGCCAGCCACTTCCGCGCATCGTCGGACAGCTCGATCGACACGTGACGGTCGGCAAGCTGGGCCTCCAGCTCCATCACGAACTTGTCGACGACCAAGCTGATCACCTCCTCGTTCAGATTGCCGAAGGGGATCACCGCGTCCAGACGGTTGCGGAACTCCGGCGTGAACAGGCGGTTGATCGCCTCCTCGTCGTCGCCCACGCGCGATTCGCGGTTGAAGCCGATGGCCGGTTTCGCCATGTCCGCCGCCCCGGCGTTGGTGGTCATGATCACGATCACATTACGGAAGTCCACGTTCTTGCCGTTGTGGTCGGTCATCTTGCCGTAGTCCATGACCTGCAACAGCACGTTGAACAGGTCCGGGTGCGCCTTCTCGATCTCGTCCAGCAACAGGACGCTGTGCGGATGCTGGTCCACCGCGTCGGTGAGCAGCCCGCCCTGATCGAAGCCGACGTAGCCCGGAGGCGCGCCGATCAGGCGGCTGACCGAGTGCCGCTCCATGTACTCCGACATGTCGAAGCGGGTCAGCGGAATGCCAAGCGAGCGCGAAAGCTGGCGCGCCACCTCGGTCTTGCCGACGCCGGTCGGGCCGGAGAAAAGGTAGCTGCCGATGGGCTTCTCGGCCTCACGCAGCCCGGCGCGCGACAGCTTGATCGCGGCGGAGAGCGCCTCGATGGCGGTGTCCTGGCCGAACACCATCGTCTTGAGGTCGCGCTCCAGGTTCTGCAGCGCCGCCTTGTCGTCCTTCGACACCGACTTGGGCGGAATGCGGGCGATCTTGGCGACGATACCCTCGACCTCCTTCACGCCGATGGTCTTGCGGCGCTTCGAATCGGGTACCAGCATCTGCGCCGCGCCAACCTCGTCGATCACGTCTATGGCCTTGTCGGGAAGCTTCCGGTCGGAGATATACTTCGCCGAAAGCTCCACCGCGCTGCGCAACGCATCGTTGGTGTAGCGCACCCGGTGATGCTTCTCGTAATGCGACTTCAAGCCGCGCAGGATCTTCACCGCGTCCTCGACCGTCGGCTCGTTGACGTCGATCTTCTGGAAGCGGCGCACCAGCGCGCGATCCTTCTCGAAGTGGCTGCGATACTCCTTGTAGGTGGTCGAACCCATGCAACGCAGAGTGCCCGCCTGCAAGGCCGGCTTGAGCAGGTTGGAGGCGTCCATCGCGCCGCCGGAGGTCGCCCCGGCGCCGATCACCGTGTGGATCTCGTCGATGAACAAGATCGCATGATCCTGCTGCTCCAACTCGGTCAGGACAGCCTTCACCCGCTCCTCGAAATCGCCGCGATAGCGGGTTCCGGCGAGAAGCGCACCCATGTCGAGCGAGAAGATCTGCGCGTCGTTCAGAACTTCCGGCACCTCGCCATTGACGACCCTGAGCGCCAGCCCCTCGGCCAGCGCGGTCTTGCCGACGCCGGGGTCGCCGACATAAAGCGGGTTGTTCTTGGTGCGCCGGCACAGGACCTGAATCGTGCGCTCGATCTCGCTGTCGCGGCCGATCAGCGGATCGATCTTCCCGTCCTGCGCCTTTTGGTTGAGGTCGATGCAGTAGGCGTCGAGTGCTTCATGCCCCTTGCGCGCCACCTTCTCCCCCTGAGCGTCTTCGCTCGCACCGTCCACGTTGCGGGTTTCTCCGCGACCCTGGACCTTGGCGATGCCATGGCTGATGTAGTTCACCGCATCCAGCCGGGTCATCTCCTGCTCCTGCAGGAAATAGACCGCATGGCTTTCGCGCTCCGAGAACATTGCGACCAGCACGTTCGCGCCGGTCACTTCTTCGCGACCGGACGACTGCACATGGATCGCCGCCCGCTGCAGAACGCGCTGGAAGCCCGCGGTGGGCTTCGCATCTCCAACCTGCGCGGTGATCAGGTTGGACAGCTCGTTGTCCAGGTAGTCGTTCAGGTCCGCGCGCAGACGGTCCGTATCCACGCCACAGGCGCGCAAGACCGCTACCGCATCGGTGTCTTCCAGGAGCGCCAGCGCCAAATGCTCCAACGTCGCATACTCATGGCGGCGTTCGTTGGCAAAGGCGAGAGCGCGGTGGAGCGTCTGTTCCAAATTTGCCGAGAGCATCTGCGGCCTATTCCTTCTCCAAAGTGCACTGCAACGGGTGCTGATGCTTGCGGGCGTAGTCTATCACCTGAGTCACTTTTGTTTCAGCAACTTCGTAGGTAAAGACTCCACAAACACCGACTCCTCGCTGATGAACGTGCAACATGATTCGGGTCGCCTCCTCACGAGACTTACCGAAAAAACTTTCCAGGATGTGAACGACGAACTCCATAGGCGTATAATCGTCATTCAACAGCAGGACTTTGTACATCGACGGCTTCTTCGTCTTGGCACGGGTTTTTACAACGACTCCGGTCGAGGAGCCGTCGCCGTTCTTGTCCTGATCCTGGTTTCCTCGCTTCGTCATGGCTGCTGCTTGAAACGGGTCAAGGCTTCGCTATCGCATTGGATTTTGGTCACTGGGCCTCGCTGTCCGCCGCCGATCCTCATGACACCCATGATATTGGATTCCGCGGCCATGGGGGAAGCCCTCCTCAAATTAAACGTGCCGACGATCGTTGTTCCCCAGCAGCGGGGGAATTTGGGCGACAACCTGGGCCAAACTTTGGCTATGCCCCGGCTCACGGTCGCCCCGTCCCCTCTTCGATACAAGATGTAGGGTGCCCGCACCCTTACCTGCAACCCCCTCGGGGCGTTGGCGCTCCTCATTCGGGGCGGGGCAGGAGCGCGCGTCCGCTACGCTTTTTCTCCCGTGCGAAAAAAGAAGGCCCGATCTACCTGACCGGGCCTTCTGGAGCCTTGCTAGCGCAAATTGTCTGCCGCGGCCTCGAGTCGGGTGCAATCACTGGCGGGTTCCGGCAGTCCGGATCTGCTCAGCTTCAGGCCGCCGGCTTCAAAGCCTTCTCCGCGGTCGCCTCACCCTGAGTCTGGATCGGCTGCATCGCCTCGTTGGCGACCTTGAAGGTCATTTCGCTAATCTTCGCGCTTTCGGCCAGGGCCCTGTCGAAGCTCTGGCGAGCGAACTGCGCCTGGATATCGAGGAACTCGCGCGGCGATGTCACGGCGGACAGTTTCTTCGCGGTTTCGACGCTCGCTTCAAGCTGCTTCTGCGTGAAGTCGAGCATCTCGCGGCTGAGCGACTCCAGGCCCTGAGACAAGATCGTCGAGGATTGGACGACGGCATCCGCGTTCGCCTTGTTCATCGTGGCGGTCTCGTTGTAGCCCTTGAACACGGCCTCGGACGTCTTCTCGACGTTGTCCTTCGCCAGCAAGACGATCTGCTCGTACTGCTTGGAAGCAGCTTCGTTCGTGGCCTTCACGACGCTCTCAATCTGTTCCTGGCCCGCGGCCACGGCGCCCTCGACCTGATTGCGCGTGTCTTCTACGGTGTTTTGCTTGTTACTCATGATGCGACCTCCTTGGATCGAAACTGGACATGGATTCCAACGGATACGGCGCCCAGCGCCGTCGAATGCTGTATTCGTACGGCCGGGCAGCCGCCGAATTATTTTGCCGGAGCGCAAATACTGCACCGCAGCATTCACCAAATATGATCCGTCCAACTAATTCGTCAAGCGATTTGTGCAGCGCACCATCTACTTTTCGCCACGCGATGCTGAAGGGTTTTGTTGTGGGCTCGCGCGTCGCGTGGCACAGTCCAGCTCTCCGGCCGGCGCGGCCGGACTTTTTTACGTAGAATGTAAGGCCTTTGAATGACCTATTGCTTGGCGATCCGCGTGGACGAGGGGCTGGTCTGCCTGGCCGATGGACGAATCACGACCGGTTCGCAAGTATCGGTTGCGCGCAAAGCCACGCTGCACGGGCCGGAGGGCGCGCAGTTCCTCATCATGACGTCAGGCCTGCGTTCGCTCCGCGACAAGACTCTGGCCTACCTTGATCGTCACATACGCCGGGAACTCGACTCGGGTGCGTTTCCAGGGATGCTGGAGGCGGTCGACGCCTACGCGCAGTGCCTGCGCGCCACGGCGGAAGAGGACCGGGCGGCGTTGCAGGGCTCGCAACTCGCCTTCAACCTGCACGCGATCATCGCCGGGCAGTTGGGCGACGATCCGACTCCGATGGCGTATCTGGTTTACCCCGAAGGCAACTGGATCGAGATCAAGGACCGCACCCCCTATCTTACAATCGGCGCGCAGGGCTATGGCAAGCCGATCCTGGACCGCACGCTGACCCAAGAGACACCGTTGCGCATGGCGTTGAAGTCGGCTTACCTCTCCTTCGACTCCACCCGCTATAGCTCCGCCGACGTCGGCTTCCCGGTGGATGTCATCACCTTCGGCGTGAAGGAGCGGCGCTGGCGCTGGGCGCAGTTCGAGCACGACGACCTGCGCGAGCAGCGGGAATGGTGGAACAAGCACCTGACGGAACTGGCCGCCGGGCTGCCGGACGCGCCATGGCAGGAACAACTGCTGCCCGACGAAGCCAGCCGCTGGCTCTCCGTGGTGGCCGACGAGTGATTCGCCGACCGGGAATCAGAACAGCCCTCCGACTCCCACCAGGCCGTTGTCGCGCACGACCATTTCGAAGTGGTTGCTGGTCCGCGCATCCCTGCCGCGCGGCAGGCCGCCGCGCGGGTCCTCGGCGGGCGAAGGCGCTTGCGGCTCCATGAAGGCGATCTCGCGAATGTCGTGCGGGGCGAGGGCTTCGCGCAGCTCCAGGTCGTCCCAGCGCTCGGAAGGATAGGCCCAGGCGTTGAAAATAACATCGCCGTCGCGGCATTCGATCGCGACCCAGTAGGAACCCCACGACTTGAGCCGCAGGTTGCGCGGCGGCGGCGTCTCCATCCCGCTCTCCGCCAGAGCCGATTCCAGGGCCGCGCGCGCCTGCGGGTCGAGCCTGCGTTCCTGCCGCTCCCAGCGCCACGGCGCGGCAAGGTCGCCGAGCTGCAGATTCATAATGTTTCCGGTGTCCGACGGCGAGGCGCGCACCGTCATGTACGCGCCGCCGGCACCGTCCTCCACCAGATCGTAGGTGCGAACCTGCCGGTCCCAGTGGCCGTTATAAACCAGCCGGAGCTCCCAACTTGGGACCGGTGCGGCGCAGGCATCGCGGATATCGTCCCCTTGCAGATAGCTGAACCAGGTCAGCTTCCGCGTCGCCGGGTCCTCCACGCCGCCGCGATAGGCGCAGGCCGTCAGCAGCGCCGCCGCAAGCAGTGCCGCAGTTGCCGGGGTCCACCGGACCATTCCGAGTCGCCGCTTCTCACAGGCCATTCGCACCCCTCCACACCGGTCACTCACGAAAGAGAGCAACGGTTAACGCGATTGAAACGATTGCCGCAATATCATGGACAACACAAGCGATATTGGATAGCTTCCCAGATGGGGTTTGTATTGGAAAATCAGTGTTGTCCGGGGGGACGTTAACACAGTGAACCAGATGATCGATTCGAGGCGGTGCGGACTGCCGCGCTTCCTGCGGCGCGCCTGTCTTCTGCTGGCGCTGTCGCTGGTGGTGGTTTTCGTATTTTCCGGTCAGGCCCAGGCACGCTACGCCTCCATCGTGGTCGATGCGCAAACGGGGAAGACGCTGCACGAGCGTCACGCCGACAAGCGGCTTTATCCGGCGTCGCTGACCAAAATGATGACGCTTTACATGGCGTTCGAAGCGCTGGACGAAGGGCGGCTGACGCCCAATCAGCGCCTGCCGATCTCTCAGCGGGCCGAGGGTATGCCGCCCTCTAAGCTGCATCTCAGGGCCGGACAAACGATCACCGCGCGCGAGGTGATCCTGGCGTTGGTCACCCGCTCCGCTAACGATGCGGCGGTCGTGATCGCCGAAGCCCTAGGCGGCACGGAGTTCCGTTTTGCCCTGCGAATGACGGAGCGCGCGCAGGAACTTGGCATGACGCGCACGCAGTTCCGCAACGCGTCCGGTCTACCGAACAACCATCAGATTTCGACCGCACGCGACATGTCCCGTTTGGCGCAGGCGCTGCTTCGAGATTTCCCGCACTACTACCACTATTTTTCCACCCAGGAGTTCACCTACGCCAACACGACCCACGGCAATCACAACAACCTGCTGAACAGATACGACGGCACCGACGGCATCAAGACCGGCTATATCCGCGCCTCGGGCTTCAACCTCACGGCTTCGGTGGTGCGTGACGGGCGGCGGTTGATCGCCGTGGTCTTCGGCGGGCGCAGCGTGCAGACCCGCGACAGCCACATGATGGACCTACTCGACCGCGCGTTCGTCCAGGTTCGGAACATGGAGGAGATCCAGCTTGTCGGCCCGCCGCCGAGCAAGCCCGACCGATCCGCTATCACCACCGCCGATGCGGCGACGGCAAACGGCGCTGCGGATCAACCGGCCTCCACGGGGGTGCAGCAGGCTTCGGCCTCCGCGGAGGGCACGTCGGTGGAGATCGGCTCCGCTTCCGGCACCGCGCCGCTCCCCCCGGCCGCCACCCGGCCGGACGCGGTTGAGGCCGCGGCGCAGGCTTGGCGCCAGGAGAACGGCCGGCACGCCGTCCAGGTGGGCGCATACCGGCGGCTCGATCAAGCCCAGGCAGCCGCGTTGAGAGCCCAGGATCGCGTGCCGCAACTGTTGAGCGAGGCGCAGGTTTCCGTGACCCGCACCCAGACCGGCTCCAGCCCGATCTACCGCGCCCGCCTCGTCGGCCTGTCGTCGCAGCGCGCTGAACAAAGCTGCGGCCTGCTCGCGTCGATGGGGAACGATTGCCTGGTGATCCAGTCGCACTCCGGATTCGAAATGGCCCTTAACGACTAGCTAGGCGCGGAGCACGGTATAGCGCGAACGTTCGCTTGCTGCGGCAAATGCGGGTTCGGGCGCGGCTGCCGCCGCCGCTCGGCCGTCATCCAGGCGAGGCGTCGGCGCACGCGCCAGGGTACGTCCATCGAAAGCGGCAGACCGCGCGACGCTTCCAGCGTCCACCAGTTCCGCAGCATCCGGCAGGTTCGCGGTTTCTGTCGGCGCTGCCACTGCTTGAAGTCCCACGATTTATCGGATGCATGCGCCGGCGAAACCGGCATGAACACCCAGGGGCGCAGCCGTTGCCCGGCAAGATCGCGGGCCATGACCCGCTGCGGCAGATAGCGCGGCCCCTCGAAATGGGAAATCCACAGCAGCGACTGCGGATCGAGCCCCTCCACGAAGAGGCCGGGGGCGCGCGCGCCGATCCGCGGAACCAACACGGGATAGTCGCCGTCGCGCGCCCGCATGCGCTTGTAATGCGGCAGGTGACCCGGCGTCAGGCGCAACGCCGCCGCCCGCTCTCCGGTCAATTCCCGCAGAAGGTCGGGGTCCATCAGCGTCCCGTAGAAAAACAAAATCATCGCGCCTTGCCCTCCAAGCGGGCAGCATCTAGGCAGATCTGTCATCGAAGTAAAGCCTCGAAGCGTGGCCGCAAGCAGCCGCCTTGGATGCGCCGGGCGGTTCGCCGGGGCCGCTTGACCGATATTCGCAGAGACTTATGATGCGCTGCGGAAACGATAGGAGGTATTGGGCGGCATGGCGCTTTCCCCAGCAGCCGAGCGCGAGACGCTCCACGGCAGGCACTACGAGTTCGGCGGTTACCGGCGCAGCGATGGCCTGTGGGACATCGAGGGCCGCATCGTCGATACCAAGGGCTACACCTTCACGAATCACGATCGCGGCGCGATTCCGCCGGGCGAGGCTCTGCACGACATGGAAGTGCGGCTGACGCTCGATAACGATTTCGTGATCCGGGAAATCGAGGCGACGACGAACGCCGGGCCGTTCCATATGTGCCCGGCCATCGGCCCGAACTACCGCAAGCTGATCGGCCACCGCATGGGCAAGGGTTGGCGGCGCACGCTGCGCGAGGTCGTGGGCGGGACGGAAGGCTGCACCCATATTACCGAAATGCTGGGCGCAATGGCCACGGTCGCCTTCCAGACGATTTTCCCGATCCTGGCCAAGGAAGGAAAATTGCCGCAGGAGTCCGGCCGTCCGGGCTTGCTCAACACCTGCCACGCCTTCGCGACGGACAGTCCAGTGGTTCGCCGCGAATGGCCGGATTACTATACCGGCGAAGACGCCCGCAAAGGATCCGAGAGCGCCTGAGCCGATCCGCGAGCGATCCAGGGCGCGCGGCCTGAAAGGAGGCCGGAACGTCAGCGGCCCCGCGAGGAAAGGCGCACCGCGTTGCAATCATCGAAGGTCAGCGATGCCAGTTCAGTGAAAACGGACCCCGTGGAGGCCCGTCATTCCGAAGCGAGTCCGGTCACGGTCGACCTGACGGCGGTCATCGTGGCCGTCACCAACGGCGAGCCGCGCGTGCTGACAGTCCGCCCCAGCGAGGGAGAGCCCGATACGCTGCCCTCCGGCCCGCTGCGCCCGGACCATCGCACGCTGCAAACGGGCTTGCGCGCCTGGGTGGAGCGGCAGACCAGCCTGCACCTTGGCTACGTCGAGCAGCTTTATACCTTCGCCGACCGTGACCGCGCCACCGGGGAATGCGGTCCCGGCATGTGCGGGCCGGGGGAGAGCGCGCGGCCCGTCTCCGTCGCCTATCTGGCGCTGGTGCACGAGGCCGGTGCGGACGGCGATCCGCAAACGGCCTGGCGGCCCTGGTACAATTACCTTCCGTGGGAGGACTGGCGGGCCGGGCGTCCGCGCGCGCTCGACGCCATTTTGGAACGCCTGGAGCAGTGGATCGCCGAGGCTCCGGACCCGCTGAAGCGCCGCCAACGGGCCGAGCGGGTGCGCCTGACATTTGCGGGAAACCACATGCCCTGGGACGAGGAGCGGGCGCTGGAACGCTACGAGTTGTTGTACAGCGCCCGCCTCATCGCGGAGGCCTGGCACGATCAGGGGCTTGCGCCGCCGAGCGATGTCGCGGCGCAGCCGGGCCGCGACATGGCCGCCGACCATCGCCGCATCCTCGCCACCGCCGTCGGGCGGCTGCGCGGCAAGATCAAATACCGCCCCGTCCTTTTCGAGTTGATGCCGCCCGCGTTCACGTTGCTACAACTGCAACGCACGGCCGAGGCGCTCTCCGGCGCGCGGCTGCACAAGCAGAACTTCCGCCGCCTCGTCGAGCGCCAGCGGCTGGTCGAGGAGACCGGCGAGTTGGAAACGGAAACCGGCGGCCGCCCGGCCAAGCTGATGCGCTTCCGGCCCGAGGTCATGTTGGAGCGCCCGGCGCCCGGTGTCAGGGTCAAGGCGACGCGGCGCGCATCCCTGGTATGATGATGGCGCAGGCCCCGATGCCCCCTTGTCAAAAGAAGTGACTTGACCACCTTATACTCATTGCTAGCATAACACCGGCCGGGAAATACGCCCGGCTCTTTTGTCGAGATACTAATGCTCAATTCGAGCATAAGGAGGCTTACGGTGGTTCAGGCAAGTCCAGACACGCTGACACGGGACACACTCGCATACACGCCGGAGGTCGCGGAGCGCACGGCTTCGATCTATGAGCGCGTGAAAAACGTCATTCCGCCGATGGAGTGGCCCGTCTTCGCGCCCGAGATCGACGCGATCAACCGCTTGAAGGCGGAGCGCAATGCAGTCGTGCTGGCGCACAACTACCAGACGCCGGAGATCTTCCACGGCGTGGCCGACATCGTCGGCGACTCGCTCGCCCTCGCCCGCAAGGCGGCGGAGACCGAGGCCCAGGTGATCGTCCAGGCGGGCGTGCACTTCATGGCCGAGACCTCGAAACTCTTGAGTCCGGAAAAGACCGTGCTGATCCCGGACATCATGGCGGGCTGCTCGTTGGCGTCCTCGATCACGGCGGCGGACGTGCGCTTGCTGCGCGAGACCTATCCCGGCGTGCCGATCGTCACCTACGTCAACACCTCCGCCGAGGTGAAGGCGGAGTCCGACATCTGCGTCACCTCCGGCAACGCGGTGAAGATCGTCGAGTCGCTGGGCACGGATCGCGTGATCTTCCTGCCCGACGAGTATCTGGCGAACTATGTCGCTTCGCAAACAGACGTGAAGATCATCTCCTGGAAGGGCCATTGCGAGGTGCATGAGCGCTTCACCGGCGACGAGATCCGCAGCTATCGCAAGGGCTACGAGAACCTGATGGTGATCGCGCACCCGGAATGCCCGCAGGACGTTCTGGAGGCGGCGGACTACGTCGGCTCGACCGCGCAGATGATCGACTTCGTCACCTCCAAGAAGCCGGGCCGCGTGCTGATGGTGACGGAATGCTCGATGAGCGACAACGTCGCCGCCGAGGTGCCGGAGGTGGAGTTCGTGCGCCCCTGCAACCTCTGCCCGCACATGAAGCGCATCACCCTGCCGAAGATCCGCCACGCGCTGGAGACCATGAGCCCGCAGGTCGAGATCGACCCCGCCGTCGCCGAGCGCGCCCGGCGCGCCGTGGCGCGGATGCTTGAGGTGCGGTGACGCTCCGATGCACCGCGAACCGCCTGTCATCGTCATCGGGGCCGGGATCGCCGGGCTGGCCACGGCGCTGAAGCTCGCGCCGATGCCGGTTGTTCTGCTGACCGGCGGACCGCTCGGGCACTGCGCCGCGACGGCCTGGGCGCAGGGCGGAATCGCCGCCGCGATGGGCGGGGACGATGTGCCGGAGTTGCATCTGGCCGACACGCTGGCGGCAGGCTGCGGCCTTGTCGATGAAGCCGTCGCCGGGGCGGTGACGCGCGAGGCTCCGGCCTGCATCGAGGACCTGCTGGCCGCCGGGGTGCCGTTCGACCGGGACAGCAACGGCGCACTCGCCCTGGGGTTGGAAGGCGCGCACAGCCGCCGCCGCGTGGCCCATGTCGGCGGCGACGGCAGCGGCGCGGCGATCCTCAACGCACTGCTGGACGCGGTACGCGCGACTCCCTCCATCACCATCCACGAAAACGTCTATGCCACGCGCCTCGTCACCGAGGGCGGACGAGTCCGGGGTGTGCTGGTCAATGACACTGTGCTCCCCGCCCGCGCCGTCGTGCTGGCGAGCGGCGGGCTGGGCGGGCTCTACGCCGACACCACGAACCCCTTGAGCGCCGTGGGCTCGGGCCTCGCCCTGGCCGCGCGCGCCGGGGCGGCCATTCAGGACGCCGAGTTCGTCCAGTTCCATCCAACCGCCATGGCCTTGGGCCGCGACCCCATGCCGCTCGCGACCGAGGCGCTGCGCGGCGAAGGCGCGGCGCTGATCGGCGAGTCCGGGGAGCCGCTGATGGCCGGAGTTTCCGGCGGCGATCTCGCGCCGCGCGATGTCGTCTCGCGCCATATTCATGCGCGGCTGGCGGCTGGAGAGGCCGTTTACCTCGACGGACGCGCCGCCATCGGAACCGACTTCCCGAAGCGCTTTCCCGCCGTCACCGCCGCTTGCCGCGCCGCCGGGCTCGATCCCGCGACGACACCGATTCCCGTGCGTCCGGCGGCGCACTACCATATGGGCGGCGTGGCGGTGGACGGCAGCGGGCGGACTAGTTTGCCGGGCCTCTGGGCCTGCGGCGAGGTCGCCTGCACCGGACTGCACGGCGCGAACCGGCTGGCCAGCAATTCACTCTTGGAAGGGCTGGCCTTCGCCCGCTGGATCGCCGCCGATATCGCCGCAGCCGCCGCGGTCTTCCGGCCCCTGCCAGACCGTTACGTCTCCGCGCCAACCGCGCCGGGCGGTCCCGCACCGCAGTGGCTGCGCGACCTCATGGCGCGCGACGTCGGCGTCGTGCGCCGCCGCAAAGGGTTGGACGCCAGCATCGCGCGGCTCGCCACACTGGCCTTCGATCCGGCCGAACCGCACGCCGATCCGGCCTTGGCCGCGCTCTTCGTCGCGGTCGCCGCGCGCGAGCGCCATGAGAGCCGGGGCGGTCACCTGCGCAGCGACTTCCCTGAAACGGCGCAGCCCGCACCGGCCCGTCAGAGCGTCACGCTGGACGATCTGCGCCGCATGGCCGCGCCGGAGTCCGCCCTCGCCCTCGCCGTTGGAGCCTGAGCCATGAAGACCCTCCCCGCCCTGCCCCGCATCCTGCTGGAACCCGTCGTTCGCGCCGCCCTGGCCGAGGACCTGGGCCGCGCGGGCGACATCACCAGCGATTCCGTCGTTCCCGCCGCCGCGACGATGCGCGGCGTCATCGCGGCGCGAGAGCGCGGCACGATTGCCGGAACCGAGGTGGCGGCGCTGGCCTTCCACCTGATGGACGAAACCATCAAGCTGCGCATCGTGACGGCCGACGGCAGCCGCGTCGCGCCGGGTGACGGCGTGCTAAGGATCGAGGGTCCGGCCCGCGCCATCCTCTCCGCCGAGCGAGTGGCCCTAAACCTGCTGTGCCACCTCTCCGGCATCGCCACCGCGACGGCGGGGCTGGTCGAGGCGGTGGGCGGGCACAAGGCGCGGATCACCTGCACCCGCAAGACCACGCCGGGGCTGCGATTCCTGGAAAAGCACGCGGTACGCGCAGGCGGCGGGGCCAATCACCGCTTCGGCCTGGACGACGCCGTGCTCATCAAGGACAACCACATCGCCGTCGCGGGCGGCATTCACCCCGCCGTCACCCGCGCCCGCGCGGCGGTCGGGCATCTCGTCAAGGTCGAGGTCGAGGTGGATACGCTGGAGCAGCTTGACGAGGCGCTGGCGGCGGGCGCGGACGTGGTGCTGCTGGACAACATGCCGCCGGAGACGCTGCGGAAGGCCGTTGCGCTGGTCGACGGCCGCGCGATCACCGAGGCTTCCGGCCGCATCACGGTCGAACGGGTTCCGGAGATCGCGGCGACGGGCGTGGATCTGATCTCCGCCGGTTGGATCACGCACAGCGCCGCGACGCTGGACTTGGGGCTGGACGTGGAGGATGGGGCTGGGGGAACTTGGGTGTGATAACGGTGTTGCTTGCGCGACGAGTCTTTCGCTCCCCTCAGCCGCAAGCGCGGCAGCTCCCCCAGTGGGGAGCGGGAAAAGGGTGGGAGCGCGGGTCGAACGTTGTAAAACCCCCTTCCCGCTCCCCGGAGGGGGAGCTGTCGCTCTTCGCGACTGAGGGGAGACACCCTATCCGAGGTTCACGGGTTTACCGGTATAATGCCCTGCCTTACGTCTTCCGCAGCCGTGCCGCGTAAAACCCGTCCATCCCGCCAAGTTCGGCCAGATGACACGGCAGGGTCCGCAGATCGCCCTCCGGCGTGATCGCTTCCGCCAATCCCCCGGCCTCACCGGCCTGCACCGGAACCCGTGCGAAGTCGCCGCGTGCGCGCAGCAGGGCCGCGACCTGATCCGGCCCCTCTTCCGGTTCCAGCGAGCAGGTCGCATAGACCAGGGTACCGCCAGGCTCCAGCATCTCCGCCGCCGCCGCGAGGATATCCCGTTGGACCACCGCCATCGACTCGATGTCGCCCGGCCGCTTTAAGAGCGCGATGTCGGGGTGACGGCGCAGCGTGCCGGTAGAGGTGCAGGGCGCATCCAGCAAGATCCAAGCCGGTGACTGCGGCGGCGACCAGCGCGTCGCGTTGGCCACCACGTTCGCGGCAGCCAACGACAGGCGGCTCAGGTTCTCGTTCAATTGCGCCATCCGCTCCGCCGAGCGGTCCAGCGCGACAACCTTGGCCCCGGCGGCGGCGAGCTGCGCGGTCTTGCCGCCCGGCGCGGCGCAGAGGTCAAGCACGGTGTCGCCCGCGATCCCCTCGCCCGCCGCCTGAAGCAGCAGCTTGGCGGGCAGCGCGGCGGCGGCGTCCTGAATCCACCATGCGCCCTCCTGAAAACCGGGCAGGCGGCGGATGTCGCCGCTGCCTGCACCGAGGCGCAGGCTGCCCGTCGGCAGCACCCGCGCGCCCAGCCGCTCCGCCCAGGCGTCCAGGTCCTCGCCGGGCTTGACGGTGATGTCCAGCGGCGGTTCCTGCATATGCTGCGCCGCGATGGCGCGCGCCGTGGCCTCGCCGTAATGCGCGACCCAGCGTTTCCACAGCCAGGCGGGCGTGTTCAGCCGCTCCGCATCCTGAGATTCCAGGATCGCCGCGCGCTCGCGGGTCAGGCGTCGCAGCACGGCGTTGATCAGGCCCTTGTGCGGGCCGACGCGCACGCCGCTCGCCATCTCCACCGTCTCGCCGACGGCGGCATGGTCGGAGACCTCCATGAACAGCACCTGCGCGGCGCCGAGCCGCAGCAAGTCCTGCACCGCCGACAGCTTGCCCTTCAACGGGCGATCCAGGCAGCCCGCGACAGCGGCGTCGATCTGCCCGAGGCGGCGCAGCACCGTCGTCGCCAAATGCCGGGCGAAGCCGCGATCGCGCGAGTCGAGGCGGTTGAGGATCGTGGCCTCCGCCAGAGCCTCCTCGAGCGTCTGCCCGCCGCGCAGCACCGCGCGCGTCAGCTCGAACGCCGCCCGCCGCGCATCTCGCCCGGCCGGGCTTTGGGTATGAGAGGAGTCTTTGCGTGTCATGCGCGCGGTTTAGCACGCTCGCGCGCCGGGGCCAATCGCCTACACTCGCTTCCATGGCTTCCAGGCTTCAAGGCTTTCGAACGCGCCCTGGCGCTTTGGCGCAGGGCGTCCTTGGCGCGGGACGCCGGGGGCGGTAATCTCCGCACCAACCGACCCAAAGCAAAACAACCCGGCAGGGAAAGCCGGAAAGGGAAGTGATGTATAGCATGCTCTATCGCGCGGCCCTTGTCGGCCTCTGTCTCTGGGGAGTGGTTGTCGTCTGGGACCTGCTTTCCCTCGTCGACATGACCCAGCCCGAGGCGCAGCGCGAGCGCATCGGGTTCGGCGCGGATCAAAGGCGCATTATTTTCTCGAACATCGCCGAAGCCTACGCCAGCAGCGCACTTTTCAGCCGCGCCACCTTTTGGCTGGTGCCGGGAGCCGTGCTGGCCACGCTCGCACTCTTCGCACGGAACGCGGCAAAGCGGTGAGAGTCGTCTTTGCTTTCGTGTGTTCGCATCTGCGAAAGAATTCGGCCTCCATGCGCTATCGCCAGCCCTTTGCAAAGGCTACGCTGAGACCCAAGTTAAGCTCTGAGCAAGAACGGGAGACACTGTGCCGACCGCCCTCATAACAGGCGCAAATCGGGGATTGGGATTGGAGTTCGTGCGCCAGCTTTCGGCGGACGGGTGGCGCGTGCACGCCAGTTGCCGCCTGCCGGAGAAGGCCCGCACCCTGAAAACCGTGGAAGGCGAGATCGAGCGGCACAAGCTGGACGTCACCAACGGCTTGCAGCTTGCCGCCCTAGGGCGCGAACTGGTAGAGGAACCGCTGGACCTTCTGGTCAACAATGCCGGTATCTTCGGCCCGCGCGGCGGTTTCGGTAAGATCGCCTACGAGGACTGGCTTCAGGTCTTCAACGTGAACGCGATGGCGCCGATGCGCGTGGCGGAAACCTTCGCCTCGCATCTTGCGAAAGCGGAGAAGCCCCGGCTGATCAACATCTCCAGCCGCCTTGGCTCCATCGCCGAGAACGAAACCAGCGGCTCGCACATCTACCGCTCGTCGAAGGCGGCGCTCAACATGGTGACCAAGTGCGTTTCGATCGATTTGGAGCCGCGCGGCATCATGGTGGCGGCGGTGCATCCCGGCTGGGCCAGCACCGACATGGGCGGAAGCCGCGCGCCTCTGACTCCGGCCGAAGCCGTTTCCGGCCTGCTTTCGCTGATCGAGGGGTTGGAGATGGAGCACAGCGGCGGCTTTTACGCCTCAGACGGGTCGCCCATTCCCTGGTGACACCCGCTGCGGCCATCCTCGCCGCTTGGAATCGCTTCAGCCGTGGGCAGATCCAGATAGAACACGGTGCCCTCGCCCGGTTTGCTGTAAAAACCCAACTCCCCACCGCTTTCGAAAGCCAGTTGACGCGCGATGGCGAGGCCCAGGCCGCTGCCTGAAGGACGATCTTCGGCACGGTCGCGCTCCAGCCGATAGCCCTTCTGGAAGATGCGCCCGGCTTCAGCATCTGGTATCCCGGGCCCGGTGTCCCAAACCGCAAGGCGAACCGGCCGTTCACGCGGGGCGTCGTCGCGCAGGTTCACGCCGACCTCACCGCCTTCGGGGGTGAATTTGACGGCGTTCGCCAGCAGGTTCACCACAATCTGCGTCAGCGCCTTGCGCTCGCCCATGACGAGTGTCGGCTGTGCGGCGACCGGCATATGGACGGTAACGCCCTTCCGGCGCGCAGCCATCTCCGCCATTGCCTTGGCGTCGCGCACCACGGTCGCGAGATCCGTTGCATGGGGAAGCTGATCGGCTTGTTCCGCTTCGTCCGGCTCCGCGACCTGCGACCTGTACAGATCGCCGATCAGCCGGTTCATATGGCGCGCGGCTTCTCCGATGTTTTCCAGATACTGGGACAGCGCCGCCGGAGCCGTGCCGTCGCTTTCGCTGCGTTTGAGCGCCAGTTCGGCATAGCCCGCCACGGCATTCAGCGGTGTGCGCAACTCATGCACGAGCCCCGCCAGGTGCTCGCCATGACTTCCCACGGTTTCTTGGAGTCCGCGAAGTTTCCATTCCAGGTCGTTGTGACGCAGCAGCGTGCCCTCCAAGGTGCTCGCCAATTCCGTCTCGGTGGCGCTTGCCCTTTCCGATGGGGTCGAGTCCGCCCGGACGGCCGTGCCGCGATAGCCCTGAAATTGCCCCGAGTGCGGATCGAAGTACGGTACTCCGCTCAAGCGGAAAAAGATTTCCCGCTGCCCGGCATTGAGAAAGGCGAAGACGACGTCGCGAAACGGCCTGCGCTCGACCAGTAACCGCTCCCCGGCCACGCCTTCCCTTTCGGCTAGGCGCCCCAGATCCCATAAGGTCTGCCCCAGAAGCCGCTGCGCCGGGATCCCCAGATAACGCGCGGCCGGATGCGATACGTAAACCAGACGCTGCTGCGCATCTGTCTCCCACAGCCAGTCTACGCTGGCGCGCAGCAAATCCTCGTAACGCTCCAGCGACGCCGCCTTGTCCTTCTGCGGCGCCACACCCTCGGAGGTCGAACTATTGGCGGCGGCACAGGTTAGCCTGGGCGCTTCGGCTTTTTCCAAACCATCGTGTCTCGAGGCCAACCCTTTGGTGGAGAACATCTTCACGCTGGCACCTACATGGCGTATTGAACTTGTTGTGTCACGAACACGTAATAAGGGAAGCACATCCTCTAACATTCAGGAACACATAAATTCGTTAGGATCAAAGCTACTTCTTTCGAGGAGCAGAAGCCTCCGTTCTAATGTCTTTGGTCCCGATTCAATTGGAGAGGGCGTACGATAGTTAACAAATCATGTCGAATCCTCCGATTCGCTTGGTTCGCCGGTTAAATTGCGCGTAAATCGTTTATGGGCCCGTCAAAATGACAATCGTTGAAAGTGGGGAGAGCGAATGACAAAGCAGGTGGACTTCTACTTCGATTTTTCCAGCCCCTACGGCTATCTGGCGGCACAGACGGTGGACGATCTTGCGGAAAGGCACGGTGCCGACCTGCGTTGGCGCCCGATTCTCTTGGGCGCCGTCTTCAAGAAGACCGGGGCCGCGCCGCTTGTGGACCTGCCGTTGAAGGGCGACTATGCGCGCCGCGACATGGCGCGCTGTGCGCGGCGGCTGGGTGTTACCTTTACCTTTCCGGAAACCTTTCCGTTCAGCAGCGTCGCCGCCAGCCGCGCGTTCTACTGGCTGCACGAGCGCGATCCGGCCCAGGCGCGGGCTCTGGCGAAGGCGCTCTACCACGCCGTCTTCGGCGAAGGGCGTTCGATCGAGGCCCCGGAGGAGGTCGCCGCTGTGGCTGGCGAACTGGGACTCGACCCAAGCTCGGTAAAGGCGGCGCTCGAAGACCCGGAGGTGAAGGCCCGACTGCGCCAGGAAGTCGAAGCCGCCGTTGCGGCGGGCGTCTTCGGTTCGCCCTTCTTCATCGTGGACGGCGAGCCCTTCTGGGGTCATGACCGGATGGACGAGGTCGAACGCTGGCTTCGCACCGGCGGCTGGTAGAGGCGGGCAAATTATCCCGCTCCAACCCTACGTCCCCAGCAAGACCTCGCGGAAGACGCGGGTATCGACGTTGCCGCCGCTGAGAACGGTCGCCACGCGGCGGCCGCGCAGCCGCTCGCGGTCCTTCATCACGGCAGCCAGCCCGGCCGCCCCGGCCCCTTCCGCCACGTTGTGCGTGGCGCGGAACGTCAGGCGCATCGCCTCGCGAATCTCCGCCTCGCTGACCGTGACGACGTCCGCCGCGCCGTGGCGGATGACCGCCAGCGCCTCGGGATCGGGAACGCGGCAGGCGAGGCCGTCGGCGATCGTGTCGGCGGTGTTGGTGTTCACCGGCGCTCCGGCTTGGTACGACAGCGCATAGGC
>SKZV01000211.1 GCA_007127165.1 Rhodovibrio sp. | reverse complement strand
CGGCGGCTCCGCCGATGGCACCGGAACCGGCGGCGACGCGACTGCCGACGCTTCCAGCAATGCCGATGCCGGCGGCGGCGTAGGCGGCGATTCCAACTCCACCGCAACCGGTGGAACCGCTTCCTCCGATGCCTCCAACACCGCCAACGCGAACGGCGGAACCGGTGGGGACGCGACGAAGACCAACAATGCCGACCTGTCCAACAGCGGCGGCAATGCAACCACGAATGCCTTCGTGGAAACCGGAAGCATCGGTGCGACCTCGATGCAAAACGTCCGGGGTATCGCCAGTGTGGCGAACTCGACCGGGATCAACACGAATCAGGCGCAGAACGTGTCCATCAACGCACACGTCAGCTTCTCGGCCAGCGGTACCAGCTCGATCGCTTCGAGCCGTTAGGCTGAATGACTTACAGCGGACCGGTGGGGCTTCGGCTCCACCGGCTTCGCCACTTCCGCTGCGAGAGTATCCCAGGAAGGAAAGGAAGCTGCGCCATGCGAGCGACGAAGACACTGATGGGCACCGCAATGGCGGGACTGCTGCTAGCGGCAATCCAACCGGCGTGGGCAGGGGACAAACCCTTTGCCGGGCTCGAGCCTATCGGCCAGAGCGAAATGTCCGAGCAGCGGGCCATGAACGCGCCGCAAAACCTGCTCGACCCGGAAATCCTTCAGATGAACAACACAAGCCAGAGCAGCACCAATGACGGCGCCTCCATCGTCAATAGCGGCTCGATGCAAAACGGCACAATCGGCGCAAACAGCTTCGAGCGTAACCGAGGCAATTTCACGGTCATGCAGAACTCCGGCAACCAAGTGAACATGAACAGCGCGATGAGCGTCAACATCACGTTGCAATAGCCGGACAAGGTAGACCTTGGGGGCGAGGGGCATCGCAATGAAGCGAAGGGCATCGCTGGCCACAGCGGTTTTTTTTGGACTGACGCTTTTGGCATCCGTTTCCATCGCCACCGTTGGCGGCGGAACGGCCGACGCGAGCGAGGTGCGGGTGAATGTCGGCGGAGGGACCTTCAACCTGCCGGTGACGAGTGTGAAGGAAGCGCGCTTCAACAACGTCATTCAGCAACAATACGACTATAGCTGCGGCGCGGCTTCGGTGGCGACGCTGCTGACCTATCACTACGACCGCCCGACCGATGAACGGGACGTCTTCGAGATGATGTACGAGGTGGGCGACCAGCAGGCGATCCAACAGGACGGCTTCTCGTTGCTCGACATGAAGAGCTATCTGGAAAGCATCGGGCTGCGCGCGGACGGCTTTGAAATGTCCATCGAAACGCTCGCGGAGATCGGGGTTCCCGCCATAACCCTGGTGAACATCGACGGTTATCGGCATTTCGTGGTGGTCAAGGGGGTCGAGGGCGGTCAAGTCCTGGTGGGTGACCCGGCGCTGGGCCTGAATATTCAGTCGGTTCAGCAATTCGAAAGCGTCTGGAGCGGAATCGCTTTCCTGATCCGCGATCAGGTAGAAATCGCGCGGGCTAACTTCAATCGAGAGGCCGAGTGGTCGTTGCGTCCGGCAACGCCTTACGCCAACGCAGCGAACCGGCGCAGCCTCTCGACTTTCTCGCTACTGTTCAAGGGAAGGAACGAGTTCTGATGATCCGAACGGTAGCGACCTTCTTCAGACTCCGTGCGTTTTCGAGTGCCGGAGCCGTGCTTTGCTGCATGACGCTGGCCGCGCCGCTTTTGGCAATGCCCGGCGATGACGGTGCAGTCCCCGACGGCCACGCAGCCGACTTCATGGGGCTAGAACCAATCGAGGAAGCGGAGCTTGCCAATCATCGCGGCGGCCTATCGGTGGCGGGGATGAAATTCGACTTTGCAGTCGAGCTTAGGATGAACACGGAGGTGATGGAAAAGGGCGAGCCGGTCTTCGGCATGACCACCACCCTGTCCTTCAACAACACGGACCGCAGCCAGTCGACGGAGGTGCGAACCGGCGACGTTCAACGGGTCTTGCAGGACACGATGACGACGGTGGATGCGTCGCGTGAATCATCCGGACGCGCGGGAGCATCCGGCCGGGGGCCTGACGGTGCACGGGCGGCGACGGCGACGATGGAAGGCTTGAGCGCCAAAGGTGGCAGGCTGCGGTTCGACGACGGGCAAACACGGGTGATGCAGGAACTCGCCGCCAACCATCTTGCCACCGTTATTCAGAACGTGGGCCACCAGCGCACGATCAATCAGGAGGTCGAGATGGATTTGATGATCTCGAATTTCACGGACCAACTGCGGGAGTTCCACACCGAGCGGCTGGGGCAGCGGCTTGGCCGCGACCTCATTGGACTTGGCCGCTGACCCGCGCCTGCCGGGGGCGGGCTTCTCGCGCCGTGCCGCCTTGTGATACTGTACTTCGTTTCTGATCCGAATAATCGAATGCTGGAGGAGCCTCATGCGCCTACGCCAACTGGTTTCCGCTTTGGCCGTCGGCGGGCTTGCGGCCTGTGCCGCGAATGGCGAACCCGAGACGCCCGCCACGGGAGAGGCTAGCCAGCCCGGCTACCTCGACACGGCGGGTATCGAACAGGCGATGCTGGACACCACTGCTTACGGTGTGACCGAAGAGGGGGAAACCGTCTGGGGCATCTATTTCGCAACGGACGGGACGGCCCGCGCCGCCGCGCAGGCGGAGGACGGATGGGACCGCGACAACGGCGCCTGGCGCGCCGAGGACGATGCGCTCTGCTTCAGCAACTGGGAAGGCTGGACCTTTCTGAACCAGTGCTTTCGGATCCAACGTCAAGGCGACAATACACTGTGGGAATCGGTGGACACCGACTTTTGGAATCAGGCGATGTTAGTGGACGGCAATCCGGATTCTCTGTGAACTGTACTGGCGCTTAGCATTGGCATAGGAGAGTTCCGCTCTCCTGCCGGCGGGCCGTGGGCTTGATCGCACAGCAAGCAAGGAATCAACGATTTCAACGACTGTTTGCAGTTTAGAGCGCGTGCCGGACCTTCTGAAATGGCCGGACACTCCGCGGGAAAGGTCGGTCCGCCTGCCTCATGATGTGGAGCCCTGCCTTGGTTTACGTCCGCTCAACGCCGCTTCCGCCTCTGCGACGTGCCGCTTCACGGCGATAAAGCTGTCGGGGCTCACTGACATGGAGTCGATCCCGCATTCTACCAGGAACTCGGCAAACTCGGGATGGTCGCTGGGCGCCTGGCCGCACAGACCGACCTTGGCGCCCGAGCCGTGTGCGGCCTCGATCACCGTGCGGATCATCCATTTGACCGCCTCGTCCTGCTCGTCGAACAGCTCGGCGAGCTCGTCCGAATCGCGGTCGACGCCGAGCGTGAGTTGTGTGAGATCGTTCGAGCCGATCGAAAAGCCGTCGAAGCGCTCGGCAAATGCCTTGGCGAGCACAACGTTCGAAGGGATTTCGCACATGACGTAGACTTCGAGCCCCTTGTCCCCGCGCCGCAGCCCGTTCTCCGCCATGACCTCGAGCACACGGTCGGCTTCTTTGATCGACCGGCAGAAGGGCACCATGAGCACGACGTTCCTGAACCCCATGTCCTCGCGCAGGCGTCGGATGGCGCGGCATTCCAGCGCAAAGCCCTCGCGGTAGCGCGGCGAGTAATAGCGGGAGGCGCCGCGGAATCCGAGCATCGGATTCTCCTCCTTCGGCTCGAACTCGGCGCCACCGATGAGGTTGGCATACTCGTTGGTCTTGAAGTCGCTCAGGCGGACGATGACCGGCTTCGGGTAGTTCGCGGCCGCAATGCGAGCAAGACCGCGCGCGAGCCGCTCGACGAAGTACTCGGTCTTGTCCTGATAGCTTTGGGTCAGCTCTGCGATCCGTTGCTTCGCCTCCTCGTCGCGCAGCGTATCGAAGCGCACGAGGGCCATGGGATGAACCTTGATGTGATTGTTGACCACGAACTCCATCCGGGCCAGTCCGACCCCATCGCCAGGAAGCCGCCACCAGCGGAATGCAGCAGCCGGGTTGGCAAAGTTGAGCATCACCTGGGTACGCGTCTCCGGAATGTCGTCGAACCTCAGATCCTCGACCTCAAACTCGCCGATGCCCTCATAAACGAAGCCTTCGTTGCCCTCGGCGCAGGAAACCGTAACCTCTTGCTCATCGTGCAGCGCCTCCGTGGCGTTCCCGGTCCCGATAACCGCAGGCAGCCCAAGCTCGCGGCTGACGATTGCCGCGTGTGAAGTCCGTCCGCCGTGGTCGGTGACAATGGCCGCGGCGCGCTTCATGATCGGCACCCAATCCGGATCCGTGGTTTCGGTCACGAGAACCGCGCCGTCCTCGAACCGGTCGATCTCAGCCGCGCTGCGAATAAGGCAGATCTTACCAGCGACGATGGCGTCGCCGATGCTAAGACCCGACACCAGTCTTCGCCCCTTGCGCTTCATCCGATATGCCTTCAGCGTGCTCGCCTCCTTGCGGGACTGCACCGTCTCGGGCCGCGCCTGCACAATGAAGAGGCCGCCTGTCTCGCCGTCCTTCGCCCACTCCATGTCCATCGGCATGGCATAGTGATCCTCAATGACGCACGCCCAGCGCGCGAGTTGAAGGATCTCGCTGTCCGCGAGCACGAACGAGGCGCGCTCGGCCTTGGAGGTGGGCACAGTGCGAGTCGGTGTCTCGCCGCCAGTCGCGTACACCATCCTGCGCGCCTTCTCGCCGAGCTTCTTCTCGACGATGGGCGTCAGACCGTCGTGCTTGAGGAGCGGCTTGAACACCTGGTATTCGTCGGGATCCACCGTCCCCTGCACAACGGTCTCGCCGAGCCCCCAGGCGGCGTCGATAACGACGACCTTGTCAAAACCGGTTTCCGTATCGATCGAGAACATAACGCCCGCACCGCCAAGGTCGGAGCGGACCATCTTCTGGACTCCGACCGAGAGTGCGACCTTGAGGTGGTCGAAGCCCTTGGCTTCCCGATAGCTGATCGCACGGTCGGTGAAGAGCGAGGCGTAGCAGCGCCGGCAGGCGTCCAGCAACGCTGTTTCACCCCGGATGTTGAGGAAGGTTTCCTGCTGACCGGCAAAGCTCGCATCGGGGAGGTCTTCCGCCGTCGCGCTCGAACGCACGGCGACGTCGGTCTCTCCGCCGCCCGAGCGCTCACACAGCGCGCGATAGGACTCGCGGATCTGCGCCGCCGTGGCCGCTGGCCAGTCGCTGCGCACAAAGGCGCGCCGGATCGTCTGCCCCGCTTCCTGAAGGGAAGACTTGCCCGATTCGAGGTCGCTCAGCACCGTCTCAATGACATCGTACAAGCCGTTCGCCTCGAGGAATTGCCAGTAAGCATCCGCGGTTGTAGCGAAGCCAGGCGGAACGTTCACGCCCTCTTGGCCAAGGTTACGCACCATCTCGCCGAGCGAGGCGTTCTTGCCGCCGACCCGCGCGACATCCTTGCGTCCGAGATCCTCGAACCAGATGATCGATGCCGTATCCGTCGTCATACTGTACCTCCCGCACGAACTTTGGCATTTATCCAACGGCAGCATACTCACGTGCGAAAAAGGGCGTCAGCGCGCTAAGTAGGCGACTGCGCCTTTCATCGTAAACAGCTTGGGGTAATCGGCCTCCGGGATCTTGACGCCGCTGCGCTCGTGAAGGCCAATGATCAAATTGAGGAAGTCCATGGAGTCGAGGTCCAGCGCCTCGCGCAGGTCTTCCTCGTCGGAGACCGTGCTCAGGTCCGCGTCCGGAGCGATGTCGGCCAGCACCTCGCCGACGAGGTCGCGGACTTCCGCTTCCGTCATAATTCCTCCG
>SKZV01000194.1 GCA_007127165.1 Rhodovibrio sp. | reverse complement strand
CAGCACTGGAACCACGATCTTTTCTGGCCGTCGATGAAGCCCAAGGGCGGTAAGGAGACGATGGGACTTCCGAGCGAGCTCGAGAAGGCGATCGGTGATGCCTTCGGCAGCTGGGACCAGTTCCGCGAGACCTTCGTCACCACGGCGGCGGCGCAGTTCGGCAGCGGTTGGGCTTGGCTTGTGCAGGAGAACGGGCAGCTCAAGGTGACAAACACGCCGAACGGGGTAAACCCGCTCTGCTTCTCCGGGCAGCATGCCCTCCTCGGCTGCGACGTCTGGGAACACAGCTACTACCTGGACTACCGCAACCGTCGGCCTGACTACGTAAAGGCTTTCCTCGACAACCTTGTTGACTGGGAGTTCGTGGCCAGTCGCTTGAAGAGCTAGAGCATTTTCAGGCGAAGTGGATACCGGTTCGCCGCCAAAAAAATGCATGAACACAATAAGCTAGAGCCCATTCCGTGAACCTGTTTGAACGGAATGGGCTCTAGAGCGCGATGATCTCAAGCCACTTCGGCTTGAGATCTGAATCGCTCCGCAAAGCAAATGCTTAGAGCGGGATGGTGAATCGGAGATAAGTCATCCCGCTCTAAGGCCGCTCCACGGTCGAAACTTCGCAAGGCCCGCCGAATCTGGCGGGCCTTCTTTTTTCGTGCCGCAAAAGAAAGAGCTTGAACGCGCGGGGATCTCAAGACGCAAACGGCATCTCTGGATGCACCGAAACCAAGACCGGAATTCAGACCGCAATCAGGGCGGCGGCAACGCGCCGCTCCTCGGCGACCAGCACGTTATAGGTCCGGCAGGCGGCTCCGGTGTCCATTGGTTCGATGACGATCCCCTGGGCGCGCAGGGGATCGCGCAAGCCGCGCGTGACGAGCTGCATTGATGTGCCGCACCCCAGCAACAGCACCTCGACTTGATCCGCCCTGTCCTGGATCGCTTGAAGCGTTTCCGGCGTTACCTCGTCGAACGATGTAACCGACCAATCGAGGGTCAATCCCGGAAATATCAGCACAGACCCTTCATAAACCGTGCCGTTGATGCGAAACCCGCCGTCGCCGTAACCTTGGATGACTTGCCGGTCTTCTGGGACCATCGGGGTCACGTCCATTATCGCCTCCTGCATTGCGCCAGCAATGGGCCTAGAGCATTTTCAGGCGAAGTGGATACCGGTTCGCCGCCAGAAAATGCATAAACACAATAAGCTAGAGCCTATTCCGTGAACCTGTTTGAACGGAATGCGCTCTAGAGATGTACTTCCGTGCTCTGCAGGCAAGCCAAAAACCGGTTCGTGATGCGTGCGGAGGCTCCAGACTCAGGTCCCGTTTGGACCACACGCTATCAAGGCGAAGGCGCCTGGTCTCCCGAAGGCGTTCGCTCTCCCGAGAGCCGTGCCGAAGCCTCTTTATCGCTCTCCGGCTCGGTCAGCGTCGATGGCTTGAGCCCAAAATACATCAGCAGTGGCGCGGCGAGAAAGATCGAGGAGTAGGTGCCGATCATGACGCCCCAGATCAGGCCCCATGTGAAGCTCCGGATCACCGGCCCGCCGAACACCGCCAGCGCAATCAGCGCGGCCAGGGTGGTCAACGAGGTCAAGATCGTGCGCGTGAGCACCCCGTTGATTGCCAAGTTCAGCACTTGCTCCATGCGCTTCTTCTTGTATCGTCGCATGGATTCGCGCACCCGGTCGAAAGTGACCACGGTGTCGTTGATCGAGTAGCCGGCGATCGTAAGGACGGCCGCCACCGTCCCAAGGTTGAAGTCGAGCTGGGTCACTGCGAAGAAGCCCAGCGTCGTGACCACGTCATGGACCAGAGCGATCAGGGCAGCGAGTGCGAACTGCCATTCGAAGCGGAACCAGATGTAGGCCGCCATCGCGCCGAGCGCCAGAACGGTCGCCATGATCCCGGCCCGCTGCAATTCTTCGCCGACCGTCGGCCCGACGAACTCGGTGCGCCGGTAGTCCTGGACAAGATCGTCCAGCGCCTCTCGGGTCTGAGCGATTGCCGCCGCCTGCTCCTCTTCGCCGCCCGGCTGTTCCTGAATGCTGATCAACACATCGTTGGGGGCACCGAACGTCTGGATGTTGGTATCGCCGAGGTCAAGCGCGTTCATTCGACTGCGCAGTTCCGGCAGATCCGCCTCCGGCGCTTCCGTGCGCACCTCCATGACGATGCCGCCCCGGAAATCAACGCCAAGGTTCAGGCCAACCACCCCTACCACTGCCATCGAAACCATCACCAGGATCGCCGAAAGCAGAAGCGTGGCACGACGCAGCTTGATGAAGTCGAAGTTCGGTGTCGTTGGGACACGCTTGATCAAGGCCATATTCCGCGTCTCCCTAAATCGGCAAGGCCTGTGGCCGGCGCCTGCGCAGCCAGGTCGCCATAATGGAACGGGTCAACATAATCGCGGTGAACATTGATGTCGCCAAGCCGATGGCAAGCGTCACCGCAAAGCCGCGCACCGGTCCAGAGCCGAACTGGTAGAGCAGCACCGCCGCGATCAAGGTCGTTATGTTGGCGTCGAGAATTGTGGTGATAGCCCGGCGATAACCCGCGTCAACCGCGGACACCGGACCTCGGTAGTTCCGCGCTTCCTCACGGATGCGCTCGAAAATCAGCACGTTCGCGTCGACAGCCATGCCGAGCGTCAGCACGATCCCGGCAATACCTGGCAAAGTCAAGGTCGCTTGCAGCCACGAGAGCGCACCGAGGATCAACACCATATTTGTCAGCAACGCGATGTTCGCCCAGAGGCCGAATTGCCCGTAAATAACCAGCATGACCCCGATGACCAGCACGAAGGCAGCCACGGCGGCCCACTGTCCCGCCTCCACCGAGTCAGCGCCGAGTCCCGGGCCGACCGTCCGCTCTTCCATGATCGTGAGCGGAGCAGGCAAGGCACCGGCGCGAAGCAGTAGCGCGAGATCCTGCACTTCTTCTGTCGTGAAGTTCCCGCTGATAACGCCACTGCCGCCGAGGATCGGCTCCCGGATCACCGGCGCGGAGATAACCGCGTCGTCCAGCACGATAGCGAAGGGCCGCCGGACGTTCTCACGCGTTGCTGTGGCAAAACGCTGAGCGCCAACGGAGTCGAAGGTGAAGGACACCACGGGCTGGCCGTCCTGGAACGTCGGCCGCGCGTCCGTCAGGTTCTCGCCGGAAACCATCGTCCGGCGTTGCACCACATAGTATTGCAGCGGCTCGTTATCCGGTCCGGTTTCATCCGACGGCAGCCGCTCGGACCCTGGCGGTATCCGATCCGCTTGCGGGCTGATGTCTTCGTTGACGAGACGGAAGGTCAGGCGCGCCGTCTGCCCCAAAAGGTCCTTCATACGCTCGGGGTCGGTCACGCCCGGCAACTGCACGACGATACGTGCGTCGCCTTGACGCTGAATGGTCGGCTCGCGCACGCCGGTTTCGTCGATGCGGCGGCGCACGATCTCGATCGACTGCTCGACAGCGTTGCGAATACGCTCGTCGAACGCGTCGCTGGTGTAGGAGATCGTTCCCCTGCCGTCGCCGTCGATACTGACGCGGATCGGATTGGTCATGCCCCCAAAGGCATCGCGCGCCTGCTGAGCGCCAATCTCCCGCAACATCGATCGCGCTTGATCCGCATCCGCGGGGTCGTTTAGCTCAAACGTCACCTCTCGGTCGTCGATCCCCAGTTCGGAATAGCCGATACCTTCGTTGCGCAGCCGGGTGCGCACCTCGTCCACCAGCGTATTGAGCTGATCTTGGATGACCGTTTCCGTCTCGACCTCCAACAGCAGATAGGAGCCGCCCTGAAGGTCAAGTCCCAGGCTGAGCTGCTGTTTGGGGAGCCAGTCCGGCAGCCGCTCCGCAGCGTCACGGGATATCAAGTTCGGTGCGGCAAACGCGATCCCGAGCAGGATGATCAAAACTGTCAACGCTGTTTGCCAGCGGGGGATATGCAGCATTTCAAAAAGTCCGTTCTGGGGGACGCAATTGTGGAGGCGAATAGGATCGGGTGGCATAGCCAACCCGATCGTTCAAGCGCGCTCTACAGTCAATTGCTTGCGGCGTGCCGCGCTGATCGGTCGAAAACCGTCTGCTCGCACCAAACCTCACGACTTCGACTTCTGGTCGCTTCCGCCGCCCATGAGCTTGTTCATCGCGCCCTTGCCCTTGCCGTCCTCGTTGGCGGCCTTGGCCTTCGAGCCGCCTTCGTCCTCGGCAGGCTCGTTCTTGGAGAGAACCTCCTGGATCGTGGAACGGACGGCGCGGACCCGTACGCCTTCGGCGATTTCGACTTGAAGCTCGTTGTCGTTCATGACCTTCGTCACGGTCCCAATCAGGCCGCCGGCAGTGACGACGCGGTCACCGCGCCGCAAGGCTTCGACCATCTGGCGGTGCTGCTTCATCCGCTTCTGTTGCGGGCGGATTAGCAGGAAATAGAACACCACGAAAATAAGGATCAGCGGCAACAGGGCGATGAAGTCGAAACCGCCCTGCCCGCCGGCCTGAGCGTAAGCCGGGCTAATCAGCATAGTGTCTCCTCAAGAGCGCGATCTACATGGATGCGACCATCGCATCAGGCACCGGATCATCGGGTGCCGCGCGGGCACTATAATGGCCAAATCCTGGATTGCAATGTAATGGCCCGTACGCGGGATACAATGGCCGGCAGGACGCCATCGCGCGCATGGTGTCGTTCCAGTGATGTCTTAAAGACTCTAGGGTTAGAAAATGACCGGCGTGTGGCCGTAGATCGCGCGGTTGCAACACCCTCGGGTCAATTTCCGATTCCACCCAACCTTAAATCGCTCTAGTCTCCCGGCGACATGAACGTCCTTTCGATTCCGAGGTTGTCTCCAGCATGCCCGATGAACTGACCCAGGCACCGGCCCTGGCGGCGCAGATGAAGCGCATTGCCGATGCGCTGGAGCGGCTCGCACCGACCGCTCCCCGGCCCCTCGATCTGGACAGCGCGGAGGCGTATGTCTGGCACGCGGAGCAGGACGGCCTGCAACCCGTCCCCAAGGTAAACCGGATCGAGATCGCGCTTCTGAAAGGAATCGAAAGTGCGACCGACCGTCTCTACGCCAACACCGAACGATTCGCCCGCGGTCTTCCCGCCAACAATGCGCTGCTTTGGGGTGCGCGCGGTATGGGCAAATCCTCGCTGGTCAAGGCGGTGCACGCCTCCATCAACGCCGACTTGAGCAAGAGCGGCGCCGCCCCGTTGGTGCTCGTGGAAATTCATCGGGAGGATATCCCGTCGCTGCCACGGCTGTTGAATCAACTTCGTGAAACCTCCCGGCGATGCGTGCTGTTCTGCGACGACCTGAGCTTCGATATGGCTGACAGCGGCTACAAGTCGCTGAAGGCGGTTCTGGAAGGCGGCGTCGAAGGACGGCCGGAGAACGTGCTGTTTTACGCAACCTCGAACCGCCGCCACCTGATGCCTCGCGACATGATCGAAAACGAGCGCTCCTCCTCCATCGCACCATCCGAGGCCGTGGAGGAGAAGGTCAGCCTATCCGACCGTTTCGGCCTGTGGCTGGGGTTCCATAACTGCGATCAGGAGACCTTTCTGGCAATGGTGGAGGGCTACGCAGAGCACTATGGACTGGCCGTGGGTCAGGGCCAGCTGCACGCTGAAGCGAAGGCCTGGGCCGTGACGCGCGGCGCGCGAAACGGGCGGGTGGCCTGGCAGTACATCCAGGATCTCGCGGGCAGGCTCGGCAAGCGGCTGGATTGAGCAACAGTTAGGGCCTCTCGAAACTAGAGCGGGAAGACTTATCCTTCGAATCGTCACCCCGATCTAAGTG
>SKZV01000324.1 GCA_007127165.1 Rhodovibrio sp. | reverse complement strand
TCGACTACGAGGAGGATTCCAACGCCGAGGCCGATGCGAACTTCGTGCTGACCGGCAGCGGCAAGCTGATCGAGGTGCAGGCGACGGCGGAGACCGAGCCGTTCGATCGCGCGCTTTTCGACCAAATGCTGACGCTCGCGGAGCAGGGCATCGTCGAACTCTGTGCCAAGCAGCGCGTGGCCATCGGCAGCGCCTGGGTCGAAGAGGACTGACCCATGGCTGACGGCGGCAAGATCACGCGGCTGGTCCTCGCCAGCCACAACCCCGGCAAGCTGCGGGAGATCGCGGCGTTGCTGGAGCCGCTTGGCGTGACGGTGCTCTCCGCAATCGAAGCCGGAGTCGCGGAGCCGGAGGAGACAGGCGCGACCTTTGCCGAAAACGCGGAGCTCAAGGCGCGCGTTTCGGCGGAGCAGGCGGGGCTTCCCGCCTTGGCGGACGACTCCGGCCTTGCGGTGCGCGCGCTGGGTGGAGATCCCGGAATTTACTCGGCGCGCTGGGCAGGGCCGAAAAAGGACTTCCGCCTCGCCATGGAAAAGGTGAACGAGGAGCTTGGCGACAGCGACGACCGGCGCGCGGAGTTCGTCTGCGCCCTCTGCCTCGCGTGGCCGGGCGGCGAGGCGCGCATCCACGAAGGACGGGTGGCCGGAACGCTGGTCTGGCCGCCGCGCGGCGAGCACGGTTTCGGCTACGATCCGATCTTTATTCCTGACGGCTACGACATCACCTTCGGGGAGATGGACCCCGACGAAAAGCACCGCATCAGCCACCGCGCGCGGGCCTTCGAGAAACTGGTGGCGGATGTGTTTTCTTGACGCCACGGATTGCGAGCACGATGGAGCAGGCAACGCCCGAACCGGGCTTCGGCATTTATGTTCACTGGCCGTTTTGCCGCGCCAAGTGCCCCTATTGCGACTTCAACAGCCACGTCCGCCCGGCGGTGGACCACGCCCGCTGGCGCGAGTCGCTGCTGGCCGAGTTGGAGCACTACGCGGCGGACACGGCGGGGCGGCGCGTGACCTCGATCTTTTTCGGCGGCGGCACGCCCTCGCTGATGGAGCCGGAGACCGTGGGCGCGCTGATCGACCGTGTGGCCGCGCGCTTCGATCTGGCGGCGGATGCGGAGATCACGCTGGAGGCGAACCCGACGTCGAGCGAGGCGGAGCGCTTCGCGGGCTTCCGCGCCGCCGGGGTGAACCGCATGTCGCTGGGCGTGCAGGCGCTGGACGACGCGGCCTTGCGCTTTCTGGGGCGCGAGCACTCCGCCGCCGAGGCGCTGGCGGCGGTGCGCCTCGCGCGGCGTCACATCCCGCGCATCTCCTTCGACCTGATCACCGCGCGCCCGGAGCAGACCGAGGAAACCTGGGCCGAGGAACTGCGCCGCGCGCTGGCCGAGGGGCCGGAGCATATCTCGATCTACCAGCTCACCATCGAGCCGGGAACGCCGTTCCACGCGTCCTGGCGGCGCGGCGAACTGACGACGCTGGACGAGGACACGGCGGCGGGAGTCTACGAGGCGACGGCGGATATTCTGGAGGCGGAAGGTCTTCCCGCCTATGAGATTTCCAACCACGCGCGACCCGGCGCGGAGAGCCGCCACAACCTGACCTACTGGCGCTACGGCGACTATCTCGGGCTCGGGCCGGGCGCGCACGGGCGCATCACGCTGGACGGCGAGAAGCTGGCCACCCGCCAGCACCGCGCGCCGGAGCCCTGGCTGCAAGCGGTCGCGAAAAACGGCCACGCAACCCGCACGCGCGAGGCGGTCAGCGCGCCGGACCGGCTGGCGGAGCTGGTGATGATGGGCCTGCGCCTACGCGAGGGTATTCCCCGCGCCGCCTTCCGCCGCGAACTCGGGGCGGAGCCGGAAGCGCTGTTGAATGCGGAGCCGCTGCAAAGCCTGATCGAAGCGGGCTACCTCAGCCTCGATGAAACGCGCCTCGCGGCAACGGCAGAGGGGCGCTTGCGGCTCAACGCGGTGCTGGCGCATTTGCTCACATAGTTCTGCCGGGCTCGCCTCACAGCCCCAGCACGTCCTTCATCGAATAGTGTCCCGGGTGCTCTGTGCGCGCCCAAACCGCCGCGCGGACCGCGCCGCGCGCGAAGATGGCGCGGTCTGTGGCCTTATGGGTCAGCTCGATACGCTCGCCAGCTCCGGCGAAGACCACGGTATGCTCCCCGGCGATATCGCCGCCGCGCAGCACCGCAAAGCCGATATCGCCCTCCTTGCGCGCCCCGGTCACGCCGTCACGGCCGCGATCTGCGACCTCATCCAGGCTCACACCCCGGCCTTCCGCCGCCGCCCGGCCCAGCGCAAGCGCGGTGCCGGAAGGCGCGTCCACCTTGTGGCGATGGTGCATCTCGACGATCTCGATATCGAAATCCGGATCGAGCGCAGCCGCGACCTGGGTCACGAGCGTGAGCAGGAGGTTAACGCCAAGGCTCATGTTCGGCGCTTCGACCACCGGCGTGTGAATCGCCGCGCGGCGGATCATCTCCCGCGCCGGCTCGTCCAGGCCGGTCGTACCGAGCACCAGAACCACCTTGGACTGCGCCGCCAGCTCCGCGTGTTTGACCGCAAGCTCGGGCGTGGTGAAGTCGATCACCGCGTCGGCATCGGCAAAGAGCGCCAAGGGATCGTCGGTGATCGGCGCGTCCAGGTCACCGAGGCCCAGCACCGCGCCCAGATCCTCGCCAACCTTGGGGTGCTCGTTTCGAACGGTGCCGCCCGCGAGTTCGCAGTCCGGTGACTCCGTGACCGCCCGCGCCAGCATCGCGCCCATGCGCCCGAGGCAACCGGTAATTCCGACCCGATACGCAGTCATGACGCAGCCTCCCCAATGAACATCTCCCCCTGGCATTTAGCACGCCTCGCCCGGCCTGCGAAAGCGGCCTTGCCCACTTGAGGCGAATTGCGGGTTGCGGCGCGGCCAGTTAGTCTCGGGGCCATGGAACAGATAGAACACCCCGATCTGGAAATCTGGGAAGAGCGCCGCCGCTGGTTCGAGACACTGGACCGCGAGCACAGTCAACGCGGTGCCGCCACGGTGTTGAGCGAGCAGGGCTGCGCGCTGATGATCGACCTGCAAGCCACCTTCTGCACAGGGGCTTGGGCGGCAACGGTCATCCTCGCCGCCGTGATCGTCGATTCCCAGGCTCGTTTCACGCCGCAGGACCCGGCGCTGAGCGACGACCTGGACTGGCTGCGGCGCACCCGCAACGCGCTGCTGCACGAAAGCCCGCAGGACCCGATTTTCAAGATGGAAGATCAGTGGACGCGCCGGCGCGAGTGGGAGCGCGCGGCCAAACGCGCGGTCGCCGTTGCGATTGAGGCGCTTTACCCCGACACCACCGCAGATGAAGGAAGGACGGAGAGCCGATGAAACGGGTTCGCGTGATCATCCACGGCAAGGTGCAGGGGGTCTGGTTTCGCGGCTGGACCGTCGATCAGGCGCAAGAGCGCGGCCTGGACGGCTGGGTCCGCAACCGGCGCGACGGCACGGTGGAAGCCGTCTTCGCCGGTGAGGACGCCTTGGTGGACGACATGCTCCAAGCCTGCTGGGAAGGCCCCGAACCGGCCCACGTAAGCCATGTGCAAACTGAGCCCCATAAGGGCGAGTTGGCGCCCGGCTTCCATCAAGCGCCGACCGCATGAACCTCCGCTTTATTCGTGCTCGCTGCGCACGCCGACGGCGCGGGTCACGGATGCCGCTTCAGGGCCATAGGCGCCTTCGGCCGCCGCCATGGTGTAGACGACCTCCAGGCCTTCTTCGAGCGATTCGTAGGGCTCTCCCGACACGGCGCTTTCCTGGAAAAACAAGCTCTGCCCGGTTTCCGTCTCCAGGATACCGGTGCGCCGTTCACGGTCGAGCCGTGTGATTCGGGCGGGACGGGTTGCGGCGGCGACGCCCTTCACCGGATGGAAATGCTTGCCTATATATGCGTCGACCTGACGCGTGGCCACATCGAAGGCTTCCCGCAGTATTCCGTAAAAATCGGCGTTATCGACTGAGCGGTGCGGACGTCCGGAGCGTTTGGCGACAAGCATGTTGCCCTTGACGCTGACTTCGACCTTCACGTTGACTTCGGTTTTTTGACTACCCTTGTGGTCAGCCTCCAAAGCGACCCGCATTTGAATGATGTAATCGCGGAACCGCTCCAGCTTCTTGGCCTGCTTCTTGATCTGATGCGACAGATGATCGGAGGATTCCATGCCGACAAATGCGATCTCGAGCGGAATATCGAGCTCGTCCGTTTCTGCCATCTGATATTTCCTCTTAACTGGTCTCGGTTGGGAGCTTCCCTGCACACGGCTGATTACATTGCCCCGCTTGCGAGGCCGTACAATGCCCTGGCGTCGGAAAAATAGCGCTATCCGCGCGGAAACCGGACCACGACGCGCAGGCCCTGCGGATCGCTGGCCTCTGCGTGCACGCTGCCGCCCAAGGCCTCCACGTTCCGCCGGACCAGCCATAAGCCGATCCCGAAGTGCTGGTTGCCAGCCTCGCTGGACTCGTCCGACTGGTTGCCCGAGCGGCTGGAAACGTACCTTTCAAATATCTGATGCAGGCGATCCGGTGGAACGCCAGGCCCTTCATCGGCGACCGAAAGTTCGATAAGGCGGCCGTCCCGCCGGACCGCCACATCGATCACGCCGCCTTCGGGCGAGAAGTCCGCCGCGTTGTCCAGCAGATTTTCCAGCACGGTCTCCAGCATGTCGTCAGCCGCCAGCACGGTGCGCCGGTGCTCGATTTGGCGGCGTATGTACAGTTTCTTCACCTTCATGGGCTCGGCATAGCCGTCCAGCGTGCGGTGCACGAAGTTCGAGAGGTCGACCGGCGTGCGCGGCGCTTCCATCAATTCCGCCGTCGCGAACTCCATCTGACGCGCCGCCCCGACAAGTGCGTCGAGCCGGCTGAGCGAGCGTTCGATCAAGTGGACGGCCCGCTTCGCACGCGGCTGCTCCGCACTGAGGCTGCGCTTCACCGGCTCTATCGATTGGGCGATCGTGGCGATCGGAGTCTTGAAAGCGTGGGCATTGTCTTCGGCGGCATGACGGATCGCGCTGGCGGAGTTGTGCAAGGTCGCCACCATGCGGTCGAACTCCAAGGCGACGCCGGACAACTCCGGCACGCGGTTCATGGCGCTGAAGGATGGCGCCGACTGGCCAAGGCCCTTCACGCGGATGTCACGCGCCAGCCGGGCGAAGCGGTTGAGGCTTCCCCAAATTCCGAGGAAAAGAAGCACGACGACCGCGGCCATTCCGATGTAGATGCCCAGCGCCAGCCTCACCTGCGGCGTTTGCCAATATGGCTGCCCCAGCACGGCTCCCAGCGCCTCATCGGTGTCGTGCGATGTGATAACGGCCCAGCAACCGGCATTGGTCTGAACCGGCGTGACGGAGGTTAGCACCTCTTCGTCCCCCCCTGGGTTCACGTAGCGCACCGCGAGCGGCTGATTTCCGATACAACTGTCGCGCAGCTTATCGAACAGGCCCATCTCCACAAGCTCGTTCCGCTCTTCCTGGAGATACTCGTTCGAGACCTGCGGCGTCGATGCGATATAGAAAAAGCCGCCCGGCTCGCCCTCCTGCTCGATCGGGCGCAGCAGCAGCTTGATGTTCATGCCATCGACGTTGCCCAAGCGTTGCAGCGTGTCGGAGACGCCGCGCAGCGACTCGCTGTCGAAGGTGGTTAGCCGTGGACTCAGCGCTTCGCCGATCACCTGCCCCTGGACTTCCAGGCGGTCGAGAATCATCCGGCGCTTATCCATATCGGCGGCGCTGAACTGTTGATATAGCAAGACCGGAACCGTCACGAAAACCACCATGGCTACAATCACCTTAGCCGCGATGGAATTCAAAGACGCCGCGAACCAGCCGTGTTCAGTCGTTTGGCCCGTCATCCTGCCATCGGTATCCAAATCCCGGATAGTTTTCTATTGCTTCGAAAGTATCGTCGACCGCACGGAACTTCTGGCGTATTCGCTTGATCAGCGTCCGTACATTGCCGCGAAAGCCTTCATCGCCCGCCCCGGCGACAAAGCCCGCCCCATGCACCTGATCGTAGAGTTCCCGGTAGCGGACGTCCTTGCCGACCCGCGTCGCCAGCAGGTCCACGATCCTGAACTCGTTCAGGGTCAAGGGCACTTCCTCGCCGCGCCAGTAGGCCCGCGAAATATCGCGGTCCACTGTCAGCGGACCCACCGAAAGCGTATCATGGCCTTCCATTTCCGGCGGTTCCGTCGCAGGCGATGCGCCGCTTTCCCCCTCGCGTCGAACCGACAACTGAATCCGCCGTTTCAGGATCGACAGACTGCGCGATTTTTCCACGAAGTCCACAGCGCCTTGCGACAGGGCCGCCTCTTCATAGATCTGATCGCCCAGCACGGTGAGAAAGATTATCGGAACCTCCATGCCCTTATCCCGGATCGACCGAAGGAGCTGGATGCCCGTCATTCCCGGCATACGCCAGTCGAGGAGGATCAGATCTGCCGCGCCGCCATCGACCAGATAGTCGAGTGCGGGTTGACCGGCCTCGAAATCGATCACCTCATAGCCGTCGTCCTTCAAGTTTTCGATCAAGGATTCGCGGAACATGGGGTCGTCGTCGACGACCATAAGTCGCGATGCCTCGAGGTTACTCACTGTCGTCATCCTCTCCATTTTCATGTGCTTCTCCGGCACTGATTATGTCCTCGAGTTTCGGCAGTGACGGCCTCGCGTCAAGAGAGGGCAGTTCGCTGTTCATGCCGTCAAGCAAATCCTCCAACGGCCGCTGCCGCTCGCCACGCTGCGCCAGTTGTACGAGGCAGAGCACCTCCGCCCCTTGCGCCTCGCTGTCCGTATAGACGTCGTAGGCGAGCGAGCGCTGCTGTTGACTTTCGAGATCGAAGTAAAAGAAGATCTCGAGGCGGCACTCGCCCATCTCGTAAGTCCAAACCGTCGCGGGAGGATCTTCGCTTCGATGATCGGTCGGGCCCAGCAACCGCTCGCTCTGTCGCGGCGTCAACCCGGTGAGTTTTTCGAACGCAACGTAGGTTACGCTGGGCTTGCTCTCCGGCCTCGGCGGCAACGGCGATGCTAGCGGGACCACAGACTCGTCGTCGGCGTCCGGCTCCGCAGGAGCTTGCTCCAACGGATCGGCCGCCGCCATCGCCACATTCACGCGTTCTGCTTCCACCGGTTGCGTTGGCTCGTTCTCGCTCAGGGTTTCGAATTCCCTGACCATAGCCTCGCATCCTGCAAGCCCTATCGCCAGCAGTGCCAGGACGACCGCTTTCAACCTGTGCTCCTTTACCATCGATCCGCTTGGTAACGTCTTATCTAGATTAACGATGCGGCAATCCTGTGGCGAGGCTTTTACCATATTCCGGGAAGCAACCAAGTGGAGAAGTTGCGCTTAGCCGCCCGTCTGGGCCGCAATACGGCGCGCGGCAGCCTCGGCCTCGCGTTCCAACCGGCTGCTAACGCGCACGGAATATTCCGGCGCCTGCTCCAGAGCCCTGAGTGACTCGGGAAGCCTTTCGAGTTGTTCGGCCGCACGCGCCCGGATGCTCTCGAGCGTCGGCAGCGGCTCCAACAAGCGGCCCTCCTCCATGACCTTCTCGATCAGCGGCGTCCCGGGGAGGTCGTCGTCCTCCAGCGAAAGCGTGTCGCCACTCATGCAGCCGTCGCTCGTGTAAGTTCGCCAGACTTGCTTGCGGCCCGGATATGTCGCCTTGCCGCTGGACAGCTTGCGCTTTGCCTCGCCGTCATACTCTTGCAGCTTATAGGCACAGTCCAGCGCCGGCGTGTCTTCGGAGGTGGTGAGCGCGGTTCCGATGCCAAAGCCATGAATCGGCGCGCCGGATGCGACAAGTTCGCGCAGCTTCCACTCGTCCAGGCCGCCGCTGACGAGTACCTGCACTTCGGAAAGCCCCGCCTCGTCGAGGATTGCCCGGACTTTCCGGCTCATCTCGTCCAGATCGCCGCTGTCGATGCGCACGCCCTTGATTGCGATGCCTTCGGAGCGTAACTGCGGCGCGATCGCGGCCACTCGCCGGGCGGCGCGCTCGGTATCGTAGGTGTCGATCAGCAGGACCACGTCGTCCGGACGGGAGCGCGCAAAGTTCAGGAACGCCTGGACCTCTTCGGTATGGGCCTCGATGAAGGAGTGGGCCATCGTCCCGGAGATCGGGATGCCCCAGAGCGGCGCCGCCGGAACGGTGGCGGTGGCCGCAAAGCCCGCGAGGTAGCTGCTGCGCGCGGCCAAGAGTCCCGCTTCCGCCCCGTGCGCCCGGCGGAAGCCGAAGTCCACGAGCGCCTTGCCGGGCGCGGCCAGCTTCATACGCGCGGCCTTGCTGGCAACCAGGACACTGGGATGCAAAAGATTGATCAACCGGGTTTCGAGCAACTGCGCGACCGGCAACGGCGCGGTCACCCGAATCAAGGGTTCGTTCGCAAAGACCGGCGTGCCTTCGGGGATCGCGTGGAGGTCGCCGCGAAACACGAAATTGTCGAGGTAGTCGATAAAATCGCTGCCGAACCGGCCGGAATCCTTCAGCCATTGGAGGGTTCGCGGGTCGGGCTTTGCCGTCTGCAGAAAGCTCACCACCTGCTCCAGCCCGGCGGACAGCAGAAAATTCCGGGTCTTGGGCAGCCTGCGGACAAAAAACTCGAACACCGCGGGCTTTGTGACGTCGTGGTCGAGGTACGCCTGCATCATGTTGAGCTGGTACAGGTCGGTGAGTAGCAGGTCGTTCGGGATCGCCGCGGTCTCGGTGATCATCTTATCCAACGGTCATGCCCCTTGCTCGCTTGGCGGTTTCAACAGATTTTCCGCAATTTGTCCCCGCGTTGCATCTTTGGACGGAAGGTTTCCTAATTCCGCTACTATGGCTTCTTCCAAGTTAAGCATGGCGGCGTTGCTTGAAAAGCCCTCCCTCCGCCGCGCGATCAGTTAACAGCCGCGCACCTTGTTTGCGAAAAGATTTGCCCAAGATCTTTAAGAGATTCGATGGAACCATTATGTCCCTTGCAACTTAAATAGTTAACAGTATGAGGTGAGAGCGAATGATCACAGAGAACGATACGCAGGCGATTTCGGAGATGACGACGCGGATTGTCTCGGCGTATGTCGCCCACAACCGCGTCGAGCCCGATCAGGTGTCCCAGTTGATTCAGTCGGTAGCTCAGGATCTGAAATCTCTGCAATCCGGCCAGCAGGAAGCCCCCGAAGCGGCAATGCAGCCTGCGGTAAATCCACGCAAATCGGTTGGACGGGACCATCTCGTCTGTCTGGTGTGCGGCCGCAAGCAGAAAGCGTTGAAGCGGCACCTTTCGAAGGCCCACGGCCTCACTCCCGAAGCTTACCGGGAGACGTTCGGGTTGCGCGCGGACTATCCCATGGTCGCGCCAAGCACGTCGCGGCGGCGCTCGGAGATTGCCCGCTCGATCGGACTTGGGCGGCGCGAGGAGGACCGGGAGGAAACCGAGCCTTCTCAGGACTGGCGCGCCGCTTGATGAGGGGTGGACAAATCCCGCTGAAAACATTACCTCTACAGCGCATCGCGATGCCGGAAGTGGCTCGGCCGCTGGATATAAGCCCTATCGGCGTTGGGGCATGGTAGGCCTTCCTTGTTCCAACGCACGGCTGTCCATGCCGGGCCACTCAGCATCGCCGCACGCGCAGCCGGGAAACGACCGTCGGCTCCGTCGTATCGAGGTCTGCGTATAAGGCGTATCTGGCGCCATTGGGTGATGGGCTCCGACGGTTCGCGCAAGCGATGTCCTTCCACGAAAACGGACGGCCCTGCCGTTCTGCCTACGCGCGCCTAAACGACATCGACGAAGCTGTCCATCGCGCCAACCAGCGTGATCATGCCATGCTTGCCGAAATCCATCACCAGATCCAGACCATGCTTCTGCACCACGGCTGAACCGGGATTCAGGACGGCGTCGTCAATCAACAGCACGTCGACACCGACCTGAAAATTCTCGATCAAGAGGAAGCCGCCCGAAAAAACGACCGGTTGGGTGCCGCTCGGGTCCAACTGTCCGGCCTCCCGCTCATCCAAGGCTCCGGAGTCTCCGCTTTCGCCGACCTCGATCGCTCCTGAAGCTTCCTGCTCGGCAAGCTCCCCCAGGCGCATGGCAAAGGCGCTTTTGGTCAAGGCCAGGACGAAGCCGTCCCCGTTGCTGGCGCTGCCGCTGCCGGACTCGAACACCAGCCCGCCGTCCCGCAGGTTGAAGCCTCCCAGTTCGCGGCTTTCGGACTCCGAGGCGGTTCTTTCCTCCGGCGCATCCGTGTCGCCGGATGAAGCCTCGCCATGCCCTCCGTCGCCCTGCTTTTCCCCTGCTGCAGCTGCCGTCATGTGAGCGGCCAAGGTCTCGCTGGCAAGATCCACGTTGGCGAGACCCCGCATCTCCTCACCCTCGCCCGACAGCGAACCTCGCGCCGGCGCATCGCCGCCGCGTGAACCCGTTGCGTGACTCGCGCCGCCGATGGACTGTGCGAGGGCCAGCAGGAAGCCTTCTCCACTGCCGCCGGCGTCCGTTGTGTTGCCGTCGGAGTCGACGAAAAGCTGCTCGAGCCCGAAGGCGGCTTCGACGCCGTCGATGGCCTCTTCCATCTCGCCGTCCTGCCGCGTTGCAATAACCTGTGTCGGCGCAACAGTGCTCTGCTCCCCAAGCGAACGCGTCGCGCCCGCAAAGTCGAATCGGCCGCTGCCAGGGTCCTCCGCCAGTGCGTCCTGCCCCGCGGATGCCGCCAGCATGGCCGAGAGGATCGAGATCAGGCTCAACTGGCCGAGCGCGGGATTCTGTTCGGCCTGTTTACCGTCCGAACGCGCTTCACCGTAGGCGAGGAAAGAGAAGATCGCTGAGGACGTCGGCTCCAAGACCTCGCGAAGCACGCCGTCTTCCCCGATCGTCTGCAATGTCTCCGCCCGGCCTTCGGTGCTGTAGAGCAGCGCCGTGGCGACGAAAGCAGTGATGATGACGGCCGGGTGCAGGAGGGTGGTGCTGTCGTCGTGCCGACGGGGCAGAACAAGCGGCTGGTCGCTCAACAGTTGACGTGCGACCGCGCGGAAGTCGCGGCCGCGAAAGACCGCGTCCCGCGGTAACCCGCAAGCCACGACCTCTCCATCTATTCTTGCGAAGTGGGCAACGACGTCGCCACTGTCCGTCCGGCAGAAGACAAACCAGGGATCGCCCTCGTCGGAGAGCCCGCTGTCGGTCTCGATGGGCAGTCCGGCTTCTTTCAGGATGTCGGCGACGCGAAAAAGTTCCGCCAACTCCTGATTGGTCCAGGGGATCGCGCGAAATCCGCTTCCCCGAAGAAGTTTATAGATTGCTGCCGACACGCGATTCCCCCGCCCTCAAGCCTGGACTTCGTGCACACTTACACCGTCCGCGCGCAACTCGCCACTCTAAAACAACTAAACAGATCCCTCACACCGCGTCAGTCTTCGATGAAGCCGCGAGACATCGCGTCGCTTAGCGGCTTCAGGAGATACTCCGCCACGGTGCGCTCGCCCGCCTTGATCAGCACCTGCGCCGGCATCCCGGCCCGCAGCGTCTCGGTGCCCAGCCGGGCAATCTCGGAATCCGACACCTCCACGCGGGCGCGGTAATAGGGCGTGCCGTCCTGCTGATCCTCCAGCCGGTCGGCGGAGACGTTGACGACGCGGCCGTGCAGCACCGGCGTGGTGCGCGGGTTCAGCGCCGTCATTCGAACATCCGCTTCCTGACCGACCAGCACGCGGTCGATATCCTGGGGTGGAATGCGGCCCTCGATCACCAGGCGGTCGTCCTGCGGGATAACCTGCATGACCTCGTGTCCCGGCTGCACCACGCCGCCCAGCGTGTGCACCGAGAGGTTCTGCACCACACCGCCCTGCGGAGAGCGCAGTTCCCGGCGGTTCAGCACGTCGCTAGCGACGATGTAGCGCTCCTCCAGATCCGCGAGGCGATCCTGAACTTCTTGGAGTTGCGAGACCACCTCTTCGCGCATCTGCTGGCGAAGCTGGGTGATCTGCATCTCCGCCTCGCCAATGCCGTTCTGCGCCCGCGCAATCCCCGCCTGATCCGCGCCGATCTCCCCTTCGAGGCGCACCTGCTCGCGCTCCATCGCGAGGATTCGGCTGCGCGGCGCATGACCCTTTTCGTAGAGCGTGCGTAACCCCTCCAGTTCGTCCTCAAGGATCGCGATCTGGCGCTCGCGGGAGTCGATCTGCGCCTCCATGCCTCGGATCTCGTCGCGGGACTGGATGATACGCTGCTCGAATATTCTCACCTGCCCTTCCAGCGAGCGGCGGCGCTCGATGAACTGGGTGCGCTGGCCGGAGACGATCTGAGTGGCGTGCGGCTCCACCCCGGAGCGCGCCAAAAGCTCCTCGGGGAATTGGATTGTGTCCTCGCCGTCGCGCTCCGCAAGCAGCCGCGCCTCCAAGGCCAGGGCGCCGTCGAGCTGTTTGCGCAGCATGGAGACCCGCGCCTGCGGCTCCGTCGTGTCCAGCGTGACCAGGATTTGGCCCTGTTGAACCACGTCGCCTTCCCGAACGTGGATGACGCGGACGATGCCCCCTTCAAGGTGGTCCACCACCTTGCGATTGCTTTCCACCACGATCGTTCCTTCGGCTTCGACCGCGCTGTCCAGCGGCGCTAGGGCCGCCCAAACCCCAAAGCCGCCAAAAGCCAGCAGAACGATCAAGACGCCGATCCAGATGACCGGACGGGCATTGCCGGGCGCGTGGTAGGTCGCGTCCTCGACAAGCTCCTTATCGCGAAAGGGAACGACGTTCGGCTGCGTGCTCATGTCTTAGAAGACCAACTTATATTTAACAAACCGTTAAACCGCGGCAGCTTCGCCCCGACTGCGCCCATAGGCTGGGCCGGTTATCGGTTCAAGACGACGGCTTTTGGATCTGCGTGACGCCGTCGCCGCCCTTTCCCTGGCCGGCCTCCTTCGCCACGACCGAGGGGCGTGCGTAGCGCGAGATGATGTCGTCGCGCGAGCCCATCATCTTAACCTGCCCCTGATCCAGGACCAACACCTGATCCGCCGTGTTCAGCAGCGCCGGACGGTGGGTGATGACGATGACCGTCGCGCCCTGCGACTTGCAGTATTCCATCGCAGCGACCAGCGCCTTCTCGCCTTCGCTATCAAGGTTGGCGTCCGGCTCGTCCAGCACGATCAGCTTGGCCTTGTCATAGAGCGCGCGCGCCAGCGCCACCCGCTGACGCTGTCCGCCGGACAACGACTGCCCGCTGGCGCCGATCGGAGTGTCGTAGCCGTCCGGCAGGTGCAGAACCATCTCGTGCGCCCCGGCGTGCTTGGCCGCATGGACCACCTTGTCCGCATCGACGTCGTTGAAGCGGGCGATATTCTCCGCAACCGTGCCGTCGAAGAGTTCGACGTCCTGCGGCAGATAGCCGATGTAGGGGCCAAGCTCGCCTTTGTCCCAGGAACTCAACTCCGCTCCGTCGAGTCGAACCGAGCCTGATGCGGGCGGCCAGACGCCCACCAGGATGCGCGCCAAGGTGGACTTTCCGGCCGCGCTCGGCCCGATCACGCCCAGCGTGGTGCCCGCCGCGAGGTTGAAGCTGACGCCCTTCAGGATCGCGGTGCGGCTGCCTGGAGGCGCGGCGACAACCCGCTCCAACGTCACGTCGCCGCGCGGCTCGGGAAGCTGCATCGTTTCGCCCCGCTCCGGCACCTGCTGCAAGAGCTGGTTCAGCCGCGCGTAGGCGCTACGGGTCTGGATGAAGTTGCGCCACTGCCCCACCGCCATTTCGACGGGAGCCAGCGCACGGCCCATGATGATCGAGGCCGCGATCATCGTACCCGGCGTGATCTGCTGATGGATCGCGAGGTAGGCACCGAGCCCGAGAATGCCGACCTGAAGGCTCATCCGCACGAACTTTGAACTCGCCATGATCAGGCCGGCGCGGTCGCTGGCCATCGCCTGCCGGCGCATCACCGCCCCGTGGCGCTGGTCCCAGCGGCGCATGATGCCGCCCAGCATCCCCATCGCCTCCACCGCCTCGGCGTTGCGCAGACTGGTGGAGACGAACTGGTTCGCCTTGACCGACGCCGTGGACGCCTCGCTCAGCGGCTTGCGGGTCAGAATTTCGTTCGAGAGCGCGAGGATGAAGATGATGATCGCACCCGCCAGCGCCAGGAAGCCCAGCCAGGGGTGGAACAGGAAGATCACCGCGATGAAGACCGGCACCCAAGGCGCGTCGCAAAACGCGATCAGCCCGGAGCCGGTCATGAACTCGCGGATGTTGTCGAGATCGCGCAGCGACTGGCTGCCGCTCGACTGCGACGAGCCGACGTTCTGACGGAACACGGCGGAGAAGACGCGGCTGTTCAGTTGCTGGTCCAGGCGCACGCCGATGCGCACCAGCACGCGCGAGCGCACCGCCTCCAAGAGGCCGAACACCAGCAGCATGCCGCCCGCGATCACGGTCAGCATGATGAGCGTGCTCTCGCTCCGGCTGGCGAGCACGCGGTCGTAGATTTGAAGCATGTAGAGGGGCGCTACGAACATCAGCAAGTTCACGAACAAGCTGAAGATAATCGTTGCCGTGAACGCGCCGCGGCATGTCCCTAATGCGTTGCGCAGCTCGTTCGCCTGCCGTTGGCGCAATCGCCCCTCCGTTATGCCAATTCACATTCGAACATCATTCATGGAGTCGGAAATCCGGAGCATCTCCCCGGCAAGCCGTTCCCCGGCACTATACGACAAAAATCCGCCCGTACACCGCGCATTTACACTGCCGCGCGCTCCGGTTCAAGTCCGCATTCGGTCATGGCCCGTAATGCGAGCAATTCAGACTCATTCCGGGGGAAACAAAAGGCGATGGGTGACGGGATCGTAGTAGCGCATAAGGGTCTTCACGAAGGTTCGCACATCGACCCCCAGCGCGCTGGCCCACACCTCGTAACGATCGGGCGGAATCCGGCCGCGCCCGGATTCGATCTGGGAGATAAAGGTATAGTAGTCCACGCCGATCTGCCGGGCCATTTCCCGCTGAGACAGGCCCTTCTCCTCCCGCAATGAACGCAGCCATGCCCCTGCCTCGCGGCGGAGCTTTTGCGCCTCGTTCCCTGCGCCATGCTGGGGATGGGAATACATATCGCGGTTCCTGATCTTCGGTCCTATTAAAGTTACTGTACCGGATTTCGCGCCCTGGAGTCGACTCGTTTTTTGGGTAGTCCAAACGCATTCATAAAGTCTGGACCTAATAAAGCCCCGCGCACCGACGTGGCCAACGTTGTGGCCAACGTTGACGTTACATGGTTGGCTGTCTAAAACCCGAGCGGCAGTCGTGCGGCGGATATCTGAAAACGCGGCCGGGCAAAACGATGCGAGGCAACATAGGATGGAAGAGCCTGAAATGGCACCGGTGATCGATCAGGAAACGACAGAGATGGTTTCCGGCCACGGCCATATTCTCATTGGAGGCACCGGACGCACCGGCACGACTCTGCTGGTGCAAATCCTCGCGCATCTCACTTTCGATACTGGATACTCGAAGGACGAGGCTTTGAGGCAGGTTGACAGCCTGTCCAGGGCCGGTTTGGAGCGGAGCTTATCCGACGAGAACCTTCCCCATGTCATCAAGTCACCGTGGCTAGCCGATGAGATCGCTGAGGCCCTCGAACGCGGTACACGGATCGAAGCGGCGATCATTCCGGTCCGCAACCTGTTTGACGCAGCCGAGAGTCGCCGCCATGTCAATCGGCAGGCTGAAAGCCTGGGAAAAGATCCGCTAACGCATCCAGGCACGATTTGGAAAACGGTGGTGCCGAGTGAACAGGAAAAGATTTTAGCAGAGCAATTCTACAAATTTTTGGAACCCCTTGTTGCCAATAACATCCCCCTCATCTTTCTTAGCTTTCCACGTTTTACAAAAGATCCAGAGTACTTTTACGAACGACTCAGACCGCTTTTCGAGCGCCACGGAATCCCGCGCGACAAGGTTTTGGAGGTTCATGCCGAACTGGTCGATCCGGCTTTGATCACAGAGTTTTCCGAACCCGGTAAAATCCCGTTTGACCAGGAGGTCTCGATCCGCCACCCCAGTTCGGCCAGCAGCGACGGCGGCGACGGCGGGGCATCGACACCGGGGGCCATGGAAACGTATCTGTCTCCCGTGTCATTCTGGGTACCCAATTTCTTTGAGGCTTCAGAATGGATAGAACACGTACCGTTTGCTTTTTGGCTTATTGAGGCTCACCAGCCGCGTACCTTAGTCGAGTTGGGCACCCATGGGGGCTGTTCTTATTTTTCATTTTGCCAAGCCGTGAAAACAATCGGACTCGCTACGCGCTGCTACGCCGTAGATCACTGGATGGGTGACAAGCATGCCGGCTTTTACGGCGAAGAGTTTTTCGAGCGCGTGCGGGACTATAACCAACAGTATTATGCTGCGTTCTCGCGATTGGTCCGTTCCGATTTCGACGAAGCTGTCGCTCACTTTAGCGATGCTTCGATTGACCTGTTACATATCGACGGCCGGCATTTCTACGAAGATGTAAAGCACGATTTCGAGACGTGGCTGCCCAAGCTGTCGGATCGCGCAATCGTCCTGTTCCATGACACCAATGTGCGAGAGCGGAACTTTGGCGTTTTTCAGTTTTGGGAAGAACTCCAGGCCGACTTCCCAAACTTTGAGTTCTTGCACGGCCATGGGCTTGGCGTGCTGGGCTATGGCTCGGCTCTTCCGCAAAAGATCCGGACGTTCCTCGGCGCAACCGCGGACGCCGGGCTGGCCGCCGACGTCCGAAAACATTATGGCCGACTTGGTTCCTCCCTGAAAGCGGATATCATTCAGCGACAAAAGTACGCGCAGGTTACGGCAAAGCTGAAGGAGCAGGAGAGACTGGCCGAGGAGCTAAAGCAGCAGGCCGGCGAGGCCAAGGAACTAAACGAGTACGCAGAGGACCTAAGAACATTGTCCGCGAAAGTTGCGAGCCTCCAAGCGCAACTTCCAACCGCATCGAACGAACAGGAGCCACGGGCCAGAGAATTGAATTGGCATATGGGCGAGCTAGCAACCTTGCGCCACCATGTCGCAAGCCTGGAAACAAAACTTTCAAACGTCTACGCGTCCCGCTCATGGCGCATGACAGCACCACTGCGCGCGGTGGCTCAAGGTTTCAAGTGGATTTTGGGAAATCGGCGCAGCTCGGAATAGCCGTTCATGCCTCCCCCCCATTGGAGTCTGGACACCGTCGAGCGCCTGTGAGAAGAGAAGCTGCGCGCTTGGAGGACATGCTTCTTCCGGGCAGGGAAGCCGTGCGAACGTCAGGAAATCGGCACTATCGCTCTCATGTCATCCATATCCCACACTGAACGATCGGCTGCAGGCCACGGCCCCTCCTTCGTCGTGACGGCGGAGCCGCGCCATCGCCTGCACAGCGCCATGGAAGATCTCGCTGAGGGGCTGCGGCGCTGGGAGCTTTGGGTGACGATGGGGCTTCAGGACGTGAAGCGGCACTACCGCCGCTCCGTACTCGGTCCGATCTGGCTCACGCTCTCGCTGGCGATCCTGGTGGCGGCGCTCGGGTACCTCTACAGCGGGCTTATGGGCGTATCGCTGCACATCTATGTTCCGCACCTCGCCCTTGGCTTCCTGGCGTGGCAGTTCATCAGCGGCGTTCTGGGCGATAGCTGCAACGTCTTCATCAAGAACAAGGGCTGGCTGATTAATGTTCGAACGCCGCTCTCGCTCTTCGTATATCAGCTTGTGTGGCAACACCTGATTACGATGGGGCACAACGCGCTGGTCTATCTGGGCGTGGCCGTCATCTTCGGGATTTTCGCGGGCTGGGCGGGCCTGTTGATCATCCCGGTCATGGCGATCCTGATCGTCAACGCGATCTGGGTCGCCCTGTTGTTCGGCACCCTCTGCGCGCGCTTTCGCGATATTCCGCAGATCGTGCAGAGCCTGCTGCGCATCGGCTTCTTCGTGACCCCGGTGATGTGGATGCCGGGACAGCTTGGCGACCGGGCCTACCTCGCGTACTTCAATCCCTTCACCTACTTCGTGGAGTTGGTCCGTGCGCCGCTGCTGGGCGAGGTTCCCCCGGTCGAGACCTGGGCGCTGGCGCTTGCGGTGACGGTGATCGGCTGGACGCTCGCGGCGTTCTTCTTCACGCGGTTCCGTGGCCGCGTTCCCTATTGGGTCTAGGACTCTTCAGCGCATGACAGCCATTCAACTCGAAAACGTCTCGGTGGACTTCCCGATCTACGGCACCGGCAGCCGCTCGCTGAAGAAGAGCCTGCTGTCCATGGGCTCGGGCAACCGGATCAGCCGCGACGCCAAGGACCGGGTCATCGTCCACGCCGTGCGCGGCGTCTCCTTGACGATTTCGGAAGGCGACCGTCTTGGTATCGTGGGCCCGAACGGCGCTGGAAAGTCCACGCTGCTGCGCAGCATTGCCGGCATATACGAGCCGACGGCGGGGCGGGTCGTTGTGAATGGCAGCGTAACCACGATGTTCAGCCTGAGCGCGGGAATCGAACAAGAAGCTACTGGTTACGAGAACATCATGCTGCGCGGTCTCGCTGCCGGCATGAGCCGACAACAGATCGAACGCCAAGCCGCAGAAATTGCGGAATTTAGCGAACTCGGCGATTACCTGGACCTGCCGCTGCACACTTACTCGGCAGGAATGCGCGCACGTCTGGCGTTCTCCATTTCGACAGTGGTGGAACCTGACATTCTATTGATGGATGAGTGGCTGAGCGCAGGCGATGCCAGCTTTGTCGAGAAGGCGCGACAGCGCCTTGACGCTCTCGTCGACGGCGCCCGCGTCCTGGTCCTCGCCTCACACAGCGACGCCTTGATTAAGCGAGTGTGCACCAATGTAATCCGGATGGAAAACGGCTCTATTACCGCAC
>SKZV01000165.1 GCA_007127165.1 Rhodovibrio sp. | reverse complement strand
TCGCAACCGCGTTCACCAAGAGCACGCGGCCCTCGAAACGCAGCTCGTCACCCTCCTTGACGTCCGCTTCGGGATGCGTCGCGAACGTCCAGATGATCTCGCCCGCGCGCCGCGCGCCGATCACGGTGTCAGTGAGACGCGTCGGCCACGCCCGGCCCTCGATGTCCGCGACCTTCACCTCTTCTTCGGAAAAGCCGCCGCCGCCATCCGGGGTGAGTTCCTTGCGCCAGACCGCGAAGGTCCGGTCGAAGATGCCCGCCATCAGCGATAGCCCCGCAGCATGTCCGCCGCGCCGCTAAGTTGCATCGCGCGTGCTGCCCAGGCCGCCGGACGCTGAAAGCTGAAATCGCCATCTGTAGCGCCGGAGTGCCCTACCAAGGGATCGCTCTTGGCTTGGGACATGAACGCGCCTAGACGCTGCCAAGCCTCGACCACGGCCCACGGGAGCGCCGCACCAGATCCAACGTCCGCAACGATGCGATAGGTCAGGCCGTCGAGTTCCAGACCGCGCGGGGTCGGGGTGAGCGTCACCTCCTGCCAGCCGCCGTCGCGCCACACCTCGGTTGTCGTGATCGTCGCGGGCTTGAGCCTCGGCACGAAAACGCCCCGCCCTTCCGCGACCCAGACAACCTCGCGGACGCCCCACCGATGCGTGATGTAGCTTTCGATGCGTTCCCAGACCGCGCCCGCCTCTACTCCGTCGAACATGCCGGGGTCAGGCCGTCCGGTCGGCTCGCCTTCATCCTCGGATACGATGTAGGTCATCAGCGCCACCTATAGGTCGCGTTTGTCGGTGCGGTCGGTGCCCAGGGTCTCCCGCGCGCCTCCACAGACGCCTCGGCAAACGCCGGTCTCGTCACGACGCTCAGTTCGTGCAGTTCCGCCCGCGTCACGGTGCGCAGCAAGCCGCCGTCGCGCCGCTCCACACGCTCGCCACCGTTGACGATCTTGAAACCGGGACTTAGGCCCGCAACCAAGCCGCTGCGGATCAATGCCAGCGCATCCTTGGCGTGACTTGTCTCCGCAACCTCGGGTGAGATCCGCGCCTCGAAGTGAAGGCCCTCGCCATCGGAGCGTAGGTCGAGGGTGCCCGCGCCGGTGCTGGCGAGTGGCGTTTCAAACCGATGTTGGCTTAGCAGAAACACATTGCTGCGAGGCTCCAGGCTGCCGGGTGCGAAGATTTCGCTTCGCCCCGGTGCCAGAACCGCAACAGCGTTGAACGGGAAACGTCCGGTCAAGCGAATGTTCCCGTCTTCGCCCGCGCGGATTTCTAACCCGCCAAGCGCCGCTGCGGTTGCCATTTACTCGACGCCGGTCAGGACTTCGAGTTGCTCCGGGCGGGTGATCGTCACGTCAGCCGTGACAAGCCCGGTCAACCGGAGTCCGCCGGATTGCGCGTCGGAGAACGGATCGCGGATCAAATCAACCGCGCCCCACGTGGCGAGGATCATCGGCGCTTCGCCGCCCGCGTTCGTGGTGAGCAGGACATTCGACGCGGCGGGTTCGCCGGACGGTGCCGCCAAAGCGTTGTTGGTGAGCGCGAAGTTTCCAGCCGGAATGGCTCGGGTCAACTTGTCCCATTCCGTCAGACCGCTGCCCGAGTCGAAGAGCGTGCCCTCGAGGCCATCCCAGATTTCAGGACGGATCAGCGCCCGCACATTGCCCGGCCCGGTCGCGGCATTGCCGGTCAGGAACCGCGTCACGGCTGCCCGGAATACGGCCCAGGATGCCGCCGCGTTCACCGCCGTCTCGGTGATGCCGTAGGTCGAGGCCCCGGCAATGACGCCCAACGGCTGCCCGTTCGCGCCGGTGCCCAGGAACGCCGCCTTGTCCAACTCGACCTGAATGGCCCGCCTGAGATCGGAGCGAACCGCCTGTTCGATGCCCGCCGTCTGCTTCAACGAGCGCCGGGTCAGCTTCATTTGCACGCCCAGGTTATGCGTCGGCTTGAGCGGTCGGTCTACCGTCTGAAACGCAGTCGGATCGCCTACGTTCGCGGTCTCGCCATCGGCCCAGCCAGCGGTTGCGCCCGCCGTCGTGACAGGCCATTCAGCCTCGCCAGCCGCGATATTGATAAGCCGCCCGCCCATGCGCCCGGTCACGCTGTCGGGGAACAAGCGGTCGATCAGGCCGCGCGTCGATACCGGGTCCGGCACGCCGGATGCAACGGTTTCGCCTGCACGAGTTTCAAGCGCCTCGTAGGGAACCGGGATACCGCGATAACCGCCCTGGTTCCGAAGCTCGGTGACGACCTCGGCGGTCTTGCCATCCAGCACGCGGCCCTCGTCCAGATTGAGCGCAACCTGCCGAAGCTCAAAGCCCGCAACGAGATCCTGCCATTCATTGCCGGAGCGGTTTTCCAGCACATCCGCTGCGGAGCGCCGCTCGTCATCCTCGGCGATCAACGCCGCGCGCAGGCGAACCTCGTTCGACCTATATTCGCTGTCCATGGCTTCCATGGAGCGGACTTCGGTTTCATCGGGTTCGGACTTCCCGGCAAGTTCGGAAAGTTGCTGGCGGATCTCACTTTGCCGCCGTTGAATCTTGGTGGATTCAAGCATTAAGAAATCTCCATCTAAGGGCCACACCGTCATCGCGACGGGTACTAGTGCAGGTATATTATCGTTCTACTTCGTGTTCCGCAACAGTTCCTCCCACGCTAGTCTTTCCGCGCTTTTCTCCGGCAAGCCAATGTCTTTCCGGGTCTTCGCGGTATGATGCGCAGCGCAGAGAACTTGCAGATTGTCGAGGCTGAATGCGAGGTCCGGGCGGTCGCGCGTCGGTTCGATGTGATCCACCTCAAGCCGCACCTTCGATCCGCAGACGACGCATCGCCAGCTATCGCGCCGGAGCGCTTCAAGGCGGAGCGCTGGCCAGCGTTTATCTTTCAGGAAGCGACGGGACGGGCGGTGGGATTTCAAAAAATCATCCTTGTAAGTACCAGGGTGATTCTCACGAGGTCGTGAAGTGGAATCATTGTAACCACAATAAATCCTCTTTTGGTGTGGTCATCCTTGTGGTCACAATGATGACCTAACCGAGCCGCCTTATTCCGTCCTCGCCAGCCACAACTTCTAACTCATCATCCCACTCAAAATTTGCCTCGTATAAGCCAGAATCTTCGATCCATTTCCTCACAGACGGATGTGAAAGAAACTCTTCTTTTTCTTCATTCGATGCTTCGCGCCATCCCGAAAAGAGCTTTGTTATACCTTTCGCTTTCTTCCGATACCTCATCTCAAGCGCCGCTGTATAAGGCTTTTTCTTTCCCTGAACAATTTCCTCCAATAACGTCGCCGCCTTTTGCTGCATCTCAGGCGAAAGCCTGGACTTCTTCGGGTCCATGTCGCGCTTCAAGCGCGCGACGAAATAATGAGAAGCGCCGTAACCGCCTGGAAACCGCTGGTTGTTAGACATATCGCCTCCACCGCCGCCATTAGAACAATTATTGTAACTACAAAGATTGTTATGCCCATACCGGAACCCGCGCGGCCTTCGCCGGTCGCGCCCTACGTCGTGCGCCCTCGGCAATGCACAAGATCGCCGCCGCCGCCGCGTCTACCCTGCCCAGCGCCCGGCCCTTGGCCAACTTCGCGTTCCCGGCCACGTCCGAGACGCAAACCGCGTCCGTCAGTGCGGATCGCAGCAACAACGATTGCGTGACACTGACCTGTCCGTCGAGGATCGCCCGCCGGAACAGTTGAATATCCGCCGCACCGTCCTTGAAGCCAAAGCCGCGCCATGTGACGGGAACACGACACTCAGCCGCGTCGAGGCCGTCGCCAAGCTCGCCCTGCCGGAACCTATCGGCCAAGATCGTTCCGATCTTGCAACCCGCGACGTGGGCGAGAACTTCCTCGATCCAGGGAGCAATCGGAACCGTGCGGCCCGTCAGTGTCCGCAGTTCGCCGCGCCGCGCCATGTCCTCATAACGCGAACCCACCGCATCGTTTACGCCGCGATCCGCCAGCGACGGCTTGTCCGGGAACCAGCCCAGCGCCTCCAAGCGCCCGGTTGTTGGCCAGAAGAATGCCGCCGCCGACATGGAGGCAGGCCCGCCCGCGTCGAGGCCGATCAGCACTTCGCCCTCACGCGCCGGAAGCGTCTCCACCTCGCAGCGCTGCCATGCGTCCACGTCGATCAGCACTTCGCGGCTCTCCACCGCCGTCCGCTCATTCCTGTGCAGGTTCCGAAAGCTGGCCAATGCAGGTCCGCCGCGCTGCATCGCCTGCCGTGCCGCCTTCATCAGCCAATCTTGCGAAGGCCCAATCCCGTACGGCGTGCCGGGATTCGCCGCCAAGATGCTTTCGAGGTGGTCCGCCGACTGTTCGGGATCGCCGACATGCGCTTGCGTGTAACAGCCCTCGGGTGCGTTATCCAACCATTGAGCAAAACTGTTCTGGTCGTTCGGCGGTGCCGTCGAAATGATCGCCGCGCGCCCGTCTCTCTTGCCCAGCGAGGTCAAAATTGCCGCTTCAAGTTCCGCCCCTCGGGACTCCATCCATGCCGCCCGCTCGTCCAGGATCGCCAACGTAGACGCACCACCGAGAACGGCCTTGCCAGTGGACGGGACCACTTTCAGCAGATGCGGCCCATCGTCGCCGTCAAGTTCGAGTTCGAGAACCGGGGTCATCCGCGTGGTCAACCGCTCCGCCGTCTCCGGGTCGGCTTCAAGGAAGCTCCGGGCGAACTTCCACAGGATCGCGCCTTGATCGCGCGTCCGCGCCGCCAACGTCACCTCGCGTTGCGGCTGCGCAGCCCAATCGCCCTTGAGGTGCGTTGCAGCCAGTGCCGCCGCCAAGGCCGTCTTCGCATTACCACGCGCGACGGTTAGACAACCGATCTCCACGCCGTCCGCGAGGAAGCCTTCGATAAATTGTCGCTGATAAGTGTTCACCGACAATGACCTTGTCCGGTACCGACAACGATCTTGTCTGGTGGGCTCAGCCGGAGGCGGGGCGTAGCCCGGCCGGAGGGTGAGCCCACCGGACGGTGAACTTCCTAAAGGATGTGCCGGCTGGGTGCTGGCCGCTGCGGGCGGGCAATATCGCGATCTCTGCCTACCACAACGGAGGTCGCGGCTTGCCCTACAGACCCGTCAACGACCAGCAAGTGAGAGTCTACATGCACGATCGATCCCGATACAGCCGGCGCGCCGCCGCGGCCCGGGCCGGCTTCAGCGAGCGCACCGCCCGGCGGCTGGACGCCGATCCGCGTCTGCCATCGCAACGCAAGCGCGAGCGCGGCCGCACGGTGCCCGATCCCCTGGAGGCAGTCTGGGCCACGGATCTTGAACCGATCCTGGCGAACGATGCATCCGTTCAGGCGGTGACGCTGCTGCGCTATCTCCAGGAAACCTATCCCGAACAGTTCCCGGACCAGCGGGTGCGCCGGACCCTGGAACGCCGGGTGCGGGCCTGGCGGGCGCTCAACGGCGCCGCCAAGGACGTGATCTTTCGCCAAAGCGCCGAGCCGGGGCGGCTGGCGCTCTCCGACTTTACCGAGGCCACCGCGCTGAACGTTACGATCGCCGGCAAGCCGCTGGCGCACCGGCTGTACCATTTCGTCCTGGCGTTCAGCCGCTGGGAGCACGTCGCCGTGGTGCTGGGCGGCGAGAGCTTCACTGCCCTGGCCGAAAACCTGCAGGACGCGCTCTGGACCTTGGGCGGCGTACCGGCCGAGCACCGCACCGACAGCCTGTCGGCGGCGTTTCGCAACCTGAGCAAGGATCAGGCCGCCGACCTCACCCGCCGCTACGAGGAGCTGTGCGGCCACTACAGCCTCACGCCGAGCCGCAACAACCCCGGAGAGGCGCACGAGAACGGCGC
>SKZV01000085.1 GCA_007127165.1 Rhodovibrio sp. | reverse complement strand
GCGCAGTCGCGCCGTCAACGCGCGGTTTACGAGCCCGGAAATCTCGTCGAGGCGAACTGGCGCGCGCGGCTGGCCGACCATCTTGGCAACTATACCTGCGAGGTCGTGAGCAGTACGGCCTCGCATCTTATGGAAGAGCCCGAACGCCTTGCCGCGCTCTCGGCGGCGATGGCGGTGGCGGAGCGCGCCTTGCCCGAACGTGAGCCGCATCCGGCCGCCTTTACCGGCACCCAGGCGCTGCTGGGGGCGCTTTCCGGCGCGCATTGGGCTGAGGCGTACGTTCACTGGGAACTATCGTTGCTGCGCGAACTCGGCTTCGGCCTCGACCTTTCCTCCTGTGCCGGGGGCGGCAACGACCGGCTCGCCTACGTCAGCCCCCGCAGCGGCCGCGCCGTGTCCCTCTCCGCCGGAGAGCCGTACCGCGACAAGCTTCTGACGTTACCGGGCTTTCTGCTGGGCGAGGGCGGTGGCGGTACTGCGGAGGTCGCGCAGGGGCTGCGGCTGAGCGGCTATTTTCTGGAGCGTACCGTGTTTCACGTCACCAACGACACGCTGCCGCCCGCCCGCTTGCGTCTCGCCGAGCGGTTCGAGCGCGCGATGCGGTCCGAGACCCCGGACGCAGCCGGTTGATCGAAGTTCGGGCTTGCTCTAAGAGCTTAGGGCATGGGGACGGCAGTTAGCGACAAAGGAAAGCGCGGCTCGCGAGCCGGCACGCCGCGGGTGGTCGTGGCCGGCGCGGGCATCGTGGGACTCTGCGCGGCCTTGCAGCTTCAACGCTCGGGCGCTCAGGTGACGGTGCTGGACCGGCAGGCGCCGGGCGAGGGCGCGTCCTTCGGCAACGCCTCGGTGATCGGCGAGGATATGGTCGTGCCGGTCGCCATGCCGGGTATCCTGAAACAGCTTCCGCGCATGTTGGTGGACCCGCTGTCGCCTTTGGCGGTGCGCTGGTCCTACATGCCGCGTATCGCGCCCTGGCTGCTGCGCTTCCTGCTTTCCGCGCGGCCCCGCGAGGTGGAACGGATCTCGAAGGCGCTGGCGGCGCTGCTCGACGGCGCGATGGATGCATTCCAGCCGCTGATCGAGGAGGCTGGCGAGCCGGATATGATCCGCCGCACCGGCTGGCTCTGCGTTTACGAGAGCGAACGCGGTTTTCGCGCCTCTCAGGGCGGGCTGGCCCTGCAGGAGCGCCGCGGGCGGCGCTTCGAGATCGTGCCGCCGGAGGAGCTACGCCAACTTGAACCGGCGCTGGGGGACTCCGGGCGCTTCCACAAGGGGGTTTACTACCCCGATGTCGGCTACGCGCTCGACAACTACCGGCTGGTTCAGGTCATTGCGCGGGCCTTCCGGCAGCGTGGCGGGCGGATCATGCGGGAGGAGGTGCGCGGCTTCGACATAGGGCCGGAGGGGCCGGAGGCTGTGCAGACCGAGAAGGGCCGTCACGCCTGCGACCGCCTCGTGATCGCGGCCGGGGCCTGGTCCAAGCCGCTCTGTGCGCAGCTCGGCAGCCGACCGCTGCTGGATACCGAGCGCGGCTACCACCTGACGATTCCCGAGCCCGGCGTGGGTCCGCGCATGCCGGTCTATTCGACCGAGCGCGGCATGGCCTGCACGCCGCTGGAGGGCGGTTTGCGGCTTGCCGGGACGGTGGAACTCGGCGGGCTGGATGCGCCGCCGAACTGGCGGCGGGCGGAGTTGCTGTTGTCGAACGCGCAGCGCTGGTTTCCGGACCTTAAGGGCGCGGGGGCGACGCGCTGGATGGGCTTCCGCCCGTCGATGCCGGACAGTCTGCCGGTGATCTCGCGTTCGCCGCGCTTTGCCAACACGGTATTCGCTTTTGGGCACGGGCACTGCGGCCTTATGCTGGCGGCGCGGACCGGGGAACTGGTGCGCGATCTTGTGCTGGATCGGGAGCCGGGGATCGATATGACCCCCTATCGCGTGGACAGGTTTTAGAATGCTGGGAGTCGAGAACGAATGAGCGATCTGATCGCGGACGAACCGGGGGGCGACGTTCGGGAGGTGCGTCTGGCGGACGCGCTTTCGGAGCGCTATTTGGCCTATGCGCTCTCGACGATTATCTCGCGCTCCCTGCCGGATGTGCGCGACGGGCTGAAGCCGGTGCACCGGCGGTTGCTCTACGCCATGCGGCAGTTGCGCCTCGCGCCGGAGTCGGGCTTCAAGAAGTCCGCGCGCGTCGTCGGCGACGTCATCGGTCAGTACCATCCCCATGGCGATCAGTCGATTTACGACGCGCTGGTGCGGCTCGCGCAGACCTTCGCGCTGCGCTATCCGCTAATCGAAGGGCAGGGTAACTTCGGCAATATCGACGGCGATAACCCCGCCGCCATGCGCTACACCGAGGCGCGCATGACCGAGGTGGCGATGGCGCTCCTGGAGGGGATCGACGAGGACGCCGTCGATTTCCGGCCGACCTATGACGGCGAGGGGCAGGAGCCCGTCGTTCTGCCCGGCGGCTTTCCGAACCTGCTCGCAAACGGCGCGCAGGGGATCGCGGTGGGTATGGCGACCGCGATACCGCCGCACAACGTGGCGGAAATCTGCGATGCGGCGCGTCATCTGATCGCGCACCCGGGGGCTGCGATCGAAACGCTGGTCGAGCGGATGCCGGGGCCGGACTTCCCCACCGGGGGGATTCTGGTGGAGGCCCGAGAGAACATTACGGAAGCGTATAGTTCCGGACGCGGATCGTTCCGGCTCCGGGCGCGTTGGCAGCGCGAGGACATGAAGGGCGGTACCTATCAGGTGGTCGTCACGGAAATTCCCTATCAGGTGCAGAAGTCGCGGCTGGTGGAGCGGATCGCGGACTTGCTGTCCAATCGCAAGCTCCCGGCCCTGGCGGACGTGCGCGACGAATCCGCCGAGGATATCCGCCTCGTGCTGGAGCCGCGCAGCCGCAACATCGATCCCGCGGTCCTGATGCAGTCGCTGTTCAAGCAGACCGAGCTTGAAACGCGGGTTTCGCTCAACATGAACGTGCTGGACCGGGACACCACCCCGCGCGTCATGGACCTGCGCGAGGTGCTGCAAGCATTCCTTGACCATCGCCACGAGGTCCTCAAGCGCCGCACCAACTACCGCCTTGCCGAGATCGCGCGTCGGCTGGAAATCCTGGATGGCTATCTTGTGGCCTACCTCAATCTCGACGAGGTGATCCGCATCATCCGCGAGGAGGAGCAGCCGAAGCCGAAGCTGATCGAACGCTTCGACCTGACGGACGTTCAGGCGGAGGCGATCTTGAACATGCGGTTGCGCGCCCTGCGGCGGCTGGAGGAGATGAAGATCCGCGAGGAGCACGCCAAGCTCTCCCAGGAGCAGGCGGACCTGAAAGCCCTGATGGCCGACGAGGGGCGGCGCTGGAAGACCATCGGCGATCAGCTCAAGGCGCTGCGCAAGCGCTTCGGCCCAGATACGGAGCTTGGCCGCCGCCGCACCGAACTGGGTGACCCGCCCTCGGACATCGAAGTCCCGCTGGACGCGGTGGTGGAGCGCGAGCCGGTGACGGTGCTTTGCTCCGCCAAGGGGTGGCTGCGGGCGATGAAGGGCCACATCCAGGACCTTGGCGAGGTCAAGTACAAGGACGGCGACAGCCACCGCTTCGCCCTGCACGCGCAGACCACCGACAAGCTGCTGATCCTCGCCACCAACGGGCGGGTTTATACCTTGGCGGCGGACGGGCTGCCGGGCGGGCGCGGCTTCGGCGAGCCGCTGCGCCTTCTGATCGACTTGCCGAACGACCACGACGTGGTGTCGATCCTCGTCTATCAGGGTAAGCGCAAGATCTTCCTCGCGTCGAGCGACGGGCGCGGTTTCATCGCCGATGAAGACGACCTTCTGGCGCAGAAGAAGGGCGGCAAGCAGGTGCTGACGGTCGCGGGCGAGACCGAGGCCGCGATCTTCCGTCCGGTACCGGAAGAGGCGGATCACATAGCCGTGATCGGGAGCAACCGCAAGATGCTGATCTTCCCGCGCGCCGAGTTGCCGGAGATGACGAAGGGGCGCGGCGTGATGCTGCAGCGTTACAAGGACGGCGGGCTGGCCGACGCGAAACCGATACGGCTGGCGGACGGCCTTTCCTGGCCGTCCGGCTCGCGCACCCGAACGGAGAGCGATCTGCGGCCCTGGCTCAGTAAGCGCGGCACGGCCGGGCGTCTTGCGCCGACGGGTTTTCCGCGCAACAACCGCTTCGAGGCATGAGCCCCGGATTGACGTAGAAGCGGACTGGCGTAGGACAGGCGAAGCCGCTATAACGGCGCTTTCGCCCCGCCTGGGAAGGCGGAGCGGGCGTGACACCTTCAAGGACAAGGACGAGCAGGGGACATGCAGAGCAGCAAGGCGGCCGACACCACTTTGGCGGGGCATCTCTGGACGCAACAGGCAGGCGCGCCGGGCGTCCTGCGCAACATCATTCTGGCTTTTGCCGGTAGTCTCTTCGTGGCGGCGAGCGCGCAGGTCACGGTGCCGATGTATCCGGTGCCGATGACGATGCAGACCTTCGCCGTGCTGGTCGTGGGCATGGCCTATGGCTGGCGTCTGGGCGGCGCGACCCTGCTCCTTTACGCAGCGCAGGGCGCAATGGGCCTTCCGGTCTTCGCGAGCTTCGCCGCCGGTCCGGGCGTCCTCATGGGGCCGACGGGCGGTTATATTATCGGCTTCGTTCCGGCGGCTATGCTGGCGGGCTGGCTGGCCGAGCGCGGCTGGGACCGTAATCTGTGGTCCACGCTTCTCGCAATGGCGATGGCGAAGGTGGCGATCTTCGTGCCGGGTCTTGCGTGGCTAACCGTGTTCTTTGCGACCGCTGGTGCGGCCCATGTGGCTGGCAGCGGCCTTGGCGCGGCCTTCAGCGCGGCCATCGCGGCCGGGCTGATGCCCTTCCTGATCGGCGCGGTGCTGAAAACGGCACTGGCAGCCGCTGTGCTGCCGCTGGCCTGGAAGCTCGTGAAAAGACGCGGATAGCCGCCGCGATTTCCGCTTCAAACCTGAAAAGGCCGCCGGAGGTTTCGGCGGCCTTTTTTTGGCTCTTCGTTTCTGCGCGACTACCCTGCCGTCCACAGGTCCCGCGCGAGCATCACCACTTCCTTCTCGCCGTCTTCCGACTCGAGACGACCGACCTCGGTGAATCCGCGACGCTGGTGAAAGCGCACCGATCCCGGGTTGGGCGGGCGAAGATTGACCTCGCAGAGCAGCAGCGGCTTCGTTCCATCCAACTCGGCCTCCAACGCGTCGTAGAGCAACGCTCCGAACCCGCGCCCGGTTGCGGCAAGGTCGAGGGCGATACGGTCGACATAGCCGAACGTGCCATAGCGCTGGACGAACCAAAGGTAGTTGGGACTGCGGTAATGCGCAGCCTCGTCGTAGCAGATCAGAAAGCCGCGAACCGCCTCATCCTCGACGGCGACGAGCGTTACCAGCGCGGCCTCGGCATGGGCTTGCAGCGCGTCTTCCGTGATGCTGCTGACGTTCGGAACGGCGGCCTGATTGATGGCATGAGCTGCCGGTAGGTCCTCCGGCCGCCACTTCCGTACGTGGATGGCGGGAGATGTCATTGACCCGAAATCGCGCCGGTCGCGCCGTACTGTCGCTCGTAGTGATCCTTCTGCAACTCCGCCGCCCTCGCGACGTTGCGCATCAGAATCGAGACGGTGACCGGCCCGACGCCGCCCGGCACCGGGGTGATCCAACCCGCCGCCTCACGGCAGCTCTCGAACTCCGCGTCTCCCACGACCTTCGTCCCGCCGTCCTCGGTCGCGACTTGATTGATGCCGATGTCGATCAGGGCCGCGCCCGGCTTGATCATCTCGCCGGTAATCAACTGCGGCTTGCCCACGGCGACGAAGATCGCGTCGGCGCGGCGCAGATGGACGCTGAGGTTGCGGGTCATGTGATGGCAGACGGTGACTGTCGCCCCCTCGCTCATCAGCAGGAATGCGATGGGCTTGCCGACGATTTCCGAATGTCCGACGACCACGACCTCCAAGCCGGGCAGGGTCAGCCCGGTGGTCTTCAGCATCTCCACCGAGGCGACGGCCGTGCAGGGGCCCAGCACGAGGTCGTTGTACACGATGTTGCCGATCGACGCGGGGTGCATGCCTTCCACATCCTTCAGCGGATGGACCGCAGCCTGAAGCTCCTTGATCGATAGCGTCTGGGGAATCGGCCGTTGAATGATGATACCGGTGACGGTTGGATCGGCGTTGAGCTTGGCAATCGAGGCCAGCACTTCGTCACGGCTGATGCTCTCGTCGTAATAGCGCTCGTCGAAGTCGATGCCGAGCTTCTCGGCAACTCGGCGCTGGTTACGGATGTAGAGCTTGGCGGGCTCTGCCGCGCCGATGCCAAGCGACACCAGCCGGGGCTGCCAATTATGGTCCTTCAGCGCGGCGACCTTGCCGCCGACTTTCTCCCGGATACCCTGAGCGACAAATCGGCCGTCGAGGATCTTGTGGTCTTTGCCATGCTCGGAGGAGCGGGCAGCTACAGCGGACATGGGATGCACCTTCAACTAACGTACCGGTTATTCCGGTTATCGGGATTACCGCTAACGGCTGGCATTGGCAAGGCCCTCCTCATCCGAAAAGCACCTTCGGTAACCAGGTCGCCAGAGCGGGGAAGGCCGCCAGCAAACCCAAGCTTACAAGCTGGATCAAAACGAAGGGCGTCACGCCTTTATAAAGGTCGATCGTGCGCACTTCCGGCGGCATAACCCCCCGCAGGTAGAACAGCGCGAAGCCGAAGGGCGGCGTGAGAAACGAGGTCTGGAGATTGACCGCGATCATGATCGCAAGCCAGATCGGGTCCACGCCCATGATCAGCAGCGCCGGAGCAACGATGGGCACCACCACCAGCGTGATCTCGATGAAGTCCAGGAAGAAGCCGAGCAGGAAGAGCACCGCCATTACGGTGATGATGGCCCCCGTTTGTCCGCCGGGCATGGCCTCCAAAAACGCCCGTACCGAATCGTCCCCGCCCAGGCCCCGGAACACCACGGTGAAGAGCGCCGCGCCCACAAGAATAAGGAACACCATCGACGTGAGCTGCGTCGTCGACCGGATCACCGGAGTCAGGATGTCCCCGCGCCAGCACCGTCGGAGGCTGTCGATCAGCCCCCAGGCAGCCACGGCACAGAACAGGATTGCCAGCACTCCTCCGGCCGTCTCCGCAGGTGACACAAGAACGCGGCCAACTCTCAGGTCCATCGTGGCCGACAGCACAAGGAGTCCGATCAGGCTCAAGGCGGCGAGCAGCACCGGCAGGGCACGGTTCGGGTTCGTGTAATAGCCCGCCAATAGGATCGATCCAACGGCCCCGACACTCGCGGCCTCGGTCGGTGTCGCGATGCCGCCCAGGATCGAGCCGAGAACGGCCACGATCAGGATGAGCGGCGGAAAGACGGCCTTGAGCGCATAGGCGAGGATTCGCCCTTCAGCTTCGGGCGGAATGTCCTCGTCACGCAAGGCAGGCGACGAGTCGGGGCTGATCAGGCTCATCGCCAGCTGATAAAGGATGTAGAGCCCTACGAGGCACAGGCCGGGAATCAGCGCACCAGCGAAAAGATCGCCGACGGAAACAGTCTCCGGCGCGAAAATGCCCTGTTCGAGCTGCGCCCGCTGATAGGCGGTCGACATCACATCGCCCAGGATGATGAGCACGATCGAGGGCGGGATGATCTGCCCCAGCGTCCCGGCCGCGCTGATCATGCCCGTGGAAAGAGAAGGACTGTAGCCGCGCCGCAGCATCGTGGGCAGGGCGAGCAGCCCCATCGTCACCACCGTTGCCCCGACGATGCCGGTGGAGGCCGCCATCAAGGCGCCCACGACGCACACGGAAATCCCCAGCCCGCCGCGCAGCCGCCCGAACAACAGCGCCATCGCATCCAGAAGCTGCTCGGCCACGCGCGAGCGTTCCAGCATCACGCCCATGAAGATGAACAGCGGAACGGCGATCAGGATCTGATTGGTCATGATCCCGAAAATGCGCTGCGGAAACGCGCTGAGAATGCCGAAGTTGAAAACGCCGAACCAAGTGCCGAGCATCGCAAAGATCAGACTGACACCGGCTACGGTGAAGGCGACCGGGAATCCGAGCAGGATCGCCGCGCAGAGCGTGGCGAACATCAAGACGTCGAGGATTTCGTTGATCGCCATCAGACCTGCCGTTGCTCCCGATCACGCGCCCCGGCGCCTGGGTCCGATGCATTGCCAAGTAACGTATCCACCGCTCGCACAACGATCGACACGCCCTGCAGGAGCAGCAGGCCCGCGAATACCAGGATGACCGTCTTGAACAGGAATACGCCCGGCAGTCCGCTGGTTTCGCGCGATCCCTCAAGCACGCTCCATGACCGCGCAACGTAGGGATAGGAGAGATAGAGGATCAGGATGCATATCGGCGCAAGAAACACGGCAACGCCGAAGAGGTTGATCATGGCCTTCTTTCGGGGTGCGGCGTCGCGGTAGAATATGTCCACCCGCACATGCCCGTCCTCCGCAAGCGTGTAGGCCCCGGCCATCATGAACAGAACCCCGTGCATATAGACGACCGTCTCGTGCATCGCCAAAGAGCCGACGCCGAAGACATAGCGCAGGACGACGATGGCGAACTGTAAAAGCACCATCGCCAGAGCCAGCCAGCACACGGCCCGCCCGATTGCGATGTTAACGCTGTCGATGGTCCGGCTAAGCTTCCGGAGATAGAACACGCGGCGATTGACCTCCGTTCATCCGTGCCGACTTTCTGACGGCCCACGGGTACGGCTCCCCCCGTTTCCTATCGTGATCGTCTGGTATGATCAATCTCAGGCTATCCGCAAGTCGTGAAGAAAGCGTAACGGCAATGAGCGTATCGGCGGCACGCAGGCGCCTGCACGACCGTCGCGTGCAGGCGCCTTACCCGTTGATCCGAGACCTAGCGGGCCGGATACGGAATGTCGAGTTGACGGGCAATGCCGAATGCCTGCTCGGCTGAGGCGGTCCATTCGATGGCGTCCTCGCGGAAGGTGGCAAGGGAGTCCACCACGCGGCGCGAGATGTCATCGTGTTCGGCGACTTCGGCCACAACTTCGGCGCAGGCGCGTGCCAACGCCTCGATGATCTCGTCCGGAAACTGGTGGAGTTGCACCTCGTGGTTGGCGATGAGCGTGTCGAGCGCCTGCTTGTTCTGGAAATAGAACTCCGAGGCGACGATATCGTTCTCCGCTTCCGCCGTGGCCTGGAACATCAGCTGCAGGTCATTCGGCAGGGCTTGCCATTTCGCCTTGTTAACCGTGAATTCCAGTGCCGCGCTCGGCTCGATCAGGCTGGGATAGTAATAATGCTTATGGATACGATGGAGGCCCAGCGCCAGATCGTTCCACGGCCCCACCCACTCTGCGGCATCGAGGGTGCCCGCCTGCATCGCCTGGAAGATCTCGCCTCCGGGCAAGGTCTGAACGTTCATACCGAGCCGTCGCCACGCCTCGCCACCCAAACCTGCGGTGCGGAAATTCATGCCCTGAAGGTCATCGAGACCCTGCAACTCGTTGGGAAACCATCCACCCATCTGGGCGGTCGTGTTACCGGCGTTCCAGGCCTTCAACCCGAAGCCGTCATAAAGCTCGTCCCAAAGCTCCTGACCGCCGCCATAGCGCATCCAGGCGTTATGCTCGACCACGGTCAACCCAAAGGGTGCAGCGGTCATGAAGTTCGTCGCCGGATGGTTGCCCTGCCAATAATACGGCGTGGCATGCATCATATCGGCCGTGTCGCTGGTCACGGCGTCGAAGGACTCGAACGGTGGAACCAGCTCTCCGGCGCCGAAGAAGTTGATGCGAATGCGGCCTTCGCTCATCGTCTCCAGACGATTGGCGAGGCGTTCGGCACCGGTGCCCAATCCCGGAAACCCGGTCGGCCAAGTCGTCACCATGGTGAATTCATGGCGTTCCTGCGTGATGGCAGGAGCCGGAAAACCTGCTGCGGCAACGCCTGCCGCGGCACCTGCGGCCACACCGCTCGAAAGGAAATTACGACGCTTCATGAACAGCCTCCCTTACCCATTTTTCTTGAGCACCCACCTAAAGCAGGGCTTGTCACCCGTGGTACTCGAACCCGTCTTGCATGACGCTGTCAAGTTGTAATGGGAATTGCGATCTGCAACTTCACGCGAATTCAGCGTGAGTGCCCCAGCCTCGCGCTGGAAATAACTCGATTGGGGGTCATGGAAATCATTGCGTCAGTCCGCGCCAACCGTCCGGTTGCAAGCCCTCGAGCGGCTTGAAGCGGGCCTTGTAAGCCATCTTCGGCGACTCGGCTATCCAGTAACCCAGATAGAGGTAGGGCAGTCCGCGCCGCGTGGTTTCCTCGATCAGCCAGTGGATCATATAGCTGCCCAGGCCCCGGTTTGTCGCCTCGGGCTCGAAGAAGGAGTAAACCGCCGATCCACCGTCGTCGAGCCAGTCCATCAGGCAGACGGCCAGCAGCCGACCCGCCGCATCGCGGAACTCGGCCAGTTGGGTCTCGACGGCGGTTTCCTCCACCATCGCCCTGTAGTCCTCGAAGCTCATGCGCGCCATCTCCCCCTCGGGGTGGCGCGCCGCTAGGTAGCGGATGAAGATGCGGTACTGCTCGTAGCTCGCTTCGGCGCTGCGCAACACCACTAAAAGGTCGCTATTCCGGCGGGCAAGCCGCTGCAACGACTTGCCCGGGCTGTACTGGCGAGCCGCCACCCGCACTGGCACGCAGGCGGAACAGCTCCGGCACGCAGGCCGGTAGGCGAAGAGGTGACTGCGCCGAAAGCCGCCGCGTGAGAGATCGCCGTAACTCGCGGACATGCGGCGTCCGGTCAGTTCCGTCACCAGCTTGCGCTCCATCCGGTCGGGCAGGTAAGGGCAGGGGGTTTCCCGCAAGACAAAAAAGCTGTGCCGGGGCCGGTCCGGCACCATCGGGTATCGCAAAACGTTAACGGGGCGGGGTTCGTTCATGGGCCTCGTCTCACCAAACAGTCGGCAACTATCTCACGCTCTTAAGCTGGCTTCCGCGACACGTTGTGTCCAGATGCGCTTTCGGGCAGCACAATTTCGGCCAGCATCGATTGATGCGACTACTGGGCAGCCTGAACCGGCCGGGTTCCGAAGAAGTCGTTCGCAAGGTCGAAGGTGACCGCGCCGATTTCGCTTTGCAGATCGTCCAGAAACTGGTGCAATCCGCGTCGAATGATGACGTCGATCGTCGCTTCGGACAGCCGTGCGCGCAAAGCGTCCAGGCGTTCCAAAGCCGCCGCTCCGCCATCGAGGCCGTAGCTGCGCCGCAACTCGTGCAACTGCGTGTCGACATCGGCGATGCAGGCCGCCACGGATCGCGGGAACCGGCGATGGAACAACAGGAACCCGGCGACGTCCGCCGGAGTCATGCCGCTGGGCTGAATGCGCCGGAACGCATGATAGCCCGCCGCCGAGCGGAGCAGGGCGTTCCATTGGCTGACATCCAGCGGCGAGCCCACCTGATCCACCGACGGCAGGAGCATGTGGTACTTCACATCGAGGAGCCGCGTCGTCTGGTCCGCCCGTTCGAGATTGCGGCCGAGGCGGTAGAAGTACCAGCCTTCGTCGCGGTAAAACGTCCCCTCGGTGATCCCGGTATGGGTTTGGCAGCCTTCCTTGATAGTGGCGCAGAAGCGGGCGAGGCGGGGTTCGCTGAGTTCGTCGCCGCTCATCGCCCGTACGCGGTTGTAGAAGATGTTGAGCTGGGTCCACATCTCCGTCGAGATCAGCGGGCGCAGCGTGCGCGCATTCTCTCGCGCGGCGCCGAGCGTCGAAACCACCGAACCGGGGTTGCTGTCGTCGAGCGTAAAGAAGGTGATGACCGCGTCCGCCGTCGGTTCCCCGTGCTGCTCCCGGAAGCGCTCCGCCAGAGTATAAATGCGGAGAATGGACTGCCAGTTCTGAGCGCCCTGGCTGTCGCGGCTGAAGGTCTCGTTGACGTCCAGGATGCGAGCCAGATCTTCGGCCCGCTCGACATACCGGGCCAGCCAAAAGATGGCGTCCGCATAGCGTGAGAGAAGATTACTCAAGGACCCAGGTATCCTTTGAACCGCCGCCTTGGGACGAATTGACGATAATGGAGCCTTCGCGCAAGGCTACGCGCGTTAGCCCGCCGGGCAGCACCCAGGTGTCGCGCCCGGTCACGGCAAACGGCCGCAGGTCCACGTGCCGCGGTTTGATGCCGTCGCCGGTCAGCGTCGGGCAGACCGAAAGCGCGATCATCGGCTGGCTGATGTAGTTGTCCGGCCGGTCGAGAAGCTTCTGGCGGCAGGCCTCCAACTCTTCCTTGGTCGCCCGCGGACCCACGGTGATGCCGTATCCGCCAGCTTCCCCGACCGGTTTGACCACCAGCTTATCCAGATTGTCCAGCGTGTATTGCAAGCCCTCGCGCTCGCGGCAAATGTTGGTTTCGACGTTCGCGAGTATCGGCTCCTCGTCCAAGTAGTACTTGATGATCCGATCCATGTAGGCATAGACGGCCTTGTCGTCGGCGACTCCGGTTCCGATGGCGTTGGCGAGCCCGACGGTCCCCTTGGCATAGGCCCGCATCAGTCCTGGCACGCCCAAGGTACTGTTCGGGTTGAACGCTTGCGGATCGAGGAAGTCGTCGTTGATGCGCCGGTAGATGACGTCCACCCGCTGTGGCCCGCGTATGGTCCGCATCCACACGTGGTCGTCTTCGACGATTAGGTCGCGGCCTTCGACCAGCGGGACTCCCATCTCCCGCGCCAGGAAAATGTGCTCGAAATACGCGGAATTGTAGGTACCGGGAGAGAGCACCACGATGACCGGGTCACTGACGCCCTGCGGCGCGATATCGCACAGCGCCTCGTGCAATTTCTGGCCATAGTTCGACACCGGACGGACCGGCAGGCCGTTCATCAGGTCGGGGAAAGTCCGCAGCATCAAGTGCCGATTCTCCACCACGTAGGAGACGCCGGACGGGGTGCGGCCATTGTCTTCCAGGACCCGGAACCGGCCCTCGTCGTCGCGGATCAGATCCGTGCCGTTGATATGGACGTAGGTCCCGTGCGCCACGTCGAGGCCTTCCATCTCCGGCCGGTAGTTGGGGTTCGACAGCACCAAGTCGCGGGGAACCACGCCGTCCTTCAAGATCTTCTGATCGTGGTAAATGTCGCCCAGAAAGGCGTTCATCGCCGCGACGCGTTGCTGAACGCCTCGGTTGATGTGGTCCCAATCGTTGGCGTCGATAACGCGGGGGATCACGTCGAACGGCAGAATCCGGTCGATCGCGTCCTTTTGGGTGTAGACGGTAAAGGTTATGCCGAAGTTGTAGAGTTCCAACTCCGCATCGTGCGCCCGCGCTCGCAGGATATCCGGGTCCATCGCGTCGATTCGCGAGAGCAGCGCCCGGACGCTACGGTCCGTGGCGTCTCCGAGACCCAGGTACTCGTCGAAATATCCGCCCGGAACATAGTTGGACAGCAGCCCCGGCCGCTCCACCAGCGCCGTCGCCCCCCGGCTGCCTTGCTCCTGTCGTTGCGACATCGTCCCTTATCCTTTGCGCCCCGCACACCGCCCGCGTGCAGGCAGTATGGCAGCTTCCGGCCTCCAATGACCATAGGGCGCACTTCCTATCCTTGAGAAAGATAGAGGGCGCGGGCTTTTTCAGCGCGCCTGAATGGCGGACTGCAGGAAGTTCGAGCGGTGACAGGTAAGGCGCGGCCCGGTCAATCGCGCCCGAGGATGCTCGGGCCTGCTGGGGCCTGGCGTTGCTGGTTCTCGTTCTCCTGCCGCTGAGGTGTCCTTCCTTCGGCGGCTCTGTTGGTAAGCGGCTGCGGCGGCGCCTCCCGCAGCAGGATGATGGAGATCCGACGGTTGCGCGGATGCGATGGATCGTCGGGGACCAGCAAATCCTGATCGGCCATTCCGACGACCTGGGCGATGCGCTCGGAACCGAGCCCCGCGCGCTGGAGAACGCGGCGGCTGGCGTTCGCGCGGTCGGTGGAAAGCTCCCAGTTGCCGTATCCGTTCGCGCTGGCGAAGGGGATTGCATCGGTGTGGCCCTTTACGGAAAGCTTGTTCGGCATGTCGGCGACGGCGTTCGATACCAGGGTCAAAAGTTCCTGCGTGCGGGGCAGGGGCTCGGTCCCGCCGCTGGGGAACATCGTGCCTTCGTCGCGGTCGACGAGTTGAATGCGCAGCCCTTCCTCGGTCTGGTCGATCTCGACGTGGCGGGAGAGTTCCTCCAGTTCGGGGCTTAGGCTCAGCGCCTCGCGCAGATGCTCGGCGGCGTTCTCGAAACTCTCATCCTCCGCCTCGGCCTGTTGGCGTAGAGCCTCTTCGTCGTCCGGCCCACCGCCTGCGTCGTCCCGGCGCGAGGGCGGCGCTGGAACTTCCATGGTCATTGCGACCGGCGCGCGATCGTCGACCAGCGCCCCTTCGGTGGAGAGCGTCTGCCCGGCCAGCATCCCGCCGCCGCCGCTGGAGCTTTGGCTGATCGAGGTGGGGGAGAAATAGTCGGCGAGGCCGGTCTTTTGCTCCTCCGTCGTGGCGTTGATGAGCCACATCAGGAGGAAAAAGGCCATCATCGCGGTCACGAAATCGGCGTAGGCAACCTTCCACGCGCCGCCATGGTGAGCCCCATGACCGCCCTTTTTCTTCTTCTTGATGATGATCGGGGCGTTATCGTCTTTCGATGCCATCGGTCCGTGATGCTCGGCGATTCCTCCGTGTGCGAGCGCCACTTTGCTGCAACAGCGTTAACATGGAGTTTACGGGCCGGACCTTATCGCCTGAAACACCGATTGTGCAGTTTTAGCCAAGGGAGGGGCCGTCGGTCGACAGGGTTGAGAGCATGCGGGTGCTGAATCCGCCGCCTTCGATGGTGTCGATCACTTCGCGAACATGCTCGGCGTTGCGGGTTTCAATGACGACATCGATCTCGGCGCGGCGAACCGGCACGTCGTGGAACAGGCGCTGGTGGTAGACTTCGACAATGTTGGCGCCGGTCCTGCCGATCAATGTGGAGACCTTCGCCAGAACGCCCGGCGCGTCGTTAATGTCCACGCGCAGCCGCACCAGCCGCCCGTCGCGCACCAGCCCGCGCATCAGCACCGAAGCCAGCACGCGGGTGTCGATGTTGCCGCCACAGATGACCAGTCCGACCTTGCGACCGGCAAAACGTTCGCGCTGATTAAGCAACGCGGCCAGCGGCGCGGCCCCCGCGCCCTCCGCCACGATCTTCTGGTATTCGCAAAGGATCGCGATTGCCGCTTCAAGGGTGGATTCTTCGGCAAGGAAGATCTGCGAAACCAGCCGGTCGATTATGGCGCGGGTCAGCTTGCCCGGACTCTTCACGGCTATGCCGTCGGCGATCGACGCTCCGCCGGAGGTGGCGGGCAGGCCGTGCGTCGCCTCATACATCGAGGGGAAGAGGGCGGCCTCGACGCCGAAGATTTCGATGTCAGGCTTGAGCGCCTTTGCGGAAATGGCGATTCCCGAGGCCACCCCGCCGCCCCCGATCGGCACCACGATAGCGTCGAGGCCCGGCTGATCCGCCAGCATTTCAAGCCCGATCGTTCCCTGGCCCGCGACGACGGCCGGGTCGTCGTAGGGATGGACGAAGGTGAGGCCCTGTTCTTCCATCAAACGCTGGGCGACCTCGAACGATTCGTCGATGGTCTCGCCGGATTGGACCACCCGGGCGCCGAAGCTGCGTGTGCGCTCGACCTTGCTGAAGGGCGCGTGCTCCGGCATGACGATCGTGGCGGGGATGCCGAGGCGCTGCGCATGGTAGGCCACGCCCTGAGCGTGGTTTCCGGCCGACATCGCGATCACGCCGGTCGCTTTCTGCGCGTCGGAAAGACTCTTGAGCTTGATGTAGGAGCCACGGTCCTTGAACGAACCGGTGTACTGCTGATTCTCCAGCTTCAGAAAGATCTCGCAGCCCAGCATGGAAGAGAGCCGGGGCGCGGCGATCATCGGGGTGCGCACCACCTGGCCCTGCAGGTCCCGTGCGGCGGCCTCGATATCCGCCAGTTCTACGCCCAGTCCCGTGACCGTGGTGCCCATCGTTCAGTCTCCTGCAACAGCGCTCGCGGCACTGCGATTTAGTGGTGGGCGGGAGTGAGCCTCAACACCTCTCCGCCGTCTTGCGTCTCGCCGACTAATTCTACGAAACGCCCGTCGCGCCAGCGCTGTGTGAAGCCTCCATAATGCGGCGAAAGCGGGTTGCCCGACTGCCCGTCTGCGATCACGAAGCGGGAGCTTCCGGGGTCGCGGCCCAGGTCATGCACTGCGCGCAGGCCCGCGCCGTGAATATGGCGATAGCGCCCGGCCTCCGGCCCGTCATAGCGTGCGCCGCCCCTATTGACCGTCTCGTCGCCGCCATCGGTCGGGATCTTCGTTCCGAACAGCAGATTCAGCCCCGGAACCCGAGAGAGCATCGGATGCGGCAGGTCGCTGAAGTGCGCCTGACCCCATTCCATCGTCATCGGATCGCCGCCGAAGCGCCTTTGCAAACTGTCCATGGCGTCTTCGAGCGACAGCGCGACGACATCCGAGCAGCCTCCCCCGCTGTCTTCGGGGATGTCGTCATGGCGGCACCACCCGCGCCTGCTCTCCAGGATCCGCAGTATCGTCCGTGGTTGCGGGCGGGCGAATTCCTGGAACAGATCGCCGAGCCGCTCCTCCAGCAGCGACCGGTTCAGGTGGTCCACCCACGCCGTGAAAATCAGCGGCTCCGCCCTGGAGTGGTCCATTTTTCCATCCCAGGCTCGCAGCATGTCCATAGCCTCTTCGCCGCGTGTGCTCGCTGGTGGATAAGCAAGCAGCTTCGGAAGCAAAAGGTCCGCCGCCGGAGACTTGCTGTCCAGCATGACATCCCACATCTGCTCCTTCGCAGACGGGTTCGCGGCTCGGTCCAGCAAGGCCGCGATCCGGTCGGCACGGTCGGGCGGCGGCCAATGCGCGGCGATCTGATAGGGATAGTTCGGCGGCACCAAGCGATTGTTCGCGTTGATCAAACGGCCCTCGGGCGGGTTCACCGATTGCGGCAACGCGTCCAGAGGGATGAAGCCGTCCCAGCCGTAGGAGTCGTCCCAGCCCGGGACCGGCATGGTTCCGTCGCCGCGCTTGCGGACGGGGACGCGTGCGGGTGCGGTGACTGCGATGTTCCCGGCGCTGTCGGCCAGATGTACATTCTGCTGCGGACTGTGGGCGTTTTGCAGGGCTTCCAGGGCTTCCGGAACATCGCGCGCGCGGTTGGCTTCGTGTATGGCTTGCGGCGTCAAATCGTCCTCGCGCAAGGCGGGCCACGCCAGCGCCAGCACATGACCCTCGTCGACAACGCCGCTGGCCGAGGCCACGGCGTCGGAAATCACAGGACCGTGCCGCGTGTGGCGCACGCTCAGCCGCTCGGGCTCGTCTTGCCCGCGTACCGCGATCACCTCCTCGCGCGTTTCGAAGTCCCGCGGACCATCGGGCGTGAGGTAACGCTCCGAATCCTCGGGATCGATTCGCTCGATGAAGAGGTCTTGCGTGTCGCTGTGCGTGGTCGTCATGCCCCAGGCAAGCGTGCTGTTCCGCCCCAGGATGTGGAACGGCACGCCGGGGCTGGTCGCGCCGACGCGGATGTCGCCGGGCAGTTCGATTCGGGCGAGGTACCAGTATCCCGGCGTCTGCAAGGCGAGATGGGGATCGTTCGCCAGCAACGGTGCGCCGGAAGAACTGTGCTCTCCGGACACGATCCAGGCATTCGAGGCCGATTGGGTCTGCAACTCCGGCGGCAGCACCTCGGCAAGTTCCTTCAGCGGCAGAGTTCGCGCGGCTTCCCGAGTGTCCTTCAGCGTCACGCGCTCATCGCCGTCGTCGCCCGGAAACAGCAGGTCGATATCATCATCTTCCAGCCGCTCGGCAAGGCGCATCCGGTTGACTTCGCCGCGCCAGTTCCCGGAAAGCTGCAGCGCCATGACGCGGGTCCAACTCAGGCTGTCCGCCACGCTCCACGGCTCCGGTGAGGAGCGCATGATGTGGAACTCCAACGGCAATACCGGATCCGTCTCCAAGTACGCATTCACCCCCTCGGTGTAAGCCTCCAACCCATCGAGGGTTTCCTGCGAGAGGTGAGCTTGCTGAGCCTCGGCCTGATGGCGGAAATTCATCACTCGCATGAACCGGTCGATTGGCAGCGTCCCGGGGCCCACGACCTCCGACAGCCTCCCGGCTACGGTGCGGCGCATGAACTCCATCTGCCACAGGCGGTCCTGGGCGTGGACATAGCCAAGCGCGCGGTAGGCGTCGGCCTCGCTCTGCGCCCGGATGGTCGGGATTCCATCCCCGTCCCGGACGATCTCCACGGGGCGGTCCAGGCCAGCCAGCACCGCATCCCCCTGGGTCTGCGGCAGCGACCCCCGCAGATAAAGGTATCCCGCCGTCGCGCCGGTTGCGGCAAGGACGGTGATCGTGGCGAGCCCTATAAGACTCCAGCGTAAGATTCGATTCATGAAGCAAACATGGCTAATTCGCGATTAGAGACAAGCGCAATCGCGACCTCGCCACAAGAGTTAGCGACCGTTCGCGTGTAGCGAGGCGGCTCGAAGTCTGCGATCCTCAATGCGGCGGTTCCAAGTATCGCCCGCCCAGCGAAGCAACACGAGTAAGCGGCATGTCGGAGACGAGCGAACGCGAGGCTACTATTTTCGGCAGGACTCTCTCCAATCTGTCGTCGGCCTGGCGCGATGTGACGACGAGCGTCGGCTGGCCCGCGTCGTCTGGCGAGGATGGCAATGTGCGGGCACTGCGCCGCTTGATGCGCGAGTGCCTGGAATCGCGCGGTGGTGAGAGTTCGGCACGCAGCAGGGTCGCGGAACTGGGCAGACGCTACCTGCAATTGGATCAGACGGGTAAAGTTCGTTTCCTGAAATTGCTCGCCGTCGAGTTCGCTTGCGACGAGAGCAAGGTGTCGGC
>SKZV01000187.1 GCA_007127165.1 Rhodovibrio sp. | reverse complement strand
CGATTCCTACGACCGCGGCCAGGATGGCAACCGCCATTGCCACGATGCTGCGTGAGAGCACTTGACGCACTTGGTCGGCCAAGGGCTGTATCAATTGAAGCACTTTAGCGGCGGCCCTGCATGATCAGCCCAGCCATCAACCCTCCCGCGAACGCCAAGAAAATGCTCATCAACGGGCGTTCTTCGATATGCTTCTCCATCGCGCGCTCGGCCTCGAGAGCTTGTTCCCTTGCCGTACGAGCGTGTTCGCGCAGGTGGTCGTAAGTTTCTTCTCCGCGGTGTGCCGCCATTTCCTTCAATGCGTTGGTGACGCCTTGCAAGTCGCTGCGGAGCTGTGAGACTTCCGAGCGTAGCTTCTCCATGTCCTGGTCAGCCATATCTTAACCCCCTTTGATGCGGCGATAGATCAGCTTATGCAAGATGGCGGTTAATCCCGTTTCCTGCAACTGCCTCCGCGCCCTATAAGAAGGCTTAACTCCGAAGCGGAATCGCCAGCGGTAGCTTGGAATGCTTGCGCGTGCAGCCTCTTGGAGTAATCCTGTGCGCCACCATGCGACGCAAACTCTCTTCACTGGCGATTCTGATCGCAATGCAGCTTGCCCTTGCGGACTCCGAGGCGTCGGCAGGCTACGAGACTGGCCGCGCCGCGCTGGACACGGGGGCCTATGGTGAGGCGATCTCGAGCTGGGAGCCGGTGGCCGAAGAGGGCGATTCGCGGGCGCAGTATGGCCTCGGCGTTATCTTTGAGCAGGGCCGTGGCGAGGTCGGGAGAAATCTCGACGCTGCGATACAATGGTATGCGCTCGCCGCCCGGCAGGGCCACCCGGCGGCGCTCAACAACCTTGGATTGATGTACGCGCAGGGGCGCGGAGTAGAGCGCGACGTGTCCCGCGCCATCCGGCTTTGGCTGGAGTCGGCGCAGGCGGGCCATCTCATGGCGATGTACAATCTCGCGCTCGCCTACTACCGGGGTGAGGGGCTGGAGGCGCCCGACGCGGAAGAGGCGTTGCACTGGTTCCGTCAGGCGGCCGAGGCGGGCTTGCCGGACGGGCAGTACGCGCTGGGGCAGCTATATAACCTGGGCGTGATGGTTGCGCAGGACGAGGCCACCGCGCTGGCGTGGTACGATGCCGCGGCAAGTCAGGGGCACGAGAGCGCGGCTGCGCGCGCGGAAACGCTTCGCAGCGACGGCGTGCAGCCCGGAACCGTAGCGACCGGCTCGATGGAACCCAGCCGGGCACATGCCGAATCCGCTCCCGAGGCTGTACCGGAACCACAGCCCTCCTCTCCATCCGCTCCCGCCACTGCGGCGCTGGCCGACGCCCCCTCAGTGAAGCCAGCCCGAGCGCCAGTGCCCACGCGACCGCCAGAGGAGGAAATCCGCTTGTGGCTGGGTTCGCTCGATTCGGAGGCGAAGGCGGAACGGCACTGGGAGGATATGCGCCAGCGCTTCGCCGAGATTCTTGCGGATGTTGATATGCGCACCGTCAGCGTCGTGGTCCCCGGAAGCGGCACGTTCTACCGCGTGCTTGCCGGACCCTTCGCGGAAGCGGCCGAGGCCCGCGCCGCCTGTATCGCGCTGCGGGCGGCGAGCGAGGACGCTTTCTGCCAGGTGATGGCGCCGTAGTGGGTGCCAAGGCAGAAGATCCAACCGCATTGCCTCGCTCGTAGCATTGGTTGTCTTCATGCCTCTACGCGATCCTGTCAGACTTGTGCGACCGCTTTCACGCCCCACCTAACCTCATTATGGCCAAGCGCTTCACCATCAATCCCGAGAAGGTCGCAGAGAACCGGCGTCGCAACTTCGTGCACGCGACGGTGTTGATCTCGGCGATCGTGCTCCTGCTGGGCGCTGTCGGCTTCATGATTGCGGGGGTGGCGGGGCTGATCTGGATCGCAACCTTCGGGTTCCTTGCCATGATGCTCGGCCCGCGGCTGTCGCAACAGGTTATGCTTCAGATGTATTCGGCGACGGAGTTGAAGCCGCAGCAAGTGCCGATGCTTTTCGAACTGGTCGACGAACTGTGCGAGCGCGGGGGAATAAAGCGGCGGCCCCGCCTGTTCTACATCCCCTCCCGATTGATGCTGGCCTTCACTGTCGGCGGCCGGGACGACATCATCATCGCCGTCAGCGACGGGCTGTTGCGGCAACTGACGGGACGTGAGATTGCCGGGGTGCTGGCTCACGAGTTGGCCCATGTGGCGCACGGGGACCTGAAGCTGATGGCCCTCGCCGATTTCATGACGAAGATTACGCGATTTCTGGCGCTCGTGGCGTTGCTGCTTTTGCTCGTGAACCTTCCCTATCTTCAGGAAGAAGGCGTGGCCATTCCCTGGCCGCCGATCGCGCTGCTTGCGGCTGCTCCGGCGTTGAGCCTGCTGCTGCAACTCGGGCTGTCGCGGGCGCGGGAGTACGACGCCGACGCGGGCGCGGCGATGCTCACGGGAGATCCTGGCGGGATCGCCTCCGCATTGGTCAAAATGGATGCGCAACAGCGCCGCTACTGGGAAAACATCTTCGGACGCCAAGGGTCGATCGATCAACCGTCGTTGCTGCGCAGCCATCCGAAAACGGATGAACGGGTTCGAATGCTCGAAGAGATGGTGATCGAAGAAGACGACGGGATGGATTTGCCGGACAACTTTATTCCCGGAGGGCGTGACGAGGTCCGAAAGTCGCCGCGGCGCCGTTACCACGGCTTTCGCTACTGACTATCTTTAGCGGCCACACTGAGGGGCGAGCGGGATGGGGGAACGGCTTGAGCTGTTGAGCGTCGAGCAGATGTACCGCGCCGACAAGGCGGCGGTCGAAGCGGGCGTGCCCGGCGTAGAGTTGATGGAGAATGCCGGACGCGCGGTGGCTGAGGCGGTGCACGAGAATTTCCCCCTCGGCCTGGTGGCGGTCCTCTGTGGACCCGGAAACAATGGCGGTGACGGTTTCGTGGCCGCGCGTCATCTGCGGCAGAAGGGCTGGCAGGTGCGCCTTGCGCTGCTTGGCGCACGCGAGTCCCTGAAGGGCGACGCGGCCTATCATGCGGGCCTTTGGAACGGTGCCGTCGAAGCGCTCTCGCCGGAGGTTCTGGAGGATGTGGGTGTGGCGGTCGATGCGTTGTTCGGCGCAGGATTGACTCGGCCGCTAGAAGGCGCACCCGCGGGGGTCGTCGAAGCGCTGGACGCGGCCCGTATTCCGGCTGTCGCAGTGGATGTTCCCAGTGGCGTCCAGGGCGACAACGGTGCCGTGCTCGGGACACTGGCCGTTCGGGCGGCGCTGACCGTGACGTTCTTCCGAAAAAAGCCGGGTCACCTGCTAATGCCGGGCCGCAGCCATTGTGGGCGGACCATCTTGGCGCAGATCGGCATTCCGGACGCCGTGCTCTCCACACTATCACCAAATTTTTGGGAGAATGCGCCTGCGCTATGGCGCGCGCAGTGGCCCTGGCGGCAGCCGGACAGCCACAAGTTCCGGCATGGCCACGCCGTCGTCTTCGGCGGAGAAACAACCACGGGAGCCGGGCGGTTGGCCGCGCGCGCGGCGCTTCGTTCCGGAGCCGGTCTGGTTTCCGTGGCGGCCCCGCGCGCCGCACTGCCGATCTATGCCGCCGATACGCCCAGCCTGATCATGCGCGCCGTCGATGGCGAGGGCGATGTAGAAGCCATTCTCGACGATCCGCGCTGCAACGCCTTCTTACTTGGTCCCGGGCACGGGGTAACGCGGGAGACGCGGGCGCTTGCGGACCGGTTGCTGGCGAGCGGACGGGCGGTTTTATTGGACGCCGACGCCCTCAGCGTCTTTGCGAAGGATCTGGATGCGCTGGCCGCTCAACGCCGCGGTCCGCTGGTCCTCACCCCGCACGAGGGGGAGTTCTCCCGGCTCTTCCCGGACATCGCCGGCGACAAGCTCGCGCGGGCTCGTCAGGCAGCCGGGGTCAGCGGTGCGGTGGTGCTGCTGAAGGGACACGACACCGTCATTGCCGCCCCCGACGGGCGTGCGGCGATCAACGCGAATGCTCCAGCCGAACTGGCGACCGCCGGGGCAGGGGATGTGTTGGCGGGCATCGTGGCGGGCGCGCTGGCGCAGGGGCTGGAGGCCTTCGACGCCGCCTGCGCAGCCGTGTGGCTGCATGGTGCGGCGGCGGAAGATTTCGGTCCCGGATTGATCGCCGGGGATCTGCCGGACCGCCTGCCCAAGGCACTCGGGAAGCTCCGGGATAGTGGCGGTTTTTAACCGAATTCCTCTCCTTTTCTTGTTAACCTTGCCTTAACTTGGTGGCCGCATACTTGCGAAACGCTTGCTTTACTGTTTCTCGAGCCGGGTCCGAAAAGAGGGACCGAGGTATGGAGGGCGCGAACGCCATGTTGGCCCAACGAATGGATTTTTTCGGGAAGCGTCATCGGCACCCGCCGGTGACCACTGGATCGGTCTACCGACGGGTTGCTTCGCCAAATAATACTGTGGAAACCGCGCAGGTCCTCTCGATCGTCAAAGATGTCTTGGGAATCGCGCATGTACGCTTTCACATGAGTATCCGTCAGGGACATACGGACTTCGTGGACGAGGTTCGCATCCTGAACCTCGAGACCTTCGCGAGCATGTACAGTGAACGGGTGGAGGCGTAAAAGAACCCGGCGAGGCGGAGCAGAAAGCGGAATGCTTGCAAAACGCCCCGGCGCGGGTGAAGGTCTCCATTGCGAAGTAGCGTTAGCGCAAGGGAGCCTTGAGTCATGGCGCAGTCGGGACCGCAATCTGCCGCAGTCGAGCCTGTAGCAAACTCAGCCACGCCGAAACCGTTAGAGCATATAGAGGCGCTGAATGCGCTGGCTCGCAAGGTGCTCTGGCTATCTTCCTGGACGGTTCATCACGCCAATCATTTGCGCGAGAACCCCGGCGGCCTCAAGGTCGGCGGTCACCAGGCCTCCTGTGCTTCGCTGGTGACGTTGATGACGGCGCTTTACTTCGACGTGCTGCGCCCGGAGGACCGGGTGGCGGTGAAGCCGCACGCCAGCCCGGTCTTTCACGCGATTCAATACCTACTCGGTCACCAGAATGTCGAGCAGTTGAAGTCGTTTCGCGGTTATGGCGGGGCGCAGTCCTATCCCTCACGCACCAAGGACAAGGACGACGTCGACTTCTCCACTGGCTCCGTCGGGCTCGGCGTTGCCATGACCTCCTTTGCCAGCCTTGTGCAGGACTACGCCCACCTGAAGGGGCTTATGGGCGCACGGCAGCCGGGGCGCATGGTGGCGCTGGTGGGCGATGCGGAACTGGACGAGGGGAACATCTACGAGTGTCTTCTCGAAGGTTGGAAGCACGATGTCCGCAACGTCTGGTGGATTATCGACTACAACCGTCAGAGCCTGGATTCGGTCGTCACCGACCGCCTGTTCGGCCAGATCGACCGGCTGTTCGACACCATGGGCTGGGAGGTCGTTACCCTCAAATACGGCAAGAAGCTCCAGGCGGCATTCGAGCAGCCTGGCGGCGATGCATTGCGCCGCTGGATCGACGAGTGTCCGAACTCGCTCTATTCCGCGCTGGTGTTCAAGGGCGGCGCGGCTTGGCGGGCGCATCTGAAGGCTGACCTCGCCAAAGAGGCGGATGTCGCCGAGCTCCTCGCGCAATACGACGACGCGGCGTTGCACGCCCTGATGACCAACCTAGCCGGGCACGACATGGAGGTCGTGCTGGAGGCGCTGCACGGCCTGGAAGGCGAACGGCCGAAGTGCATCATCGCCTATACCATCAAGGGGCAGGGGCTACCCTTCGCCGGGCACAAGGACAACCACGCCGGGATCATGAACCCGGACCAGATGGCGGAGTTCCAGCGCCGCAACGCCGTTCCCGAAGGCCGGGAGTGGGACCGCTTCGCCGG
>SKZV01000084.1 GCA_007127165.1 Rhodovibrio sp. | reverse complement strand
GTCCTCGTTTCCCTCATCGGCTGCGGCCATTCCGGGGATCGTGATCGCCAGCAGGCTCAAGGTGCGGATAAACCGCGCGGCGCTCCACCCCGGCTTGCCGCGCATGGCAGCTTTGATGCGAATGTCCCCTTTCACGAGTCCGTCCAGCAGGAATCGGAACCGTGAAAGGGCGGGTTTTCAGGGTAGACAGTCAACGCTGGCGCTCCTCGAAAGCTGCGGGAGGCTAGGGTGAACGAACCTGCGGCGGACCGGAACTCGCATGCAGGTAAGATAATGTATCTCACGCGTCTTGGGTATCACGCGAATCTTCGAGGCTAGCCTCAGTCCTTCCGGTTCCTCGAGCGTTCGCGCGCCAGCAAGACGATCGTGAGCAGTCCGCCGACAAGGCTCATCGCCGCCATGGCATGGAAAGCCCGCCCGGCCATCGCCTCGTAGAGCGTTCCGGCCAGCAGCAGCGCCAGTCCCATGCCGATACCGCCGGATACCGCGCCATACAATCCCTGCGCCGTGGCTTGTAGTCCCGGTGGCGCGCGCCTGGCGATGTAGTGCATCGCGCCGAGATGCGCCGCGCCGAAGGTAAACGCGTGGAGCGCCTGCACCCCCACGAGGGCCGGGAGCGCCGTCGTCTCCGCCAGAACGGTCCAGCGCAGGACGCCCGCAATGGCCGCCGTCGCGAGAAGGCCCACCGGTCCCAGCCGATGCAGCAAGGCCGCACCGAGAGCGAAAAGCGCAACCTCGGCGATGACGCCCTCGGACCAGAGCCAGCCGACGGTGGCGGCCGAATGTCCCGCGGCCTGCCAGTGCACGGCGGAGAAGCTGTAGTAGACGGCGTGGCTGGACTGCAAAAGCGCGCCGATGACCAGGAATATCAGGAAATTTCTGTCGCCGATCAGCGCTAGAATCGGGGCGCGCCCGTGCCGGTCCTCCGGCCGTCTCGCCTTCGGCAGGGCCAGCGTGACGAGCAGTAAAAGTGCGAACGACCCCATCAAGCCCCACAGGACCATCTCCGCGGAATGCTCCGCCAACAGCTCACCGATCCCGAGGACCCCGAGGATAAAAGCGAGGGACCCCCAGAGCCGCAACCGCCCGTAATCCAGCCCCTGTTCGCGCACCGCCGCCATGCAGTGGCTCTCGCCGAGCGGGATGGTCGCCTGAAACGCGGGGAAGACGATGAGATGGACCGCGAGAATGGCCATGAATCCCGCGGCGAAGTGATACCCGCTCGCCGCCAATAGCGCGATCCCCGCCAGCGCCGCGAGGACAAGGCGGCGCTGTCCCGTGCGGTCGGAGATGTGGCCGATGATAGGAGCCACCGCGGTCTTCGCCCACGTCCCGAGCGCCAGCACCCAGCCGATTTCGGCGGCGGTTAGACCGCGATGCTCCAGAAACACCGGCCAGAACGGCAGGTAAATTCCCATCGCCAGGAAGACGGCGCCATAGAACGCGGCAAAGGGCAGGGCGGCACGGAAACCTGCGGGCAAGATCATACGCCCAGATAACGCTCCCGCAGCGCCGAGTCATCCCGCAGTTCCTGCGTCAAGCCGCGCCAGACCACGCGGCCGCGCTCTACGATGGTGTGCCGGTCGGCGAGGCGCAGCAGCGTCTCGAGGTTCTTGTCGATGAGCAGGATCGATTGCCCCAACCCCTTCAACTGCTCCAGAACGCCCCAGATGTCCTGCCGCACCAGGGGCGCAAGCCCTTCAGTCGCCTCGTCCAGGATCAAGAGCTTGGGGTTGGTCAGGAGCGCGCGGGCGATGGCGAGCATTTGCTGCTCGCCCCCGGAAAGCTGGTTGCCGTAGTTTCCGCGCCGCTCTTTCAGGACCGGGAACAGCTCGTAAACCCGTGCCTCGGTCCAGGCGGGCGCGTCGCCGCGCGGCGGGCGGGCGGTGGCGATCAGGTTCTCGCGCACCGTCAGATTCGGGAAGATCTGGCGGCCCTCCGGGACCAGCCCGATTCCGGCCTTGGCGATCCTGTAGGACGGCCAGCGGGTGATTTCACGCTCCTGGAACAGCACATGACCGGCGCTCGCGCGGTTCAATCCCATGATGGCGCGCACCGTCGTGGTCTTGCCCATGCCGTTGCGGCCGAGCAGCGTCGCCACCTCGCCATCGGCCACATCCAGGTCCATGCCGAACAGCACCTGAGAGCGGCCATAGCCTGCATCGACGCCGGAAAGCTGGAGCATCACGCAGGCTCCTCTTCACCCAGATAGGCGCGGCGCACCTCGGGGTCGGTCCGGATCGTCTCGGGGCTTCCGCTGGCGATCGCCCGGCCATAAACCAGCACCGTGATCCGGTCCGCAAGTCGAAAGACCGCATCCATGTCGTGCTCGATCAACAGCATCGCCACCTCCTGCTTCAGGTCAAGCAGAAGGTCCACCATGCGGACGGAGTCCTCGTGCCCCATTCCCGCCGTCGGTTCGTCTAGCAGCAGAAGGCGCGGCTGGCCCGCCAGCGCCATGGCGAGTTCGAGTTGGCGCTGTTCGCCGTGCGCCAGCGTTCCGGCGGGCACGTCCTCGCGGCGGGTCATGGCGACGCGGCGCAGCGTCTCCTTGGCAGGTTCGATCAGCGCCGGATCGCGCCACGCCGGACGCCAGAAACGGAAGCTGTGCCCTTGGTGCGCCTGGACCGCAAGGGCGACGTTTTCGAGCACCGTGAAGCGCGGAAACAGGCTGGTGATCTGGAACGAGCGGGCGAGGCCGCGCAGCGCGCGGGCATGGACGGGCAGGGCGGTGATGTCCTCCCCGGCGAAGGCGATCCGCCCGGCATCCGGCGCGATTTCCCCGGAGAGCTGCGCGATCAGCGTTGTCTTGCCCGCGCCGTTGGGGCCGATGACGGCGTGGATCTCGCCCGGCTGAACGTCGAGGCTGAGGTTTTCGCTGGCGATCACGGCTCCGAACGCCTTTTGCAGTCCGTCGATCTCAAGCAGCGGCGTGCTCATCGCCTCTCCCCTCCGCCGCCCAAGGCCGCGCGCAGCCGCTCGACCAAGCTCCACAGGCCGCCGCGCGCGAAGAGCACGACCAGCAGCAACAGCGGCCCGAAGATGATCATCCAGTGCTCGGTCAGATCGGCCAGAGTTTCCTCCAGCAAGAGGAAGGCCGCCGCGCCCAAAAGCGGCCCGAACAGCGTCCCCATGCCGCCGAGAACCACCATGATCAGGATCTCGCCGGAGCGGGTCCAGTGCAGGAAGGTCGGCGAGACGAACTCCGTCTGGTTAGCGATCAAGGCGCCCGCGAGGCCCGCAACCGCTCCGGCCAGCGTGAAGGCCGCAAGCTGATAGCGCCGCACCGGATAACCCAGCGCCCGCATCCGGCGCGGGTTGTCGCGGATTCCCGTCAGCACCACGCCGAAGCGGCTGTTCACCAGGCGGTGTTTGAGGAACAGCAGGGCGAGGGTGAAGGCCAAGACAAGGTAGAAGAACTGCGTGTTGTCGTTCAGGTCGAGCGGCCCGGCGTGCGAGCGGTTCCACAGGCTCATGCCGTCCTCGCCGCCGTATTCGTTCAGCGCGATGAAGAAAAAGAACAGCATCTGCGCGAAAGCCAGCGTGATCATGATGAAGTAAAGCCCGCTCGTGCGTAGCGAAATCGCGCCGATCACCAGCGCCAGCAGGGCCGAAACCAGAATCGCCAGCGGCCATGCGATGAACGCGCTCTCGGTCCCGCCGATGTGGAAGGGCCAGACCATCAACGGCGCGCCCCACATCGCATGATGCGCAAGGATGCCGACCACATAAGCGCCGCTGCCGAAAAACGCCGCGTGGCCCAGGCTCACCATGCCGCCATAGCCGAGGATCAGGTTCAAGCTGCTCGCGGCGATGGCGAAGATCAGCACGTTGGTCGAAACGCCGATCAGATAGCCGCGCCCCGCGGCCTCCGCCAGCACCGGCAAGAGGGCCAGCGCCACAGCGAAAAGGAGCGGCGGCAGAAGCCGGATCAGCTTGCGGTCAGCCATGGGCGGGGAAGAGTCCTCTTGGCCGCAGGGCGAGGATCACGGCCATCAGAATGTAAATCGACATCGAGGCAAGCGAGGCGCCCAAGTTGTCCGCCGTCGCGGGCGGCAGGGCAAGGCGCAGCATGTCGGGCAGATAGGCGCGGCCCATCGTATCCACGAGGCCGATCAGCAGCGCTCCGGCGAAGGCGCCCCGGATCGACCCGATGCCGCCCACGACCACCACCACGAAGGTGAGGATCAGAATGCTCTCTCCCATGCCGATCTGGACGGCATAGATCGGTCCCGCCATGACCCCCGCCAGCGCCGCCAGCAGCGCACCAAGACCGAAGACAAGGGTATAGAGCAGCTTGATGTTCACGCCCAGCGCGCCGACCATCTCGCGGTTGCTCGCTCCGGCCCGGATCAACATGCCGAGGCGACTGCGCTGAATCAGCAGGTAGAGGAAGAGCGCGACCGCGAGCCCGGTGACGATCAGCGCGAGGCGATAGGCCGGGTAGGGCACTCCAGAAATGATTTCGACACTGCCGGATAGCCAGTCAGGAGTGTTCAGGTAAAACGGCTGCGCGCCCCAAACGATCTTCACCAACTCGTTGAAGAAGAGAATAAGCCCGAAGGTCGCCAGCACCTGATCCAGGTGATCGCGGTCGTAAAGCCGGTTCAGCGCTCCGGATTCCAAAACCATGGCGAGAATCGCCGTTGCCGGAAGCGCCACCGCCAGCCCCAGCATGAACGAGCCGGTCGCCTGCGCCACGCTTGCGGCGACGAACGCGCCGATCATGTAGAACGACCCGTGCGCGAGGTTGATGAAACTCATGATCCCCGCGATCAGCGTCAAGCCGGAAGCCATGAGAAACAGCATGACTCCGAGTTGCAGGCCGTTCAGGGTCTGCTCAAGAAACAGCAGCACGGCGGTGGGAGGCTCCTCGTTTCGATAGGCGAATGAGCGCCGGGGACGGCGCAGGGCGGGATATCCGTCTCCCGCCCTTTACGCTCGGCGGCGCGCCTTACATCCGGCAGTCTTGCGCATAGGCGTCGACGTGATCCTCGAAGGCCGTGCCGATGACCTTGTTGGTGACGACTCCGTCTTCCAGCACGACTTCGCGCATGTAAATGTCCTGAATCGGATGCTGATTGTTGCCGAAGCGGAACGCGCCGCGCACCGAATCGAAATCGGCGGCGCGCAGGGCTTCGCGCAGCGCGTCCCGGTCCGCTGCATTCCCTCCGGTGGCTTCCAGCGCCGAGGCGATCAGACGCGCGGTGTCGTAGCCTTGGCTGGCGTAGAGCGAGGGCAGGCGGTCGTAGGCCGCGATGAAGTCCTCGACGAAGGCCGCGTTCGCCGGGTTCTCCAGGTCCTTGCTCCACTGCGAGGCGTTCCTGACGCCCAGCGCCGCTTCGCCCGCCGCGCCCAGAATGTCCTGCGAGAAGGAGAAGGCGGGGCCGAAGAGCGGGATGATCTCGTTCAGCCCGGCTTGTTCGTACTGACGGATGAAGGAGATTCCCATGCCGCCCGGCAGGAAGATGTAAACCGCGTCCGGCTCGGCGTTGCGCAGCGCCGCAAGCTCGGCGGCGTAGTCCTGCTGACCCAGCGCGGTATAGACCTCGCCCGCGATTCCGCCGTCGTAGAAGCGCTTGAAGCCCTCCAGCGCGTCGGTCCCGGCGGGATAGTTCGGCGCCAGCATGTAGACGTTGTCGTGGCCTTCGTCCTTGACGAACTGCCCGGCGGCTTCGTGCAGATTGTCGTTCTGCCACGCCACGTTGAAGTAGTTCTCATGGCAGTTCCGCCCGGCCAGGATGGACGGCCCGGCGTTCGCGCTGATGTAGATCACGTCCTCGCGCACCACGCGGGGCACCACGGCGATGGCGAGGTTCGACCAGATCAGGCCGGTCATGATGTCCACGCCGTCGCGCTCCACCATGCGGTCGGCGGCTTGCCGCGCCCGGTCCGGCTCGCGTGCGTCGTCGCTCACGATCAACTCGATCTCGTGGCCGCCAAGGGTGCCGCCTTCCTGGTCGACGGCGAGTTGAAAGCCGTCGCGCACGTCGATGCCAAGGCCGCTGCCGCCGCCCGAAAGCGTCGTGACCATGCCGATCTTCACGGGCTCGGCCATGGCCGCCGCCGTCGAAGCCAGCGCGACCGCCGCTGCGGCGGAAAATCCAAGGAACTGCCGTTTCATACCCCTGCTAGCCTCCCGTTGGTGTTTCTTATTCATTGATACGCCGGACAGTTGAGCCCGGAAAACTTTTGTAGGTCAACCAAATGCTTTGAAAGCGATCAATGTAAACGTGTCCGCGATTCCCGGAACGGTCTGTATCCGCTCGGTCACGAAGTGGCCGATGTCCTGCCCGTCGGGGAGGTAGCACTTTATCAGCAGATCGTATTGGCCGGAGGTCGAATGCACCTCCGATACCTGTTCGATGTCCTGAACCATCTCGTCCGCCACATCGTAGGCGCGGCCAAGCTCGCATTTCACCATTACAAAGATCGTCTGCATCGCGCGCTCCCAAACCGGCCTGAGCCATTGAACATCAGCGCGCATCATAACGCCCGGAGGCCGCAGGCCAAGAGGCGGAACGCAAAACGCGGCGCCGATTTGATTGACGCCGCGTTTTCGTATGCTTGAAAGCCTGACTTTACGCTAGGCGCTGGCGGAAACCGGCACGCGGCGCAACATGAAGGCAGGCGTGTGGTCTCCAAAGGGCTTGGATTGATAGCCGTTCGGTGACTGACGCTTCTCTGGGGACATGTTCTTGTCGCGATCGTTGCTTCGGCCGCGCGAGTTGTCGCTTCGGCGGGGCTGCGATTTACCCCTCGCGCCTTGGTCGTTGGCCGCCTTCTGCCGATCCTGCGCCCCGTCCTGCACCGCTTCGTCCTGCACCGCCTCGTCTTGCGGCGCAGGTTCGCTGTCCTGAGCGAGTGCGGCCGCAGGTTCCGGTTGGCTAGCGCTGTCGTCAGCGCCGGTATCGTGCTGAGACACCTCGGTGTCCGCTGTCGCCGAGTCCAGTGTCTCCGACTCTTGAGCGGCCTCGTGAGCGATGGTGGCTTCTGGGGCGGCGTTTCCGTTCGCGGCGGGTTCCGACTTCTTGCCGCGGCGCGAACCACGGCGGCGGCGCTTACCGCCGCTATCGCCACCGGCTTCCGTCGAATCGTCGTCCACAGGAATCTTCAAGCTGTCCAGCGCCACCTCGGCGATGACTTCGCCTTCCACCTTTTCCGGCGGCAGGATGCGCACGGAGTCGACGTCCACGGGCGGAATTGCTCCGCCGATCAGCTTCTCGATACCCGCCAGCGACTTACTGTCCGCCGGGGTGGCGAGCATGTAGGCGATGCCGGACCGTCCGGCACGGCCTGTGCGGCCAATCCGGTGAATGTAGTCTTCCGGCGAGTTCGGAACGTCGTAGTTGAAGACGTGACTCACCTGGGGAATGTCCAGTCCGCGTGCCGCGACGTCGGAACACACCAGCAGTTCGATCTCGTCGTTCCGGAACGCGTTGAGCGTTTCCATCCGCGAGGCCTGCGCCATGTCGCCATGCAATTCGCCGACAAAGCGATTCTGCTTCTTCAGCGCCTTCGCCAGCGCGCTCACGTCACGTTTGCGATTGCAGAAGATCAGCCCGCTGGCGACCTCGTCGCGGTCCAGAAGCTGTTGCAGCGCCTTGCGCTTGTCCGTGCCGGGGCAGCGCACCAAGCCCTGAGTCACCGTCTTCGCGGCCGAGTCCGGACGCGATACGCTCACGTCCTTGGGGTTATCGAGGAACTTGTCGGCCAGGCGGCGCACCTCTTTCGCCATCGTGGCGGAAAAGAACAACGTCTGGCGGCCCTTCGGAAGCATGCCGACGATCCGCTCGACATCGGGAATGAACCCCATGTCCAGCATCCGGTCGGCCTCGTCGATCACCAGAATCTTAACGTCCGCAAGCAGGATCTTGCCGCGCTCGAACAGGTCGATCAAACGGCCCGGAGTCGCGATCAGCACGTCTACGCCGCGGTCGAGTTGCTGGAGTTGCTCTGAAAAGGAGGAACCGCCGATCAGCAGCGCCTTCGAGAGCTTGTGATGCTTGCCGTAGCGTTCAAAACTCTCGCCCACCTGAGCGGCGAGTTCGCGCGTCGGCGCAAGAATAAGCGAGCGCGGCATCCGCGCCTTTGCCCGCCCTTCGTCCAGGATGTCGATCATGGGCAACACGAACGACCCTGTTTTGCCGGTGCCTGTCTGCGCGCACCCGAGAACATCGCGACCCATCAGCACATAAGGTATGGCTTTTTCCTGGATCGGCGTGGGCTCGGTGTAGCCGGAATCGGCAATAGCTGAGAGCAGCTTTTCACTCAGTCCGATATCTTCAAACGTCATTTATATCCGTCTTTTCGACCATAACTTCGGAATTTGGGGTGTGACCATAGGTCGTTTCCACACCCAATTAGGTGGGTGGAGATCATACGGTATCAAGGCCTGCTGTCAATCGGAACCCCAGTACAATGGTAATTTTTCCATCTCCGCCTTGGCAGCGCCGGATAGTTTGGTTAAATGAGTTAAGTGTCGCGGTTTTATTACTTCAAGGAGCAAAGAGGGTTATGTTGCTGCGGGCGCGGGATAGCGTGCTTCTTATCGTCGATGTTCAACAACGACTTTTTCCCGCAATCCACGGCGGCGAGCAGGCGTTGGAGCGCATTCGTTTTCTCATGCAGGCGGCTGCCAAACTGGACATTCCGATCCTTGTAACGGAACACTACTCCAAGGGGTTAGGTCATAGCGTTGAAAGCGTGCTGGAGCTTGCGCCTCCAGAGTCCGTGATCGAGAAAATTTACTTTTCGGCACCGAGAGAGCCCGAATTCGCGGAACGGATTTCCCGGCTTGAGCGCAATCAGATCGTCGTCTGCGGCTGTGAAACCCATGTGTGCGTGCTCCAGAGCGCAATGGTTCTGGCGGAGAAGGGCTACCACACCTCCGTTGTCGCCGATGCTGTCGGCTCGCGCCGTGCGGAGGATAAACACGCGGCGCTCTCGCGGATGCAGGCGAACGGCCTCGAGATACCCACCAGCGAGATGGTGGTGTTCGAGTGGCTCGAACGGGGGGGAACGGATGCCTTCCGCAGCGTGATCCCATTGATCAAATGACGATCCGGTTTTCCCGCTTTCAGGCCGCGCGCCGATGACCGCGCCGCGTCTTCCCCTCGTTCTGTTGCCGGGCCTTTTGTGCGACCACGCCTTATGGCGTTATCAGGTCGAGGCGCTGTCTGATATCGCCGATCCCTGGATCGCCGATCTCACCAATGCGGACAGCGTCGAGGAGATGGCGCACGGTGTTCTGGCCCACGCGCCGGAGCGTTTTGCGCTGGCCGGGCTGTCGATGGGCGGCTATGTCTGCTTCGAGATTGTCCGGCAAGCGCCTCAGCGCGTGAGCCGACTTGCCCTGCTGGACACCAAGGCCAGCCCGGACTCCTCTGAACAGCGCCGCCGCCGGCGCGGCTTGCTGTCGCTCGCCGGGAAGGGCCGTTTCAAGGGGGTGACTCCGCAACTCCTGCCGATGCTTCTGCACGAAGACCGTCTGAACGACGCCCGCTTGACCGGCATCGTGACGGGGATGGCCGAAAGGGTTGGCCGCGAGGCCTTCATCCGCCAGCAAACCGCCATTCTCGCGCGGCCGGATAGCCGGGACATCCTGCCGGATGTTAAGGCGCCGACACTCGTTCTGTGCGGTAAAGAGGATGCGCTGACGCCGATGGCCGAGCACAAAGCCATGGCGGAGGCAATTCCGGGGGCGGAGTTGGTTGTCGTTCCGCATTGCGGTCATCTTGCGCCGCTGGAACGCCCGGATGCCGTGAACACAGCGATGCGGCGCTGGCTGCGTTCCGGCGAACAATCGCATTCCTGATCGTGTAAGGTCCGCCGCACCCCCGCTAAGCGCTCGCGATTCTGTCACTTAACGTTGAATGCGTAATTTCGGCGTTCTGTGTTCTGTTACGATAAAGCACAACCAGAGCGCAAGAGATGCTAGATATTTATCGCGCATTTGAGACATAAGCGCTGGTCACCGGAAGGGATGTAGAAGGCGATGAGCGTCGTGAGCGAAATCAAGCAGGCAGGACGAAATCGGCGGCTGTCGGTCGTCGCGATGGCGCGGGCCCTTATCATTCTTATGGGCGTCACGCTACTGGCAGGCAGTCTCTGGATGACCGTCCATGCCTGGGGCGTCTACGCCGAATCGAGTCGGGTTCAGGAGATGAATGCCGTCTCCGACGATCTTTTCACCGCAATCGAGCATCTGGCGGTCGAACGTGGGGTGAGCGAAACGGCGCTCCGTACGCGGGCGGCAGCCTCCGCCCCGGTGCTGCGAGAGATCGCGGAACGCCGCGCCGCCAATACCGCTGCGCTCCGGGATGCCCTGGAGGGGTTGGAGTCGCACAGGTTTGAGGGCCGGGCACACCTCGTGGATGCCGTGAAAGCCGCACGGGGTTCGGTAGAGGATCTGCGCCAAGCCGTCGATGCGGCTCTCGAACGGGGACGAGCGGATCGGCCGCGAGAGGTGGTCGAGGGCTGGACGCCCGCGCTGGCAGAGTTCATGCAGTCGATAGAGACGCTATCCGGAGCCGTGGGCTTCCAGGTCAAGCTGGCCGACCCGTTTATTGCCGAGCAAACGTTCGTGAAGGAACTGGCTTGGCAGGTCCGCAGCTTTGCGGGGCAGGAACGTGCGCTGATCGGCCAAGCGATCGCGGAAGAGGAGATTTCCCAAGAGGATTTGCGTGCCGTGGCCCGGTTCCGCGGTCAGGTCGACGCGAACTGGCGCAAGGTGATTCAGATCGCCGCGCGCAGCGACGCTCCGCCGGTGTTGACCGAGCAGGTGGCGCAAACGGAATCGCATTATTTCGAGCGCTTTCAACCGCAGGCGGACGCCATTCTCTTTGCGCTGGAAGAAGGTTTTCCGACGGGAATGGACGGGGCGGGATGGTTCGATCTGTCCGATTCCGCGCTGGCGACGATCATGCAGGTGAAGGCTGCGGCTATCGAAGCGGGAGATGCCCATCTGGCGGCGGTGGTCCGCGATTGGTTCACGATTCTCGTGGCCAGCATCGCCGGGCTGGGGTTTGCCGCCGCCCTCACGCTGGCCGCACTACGGTTGATGGAGCACCGTCTCGCGCAGCCGATCAAGCGGATCACCGAATTGATGACGATCACGGCGGACACGGGGCAGGCGGTGGAAATTCCGTTCCGCGATCGCCGCGACGAGATCGGAGCCATGGCGGGCGCGCTAGGGATTTTTCAGGATAAACTCCAGGAAAACCTTCGCCTGCAACACCAGCAGGTAGAGGCCCAGGAGCGCGCCGAGGCGGAGAAGAACGCCGCGTTGCAGAGCTTCATGGAGAGTTTTCAAGCCAACGTCGGCTCGGTGATCGCCCGCATTTCCAGCGCGGCGGGCGATTTGCAGGGGGCCGCCGTCTCGATGACGGGAACTGCCGAGCGTACCGCACGCGAGGCGGGCTCCGCGGGGGAAGCCTCCGAAATGGCCTCGGCGAACGTGCAAACAGTGGCCAGCGCCGCCGCACAGTTGACCGCGTCCATTGCCGAGATCGGGCGGCAAGTGCAGCAGTCCGCGCAGATTTCCGACCGCGCCGTGCAGCAAGCCGAACGCACCGGCGCGACCATCCGGGGCCTGGAGCAAAGCGCCGCGCAGATCGGTCAGGTGGTGGATCTCATCAAGGACATTGCCGAGCAGACCAACCTGTTGGCACTGAACGCGACAATCGAGGCGGCGCGCGCTGGCGATGCGGGACGCGGCTTCGCCGTCGTGGCGCAGGAGGTCAAGTCGCTGGCGAGTCAAACGGCCACGGCTACCGAGCGTATCACCGCGCAGATCGGGGAGGTTCAGAGCGAGAGCCGCGACGCCGTGGCCGCTATCGAATCGATCTCGGGAATCGTCAGCGAAATGAACGAAATCGCGACGACCATTGCTTCGGCGGTTGAAGAGCAGAGTCGGGCCACCGATCAAATCGCGGAGAACGTGCAGAGCGCGGCGGAGGGAACGAGCCTCGTCTCGGGGAGCATCGGCTCGGTCGGTGAAGCGGCGGAAGAAACCGGCAGCGCGGCGGAGCAGGTCCTCTCGGCTGCTAAGGACCTGGGACAGGAGGCCCAAACCCTGCAATCCGAAACGGACAAGGTGCTGGAGCGCGTGCGCGCTGCCTGAATACCGCCCGAAACGGTCGTTACGCGCGCGAAATGTTTAACAAGACGTAGGCGGCGGCATCGTTCCGGCTTTGGCACGGCATAGCCTGCGCCGTGAAGCTGCGCAGACCGCCGGCCATCGGAAAGGATTCGGTGGTTTCTCGTGGCGCCCGCGTGGGAGCGGTTTCTCGGGCGAGCCGGAGCAACCAGGCCGACAGTTGCGAATAATGGTCCTGCGCCAGAGGGTGTCCCTCCGGTTCGGCGCTGTCCGGGGTGCGGCCCGGCTGCGGCGCGTAGACGTGAACGATGTCGACCAACGCATCGTCCGGCACCCGGATCAACAGCGTATACGGCCAGTTGCGTGCAATCGTGGACTCGTCCAGTTCCTCGATAGCGGGAACGCCCCCGCTTGCAACCCGCCGCCAATATTGCCGCAAATGCCTGGCCTCGACCGCCACCGGTTTCTCCGGTGAACTCTCGGGCGCTCGCGGCTGCTCCCGTACGGGCCGCTCTTCCGTTGCTCGGACGGGCGGGGACCTATACCTATGGGTATCCTGAACCTCTGCCGGGTCCTCTGCGTTGAGCGGGCGCCGTTCGTTCGACAGCGTTCGATCCGCTCTCCGGGAGCGCGCGGTCTTGAAAAGGGGGATCGTCAGAAGCGAAGCTGCGGGTTTTACAGGTGCAGCATCGGCGCCGCCTTGGTCCGTCTCGCTGCTCATGGCATCCGCTCCGCTGTCTCCGTACCGATCTCGGGGCTGGGACAGTCGGCGCAGGCCGTCTTGTCCGGGCCAACACCACGAATGCACGAGCACTTCACGTCGAGCCCTTCAAGATACTGATCGAGCGCCGCAACGAGCATGGCCTGAAGCGACTGATCCTTATGGACGGCGGCAAGCCGCAGACGCCGGTGACGCGCGGAATCCAACCGAACCGTCAGCTTCACCTTTCGCTCCGGCTCGGGCGTTGGCCAGGCGATGTGCAGCGGACCGCCGCCCGTGCGCTGGAGATGCTGCTTCGGCGCTTCGCTCCCCTTGGCCGGAGGCTGCGGCGGGGCCGCCGCCTGTCCCGCTGCGTGACCCAAAGCCGTGTAGCGGGCGCTCCATGGCGTGTCGAGATTGGAACTGGGGTGTGCCGTCCCCTTGCGGGCGAGCAACTGCCCGGTCAGAGAGGCGGCCCCGGCGTCCTCGTAATGCTCAGGCATTGGTATTCTCCGGGAGCGCGTTCCCCGGCATCGCGCTTTGGGACTTTCCGTTCCCCGGACGCGCGAACTCCGCGCTCGCGGGCCCCGCGCCCCCAGGCTGGGGGATCACGGCGGTCTTGCGCTGTTTGCGGGCGGCATGAGACCCGAGGAACGTTTCTCGTCGCGTGCCCTGCAGCCGCGTCGCGATATAGGTCCAAAGCTCCGCGATTTCCACAGCCGAGCGGGACCCGGGATTGAGTTCCATGACCGTGCGCCCATCGATCATCGAACTGGCGAAGTCGGTGCGTTGGTGGATCGTGGTCGGGGCCACGGTTCCGTGCTGGGAGAGCGCGACCGCCGCCTCGCCGGTGATCCGCGCGCGCATGGTCGCGGCGTTGACCACGAAGACGAGTTGCCGCCCGGCCGCCTCCACCAGTTCCACCGTCGCTCCCGCCGCGCGCAGATCATGCGGACTCGGCCGCGTCGGGATCGCCACGAGGTCGGAGACCCCCACAACCTGCCGGATCGTATCGGTAATCGCTGGCGGAGTGTCGATGAACACCAGCTTCACGCCCATCCGCGCCAGGGCTTCCAAGTCGCTGCCGAGATGGCCCACGTTGGTGTGGACGAACTCCGGCATCGGATCGGCGCGGACGTTCCACCAGTCGGCAAGGCTGCCTTGCGGATCGGTGTCGATAAGCGCGACCCGTTCGCCAGTCGCGCGCGCCGCCTGTACTGCCATATGTCCGGCAAGAGTCGTCTTCCCGGAGCCACCTTTCTGTGAGGCAAAAGTCACCACGTGCATGGCATCGTCTCCCATATCCTTTGTCAGACCTTCGTTTCGCCCATCCGCTGACGCCCATTGATAAAATCATGTAAAAAATCTAACAGTATTAGCGACGTAGGTATAAAACGTTCGACGTTAAATAGTTACATGATTATCATCTATGAATAGTATAGTCATGTAAGTTATGAAAAAACTATTAATTAGGTGTACTAATGAGATCGGTGTTCCTTTACGCAAATTATAAATAAATGATGGTGAGAAGCCAACTTCACCTGAAAATAAGTAAGCCCCGCACCCTCGGCGGCCGTGCGCGTAGCGGCGTTTTCCCTTGGCTGGGCGGTCGCGAGATTCCGGCCATATTGCCGCTAGGCATTGAGCGCGCGGTTCCAACCGAATAGGTATAGGTAAGAAGCAAACGGGCGATTGGGACTTCGAGCGGGTTGAAAACGAGGCTACCGTGTCCGGCGATCAGGTGCGGTGGCCCTCGAACGGAGGTTTGAGAAAGTGTCTGGAGAGATGGTATTCAAAAAGCAGCCGCCGGAGCAAAGCCCGCTCCGCTCCGCAATCAACGCCCATTATCGCGCGGATGAGACGGTCTGTATCGACGCGCTGCTTGCGCAGCTCGATCTGGGGAATGACAGTCGGCAGCGGATCGATTCCTACGCCCGCCAACTTGTCGAGGCGGTTCGCGCGGAGACGCTGAACCAGGGCGGAATCGATGCTTTCCTGCACGAATACGGCCTCTCCACCCAGGAAGGCGTGCTGCTGATGTGCATCGCCGAGGCGCTGCTGCGCGTGCCCGACGACGACACGCGCGAGCGGCTGATTCGCGACAAGCTCTCGGTGGCCGACTGGAAGCAGCACCTGGGGCAGAGTTCTTCGTGGTTCGTCAACGCCTCCACCTGGGCGCTGATGCTGACCGGCCGGGTGGTGCGGATGCATGGCCATCAGGGCCGCTCGCCGGACGCTGCACTGCGCCGACTGGTCGCCCGCCTGGGTGAGCCGGTGGTGCGCGAGTCGGTCAATCAGGCGATGAAGATCATGGGCCGTCAGTTCGTCATGGGCCGGACCATCGACGAGGCTATCGGCCGCGCGCGGGGCTGGCAGGAGCGGGGCTACAACTACTCCTACGACATGCTGGGCGAGGCCGCGCGGACGATGGCCGACGCCAAGCGCTACTTCAAGCTCTACCGCACCGCCATCACGGCTATCGGCAAGGAAGCCAACGGAGAGGGGCCGATCAAGTCGCCCGGCATTTCGGTGAAGCTCTCGGCGCTGCATCCGCGCTACGAAGTCGGCAACGCCGAACGGGTGATGGACGAGTTGCTGCCGCGCCTGCGGGCGCTCTGCGTCGATGCGGCGCGCTACGACATCGGCTTGAATATCGACGCGGAGGAGGCGGACCGTCTCGACATCTCGCTGGACGTGATCGACGCGATCTCCGCCGATCCGGAATTGCGGGACTGGCAGGGCTTCGGCGTGGTCGTCCAGGCGTATCAAAAGCGCGCGCCCTTCGTCCTGGACTGGCTGGCCGAGATCGCTCAGCGCGACAAGCGCCGCTTCATGGTGCGGCTCGTGAAGGGCGCGTACTGGGATATGGAAATCAAACGCGGGCAGGAGCTGGGGCTGCCCGGATATCCGGTGTTCACGCGTAAGGCGAACACCGACGTTTCCTATCTGGCCTGTGCGCGCAAGCTCTTCGCCGACACCGATGCGTTCTACCCGCAGCTCGCCACGCACAACGCGCACACGATTTCGGCGGTGCTGGAATTCGCTGGAAACTCCAGCGACTTCGAGTTCCAGCGTCTGCACGGCATGGGCGAGGAGCTTTACGAGCAGGTGGTGGAGCGCGACCGCAAGCAAGTCGGCTGCCGCATCTATGCGCCGGTCGGACAGCACGAGGACCTGCTGGCCTATCTGGTGCGCCGCCTTTTGGAGAACGGCGCAAACAGTTCCTTCGTCAACCGCATCCAGGACGAGAGCCAGCCGGTGGACGAGATCATCGCGGACCCGATCCAGACGGTGCGGAGTTACAGCAAAATACCGCATCCGAAGATTCCGCTGCCGCGCGACATCTACGGGCCGCGCCGCCCGAATGCGAAGGGTTTGGACCTCACCGACCGCAGCGTTCTGGGCGATCTGGCGCGGACCATGCCGCAAGCCGGAGCGGGAAGCTGGACCGCCGGTCCCATCGTCGGCGGCAAGTTGACGGACGGACAGGACGCGAAGCCCGTCGTCTCGCCGCAACGCAACTCCTGGACCATCGGGCAGGCGGCCGAAGCGGCAAGCGCCGACATCGAGGCCGCGCTCGCCGCCGCCGCGAAAGCCGCGCCGGACTGGGCTGCAACCCCTGTGGAGCAGCGCGCCGCCTGTCTGGAGAAAGCGGCGGATCTCATGGAAGAAGAGATGCCGCGCATCATGGCGCTCTGCACCGCCGAGGCCGGGAAGACCCTGGCTGATGGCGTGGCCGAGGTGCGCGAGGCCGTGGACTTCTGCCGTTACTACGCCTTGAAGGCACGCGACGATCTGGCACAGGGCATTCCCCTGCGCGCGCCGCTGCGCCGCGACGACACGGTCTCGCTCAAGGGCGGCGGGGTCTTCACCTGCATCTCGCCGTGGAACTTCCCCTTCGCGATCTTCAACGGGCAAGTCGTGGCCGCGTTGGTGGCGGGCAACGCCGTGCTCGCCAAACCGGCGGAGCAGACTCCCCTGATCGCGGCGGAGGCGGTTCGCCTGCTGCACCGCGCCGGGATTCCGCAAGACGTTCTGCATTTGCTGCCGGGCGACGGCGCGCGCGTTGGCGGCACGCTGGTTGCGGACCCGCGCGTTTCCGGCGTGTGCTTCACCGGCTCGACCGAGGTGGCCCGAATCATCAACCGCACGCTCGCCAAGCGCGACGGGGAGATCCCGCCGCTGATCGCGGAAACCGGCGGGCAGAACGCGATGGTCGTGGATTCGACGGCGCTACCGGAGCAGGTGACGCGCGACGTGCTGATGTCGTCCTTCCAAAGCGCCGGACAGCGCTGTTCGGCTCTGCGCGTGCTTTTCGTGCAGGAGGACGTCGCGGACAAGATGGTCGACATGCTCTCCGGCGCAATGGACGAGTTGAGCGTCGGCGATCCGGCGATGATCTCCACCGATGTCGGCCCGGTGATCGACTCGGAAGCGAAGTCGATGCTGGACAGCCATATCAAGCGCATGCTGGGCGAGGGGAATGAAATCCGGCGCGCCAAGCTAGGCCCCGGAACCGGCGACGGCACCTTCGTCACGCCCGCCGCCTTCGAGATCGAACGGATCGGGCAGTTACAGCGGGAGATCTTCGGCCCGGTGCTGCACGTCGTGCGCTATCAGGCGAGCCGCCTCGACCAGGTGATGAAGGCGATCAACGACACCGGATACGGCCTGACACTCGGCGTTCACACCCGCATCGACGAGACCTGGAAGCACGTTTTCAACAAGGCGCGCGTCGGCAACACCTATGTCAATCGCAACCAGATCGGCGCGATCGTCGGCGTGCAGCCCTTCGGCGGGCAGGGCCTTTCCGGCACCGGACCGAAGGCGGGCGGGCCGCACTATCTCCACCGCTTTGTCGCGGAAACACCGAACGGCGAAGCCGCCGCGTCCGGCAAGGCGGAAGGCGAGGCTCCGCAGCTCTCGGCCAAGGTGTTGTCGCGGAAATCGCTTTTTGCCGCGCTCGACACCTTCGATAAATCCGGCGGCGAGTGGCTGGCCCCGGTGGATAAGCGCGCCGAAGTTCTGGAGAGTGCGGCGGAGTCGCTGGACAAGGGCAACAGCAAGCTCGCCAATGCCAACGGCGGCGGCGAGGCCCTGCGGCAGTCGGGGGACTACCTGCGTTTCTACGCAGCGCAGATTCAAAACGAGTTCGAGGAGCCTCTTGCCCTGCCCGGACCGACCGGAGAGCGCAACGAGATGTCGCTCTGGCCGCGCGGGCCGGTGGCCTGCGTTTGCCTTGGCGACGCCGGGGCGAACGCGCTCGTGACTCAGATCGGCGCAGCGCTGGCGGCCGGGAATCCAGTGGCGGCTTGGCACCCGGACGGCAAAACAGCCGAAGCGGCGGTCGAGCTGTTCCGCCGCGCCGGCGTGCCGGACAACGCCGTGATGGCGGTTGGGCACGGCAGCGATGCCGCACTGACCGATTTCGTGGCGGCAGGTCAGATCGGCGCCGTCGCCTGCGCCGGACCTTTCGAAGCCGCCTGCGAAATCAACCGGGCGCTTGCGGCGACCGACGGTCCGATCCGTCCGGCAATCCTCTACCGTGAGCCTGGGGGCAGGATTAACGGCCTCGGTCATCCGATGGCAAGCAGCCCGCACTATCTGCACCGCTTTGTGCATGAGCGCTCGCTGAGCGTCGACACCACGGCTTCGGGGGGGAACGCGTCGCTGCTGTCCATGGACGACGGGCAAAGCTTACCGGGGCAGGGATAGGGCCACGGCGGCTGGCGAGATAGGGAGGCTTGGCGCAGGCGCGTCAGCCTCCCTGGTTCAGCCCTCGTCTCGCTGGCGCTGGTGTTCTTCCATCTGACGGCGCATTTCCTCGCAGGGATCGCGGTCGTGCGGGCGCGGTGTGAACCACAGGTAATCGTACGCCGCTTGCGCCGCTTCGATGTCCGGCAGGTAGTCTTCGATGGAATCCAGCCCCTCGGATACCTGCATGAGCCCGACGGAGAGGGCATCGGGAGAATCGATGCGCGCCCGCAGATACCAAGGCACGCCCCGGTCGGCCCGCACATGCTCCCGCCCGGCGATCAGCACGGCCTGACCCGTCTCCGCGTTCGTCGCCGCGTCGATCAGCGCATCGGCCATTGCCGCATCGCGCAGGCGCTGCACCCGCACCATCGCGGGGATCGCCTCTTCGGGGATCATGTCGCAGTGCGCCGCCATAAGCTGCTCTTCCAAGGCTTCGTGCTGACCTTCGGGAAGAGCGCGGTCGAGGGCCAGCCGCGACACTT
>SKZV01000279.1 GCA_007127165.1 Rhodovibrio sp. | reverse complement strand
TCGATGCGCAGCCCGTCGTCGTTGCGAAAGGCCGCCCCGTAGTCCCAATAGCTGTAGACGTGTTTCTCCGAATGCAGCGCCCGCCACGCCTCAGTATAGCCGAGATTCAGCATGCTCCGAAAACGCCTTCGAGTTTCTAAGCGAAATAAAGCGTCGTCGCGGAAGCGTCCGGGATCGTGAACATCGTCCTCGCTGGGAATGCAATTGTAGTCCCCCCCGAGCACCACGGCGCGTTCCAGTGCCAAAAGGCTCTTCGCGTGCGCGCTCAGGCGGTCCATCCACGTCAGTTTGTAATCGTACTTTTCCGTGTCCACCGGGTTACCGTTCGGCAGATAGATCGAGGCTACGCGAAGGCCGAACGTGTCCGCCTCGATATAACGCGCCTGCGTGTCGTCCTCGTTACCCGGTAGAGCGGTGGCGACCACGGAAATTTCCGACCGGGAGAGGATGGCGACGCCGTTGTAGCTCTTCTGCCCCACCGCCGCCCAGCGATAGCCCGCCGCCTCGACTTCCAGGCGCGGGAAGTTGTCTTCGATGCACTTTAGCTCCTGCAACAGGATCACGTCCGGCTGAGTCGCTCGCGTCCAGTTGACCAGATGATCGACCCGCTGTTTGAGCGAATTGACGTTCCAAGTGGCGACGCTGATGGTCGATTTGTCGTCTGTCATCCGCTTTCACCCTGAGCCGCCGACCAGCCGTCCGGATCTTCCAGGAAGCCGCGCACGGTGTCGAGCCCGGCCGCGTCGAGGTAACGCTGCTCCTCCGCAACCGCAAGCGCGTCCCACCAAGTGGCGAGGGCGTGGAGTTTCACGCCGTTCTCGGCGAGGACCTGGGTGCTTTCGGGGAAAATTCCGTAGTGGAACAGGACGAAGGCGTGGGCGGTTTTCGCACCGGCGCTGCGCAGCGCCTCAATGAAGTTAAGCTTGGAGCCGCCGTCGGTCGCCAGATCCTCGATCAGGATGGCGCGTGCGCCCTCGGGCATGTAACCCTCGATCTGCGCGTTGCGGCCGAAGCCCTTGGGCTGCTTGCGGACATAAACCATGGGAAGCGCCATGCGCTCCGCCAGCCAGGCGGCGAAAGGAATGCCCGCCGTCTCGCCGCCCGCGAGCACGTCTAGGCTCTCGAATCCGGCCTCGCGCTCAATGGTCTCCTGCGCCAAGGCCATCAGCTTCGCCCGTGCGCGCGGGAACGAAATGATACGGCGGCAATCGACATACACCGGGCTGCGCCGGCCCGACGTGAAGGTGAAAGGGTCGTCCGGGCGGAACAGGATCGCCTCGATCTCCATAAGAATGCTGGCGGTGGTGCGGGCGGTGGCGGTGATGTCCGGCACGGTCATGGGGTCGATCCTGCTTGGCTGGTCCAGTGGCGCCTTCATAGCGCCGCACAGCGCCCGAGGCAAAGGGGAAACGGGCCTTTGCGATTGCGATAGCGGAGAGTTAACCTTGCTTCACGATCAGACGACACTAGAGCAAAGGATAACGACCGCCATGCCCCGCCGCCCGCTCGACCTCTCGCTCTATCTGATCGTCAGCGCCGCCGATACCGGCCCCACACCGATGGTGGAAACCGTACTGAAGGCCGTGGAGGGCGGGGTGACCGTTGTTCAGCTTCGCGAAAAGAATGCCTCGACCCGCGATCAAATCGAACGCGCCCGCCATCTGAAGGCGCTGCTTGCGCCGCGCGGGGTGCCGCTGCTCGTCAACGACCGCGTGGACGTGGCGCTGGCGGCGAGGGCCGATGGCGTTCACCTGGGCCAGGACGACATGTCCCCGCGCGACGCCCGGCGACTGCTGGGCGAGTCGGTCATCATCGGCCTTTCCGTGGGCGACGAGGCGGAAGCGCGCACGGCGGACCCAGAGCTTGTGGACTACGTCGGCATTGGCCCGGCCTTCGCCACCGGCACAAAGGCCGACGCTGGAGCCGCCATCGGCCCGGAGGGCGTGGCGGCGCTGCGCCAGCGGGTGGGCTTGCCGGGCGTGGCCGTCGGCGGGATCGGGCTGGGCAACGCCGCCGATTTGCGGGAGACCGGAATTGAGGGAATCGCAGTGGTTTCCGCCATCTGCGCGGCGGAAGACCCCAAGGCGGCAGCCGAGGCGTTGCGAGCGGCGTTCGCGCCTAGCGGGCGATGACTCGATCCTGCTCCAAGTGCGGAGCGAATGGGCGTGGACGCTTACAAGTACATATTCGCGGGGATCAGGGTCCCCTCCTGTCCCAGCTTGCGGCGGTTGCGGGTGAGCCAGCCTTCCGCCGTACTGCGTCCCACGTCGCGCAGATGCTTCAGGAAGCGCCAGTCGGCGTTCAGCTTCGAGGAAACGCCGAGTCCGCGCATCGTGTCGTCCGCCTCGATGCAGTGCAGGCGCAGATCGCTCACCCCGTCGCGCTCTGCCAGTGTCTCCAGCGCGTGGAGTTCCCGTAGCATCCCGGCGTTGAAGGTAATCGTGTTCATGCGGTCGAAGATATCCTGCGCCGACTCCGGAACCGCGTCGATTTGGATCGGATTCACCTGCACCACCATGATGTCGCGGCAATCGCTCTTCTCGTAAAGCGGCAGCACCGCCGGATTGCCGAGATAGCCGCCGTCCCAGTAGGCCTCGCCATCGACCTCGACCGCCTTGTGCAAAAACGGCAGGCAGGCCGAAGCCAGCACCGCGTCCAGCCCGATCTCCGGCCGTGAAAACACCCGCATACGCCCCTCGCGAACATGGGTTGCGCTGACGAAGACCTGCGGGCCGTGTTGGTGACGGAACTGGTCGAAGTCGATGCATTGCAACAGGGTTTCGCGCACTGGGTTGAAGTTGAGCGCATTGTAGCTGTAGGGCGAGAACAGCCGCGACGACAGCTCCAGCGCCCAGTACACCGGCGAGTACTGCAAGCGGCCGAACCCGAAGGCCCGGTCCAACGGAGTCGGTTGCAACGGGCTCATCGCCGAGAGCGCGGCGATCCGGCGCCAGAACTCCGTCAGCTTCGCCCGCGCTCCCTCGCGTCCGTCGAGCGCAAGGCCGTGCGCCAGCAGGCAGCCGTTGATCGCTCCGGCGCTGGTGCCGGAAATTGCCGCGATTTCCAGGTCCGGCGCTTCCAGCAGGCGATCCAGAACGCCCCAGGTGAACGCGCCATGTGCGCCGCCGCCCTGAAGCGCCAGATTCAGCCGTGTGGGCGGGCGCGACGTCGAGTCGCGGAGCCCCGCTTCCTGTTCCGAACCCAGGCTTGCGTCGTCCGGCATGCCGGTTATCCCCCTTAATGGCTATCGTTTGTGCAGCGCAATATTCCCATGCCTCATGCAGATGGCAAGCCCAACAGTTCTACCTGTGGGTTCGCCATGCTATGAATCCTGGGATTCCAAGCGGGGAGAAAACCATGGACGAGCCGATTTTGTTCCAACGCGACGATGCCGTTGTGACCGTGACACTCAATCGCCCGGAGCGGCGCAATGCCTGCGACCTCGCGATGTGGCGGCGACTCGGCGAGGTCATGGACGAGTTGCGCGGCGACGATCGGCTCCGCTGCGTGGTGATTCGCGGCGCGGGCGGCGAGGCTTTTGGGGCCGGGGCCGACATCGCCGAGTTTCAGCAGACGCGCTACTCCGCCGATCAGGCGCGGGAGTATAACCGCCAGATGACCCCGGCGCTGCACGGTCTGCGCGACTGCCCGCATCCGGTGATCGCGCTGATCGAGGGCGCCTGCATGGGCGGCGGACTGGAGATCGCAATGTTCTGCGACCTGCGGATCGCGGGGCAGGGTGCGCGTTTCGGGATACCGGTCAAGCGGCTGGGCCATATCCTGGCGCTGCCGGAACTGGAGGAACTCGTGGATCTAGTGGGCCGGGCGAACGCGCTGGAACTGTTGCTGGAAGGGCGGATCTGGACGGCCGACGAGGCTTATGTGAAGGGGCTGGCGACTCGGGTCGTGGCGGACGCCGAGGTCGAGCAGGAAGCCTACGGCACGGCGAAGCGTATCGCGGAGGGCGCGCCGATCGCCGCGCGTGGACACAAAGTCTTTGCGCGGCGCGTGAAAGATCCGGCCCCTCTGACGGCGGAAGAACTGGATGAGCCGTTTCGAGCCTGCGATACGGAGGATTACAAGGAAGGCATTCGCGCCTTCCTCGCAAAAGCGAAGCCCAGGTTCAAAGGGCGCTAGCCGCGCGCTCGACCCGGCGTGGCTTCAGCCCAAGGGCGAAAGAGCCGAAGCCGACGGCCAGGACCACCAGGGTGATCAGCAAAAGCTTGCTGTAGCTGTGCTCCAGCCCGCTCATCTCCCCCATGACGGCGGTGTAGCCCGAATTCTCCAGGAAATAGACAATGGATAGGCCGACTGCCGTCACAAAGGTCGTGAAGTAGGCCCAGGTCTTCACCTCGCGGCCCAGGAAGATCGAGAAGACGATCACCGGCGTGAGGAAAAGCGAGGCGGTGCCGCTGACCGCCGTGGCGGCATAGAGGTCGTCCGTTCCAAAGAACACCAGCCCTACACCGCCGATGCAAAAAAGCGCCATCGCGATGCGGCCGTTGCGGGCGTTCGGGCGGCCCAGCTTCATGTCCATTACCGCCAGCTTGGAGGCGCTGGAGAAGGTGGAGTCCATCGTCGAAGCGGCCGAGATCACCAAAGCCGCGCCGAGGATCAGCATGGCGGGCGTCCCCAGCAGGCGTTGCAGGGTCGCCATGAGGTCTTCCTCGCCAACCCGGTGCAGTCCGGCGAAGACCCCAACCAGCCCGAAGGCGAGAATGCAGAGCGTCGAGATCCAGAACGCATGCAGGAAGCTGCGCTTCGTCGTCTTGCGGTCGGCGATGAAGCCCCGGTCCATCATCACTGGATCGTGCATCGGGTAGCTCAATACCTGAAGCAGCGCGACGATCAACAGCACCCATCCGGCGCCGGTGATGTCCGGGCTGCTCGCCGCGACGGGCGCAGCCGCGAAGAGCGGATGTGCGAGCATGATGACGAACAGCGCCACCAGCAGCACGAGCAGAAAGCTCATCTGCACGACATCGGTGCGCAGCGACGCACGCAGACCTCCGGTCATCGAATAGAGCAGCGTCACCCCGGCCACGGCCAGGATGGCCCAGCTATAGCCGCTGGACCCCGCCACGCCGAACACGATGCCGACCACCAGCAGATTCGCGAAAACCTCGCTGAGCAGGCGCAGGGAAACCAGGAGGTTGAAGCAGGCGACTCCAAGGCGGCCGAAGCGGGCTTCCAGAAAGCCCTGAATGTTCTCCGCGTCATGGTGGAAGCGCAGCCGGTCCACGATCAGCCACCCCGTCAGAAACGACGCGTAATAGGCCGAATAGGCCAGCGCCCCCGCAACGCCGAAGAAGTAACCGAGAATGCCCGCGTTCAACAGCGAGCGCGCGAAAATCCAGGTGGTGACCTGGGAAAACGTGAGCGTCAACACGCCCGGCAACTGCCCCGATGCGCCCCAGCCCCGGAAGAACCCTTCCACGGTTTGCGCGCGCGGCGCGAGCACGAGACTGAGCACGGCCGCGCCAATCAGCACGGCAATCAGGACCGACAGATGGGACTCCAGCATTCCAGATGCACCTCACGCGTTTGCGAACCTCGACGGCGGAAAAGCTCGGGTACTTCCGCCGCTTGCGCAAGGGGCTGGTCCGGAGTCTCGCCAAAACGTGAAGAAAGCGAAGCCTTGAAGAGGCCCTAGTCTTCCAATGGCCGCGCGCTTTCGAGGATCTCGCAGAGACGCAGCACGCGTGGGCTCTTCTGCCGGTGGAGCCCCGGCGTATCGTTCGACACGACCCATTGCCGCGCCTCAATCAACTCGGCGACGGTTGCCTTTGTGGCCACGATCTCGGCGACCTTCGCGTCCTCCAGATTTCCGGCGATATAAAGCACGTCGTCGCTGGTAACGGGCCGGGTCTGCGGCATATCCGGGCTCC
>SKZV01000199.1 GCA_007127165.1 Rhodovibrio sp. | reverse complement strand
GTTGAGCACGGCCAGCGGCGGTTGCTCGCGCGCCGCCCGCGCCCTGTGGTACAGCGGCGCAAACGGTGCGCCTTCCCCGCCCGCCGCGACGTCGGCGCTGCGGAAGTCCGCGACCACATCGATCCCCGTCAGCGCCGCCAACAGCGCGCCGTCGCCGATTTGGCAGGTTCGCCGCTGCCGTGGCGCGTGGTGGACGGTGTGGCCGTGAAACCCGACGACCCGGACCTGCTCCGCAGCGAGCCCCGCCTGTTCCAACAGCGCCCGCACAGCCTCGGCATGGCGCTCGGTCAGCGCCCGCTCAACCTCGGCGATCGGGGGAGGCGTGCCGGTCTCGCGGGCGCTTTCTTGGGAGGCGCTTAAGGCCGCTGCCTGGGTGGTGGCGCGGGCGAGGGCGGTCCGGAATTCTGGATGGTAGGGATGCGACAGGAAGGCGGCGGGTTCGACGCGACCTTCGCCGTCGCTTTTGATCAGGGCCGCGTCGATCCCGTCGCGCGACGTGCCGCTCATCAGGCCGACGGCCCAGACTAGTTCTGTCATCTTGAAGGGCGGCCCTCACTCACGAGACTCTGGGGCTTAGTGTGCGCCGATGGGGGCAACGAGGCTAGCTCCGGTCCGGCTCGACCTCCCCCAGCTCGTGGGGGAGGAATTTGAAGAGCCGGTAGAGAAAGCCTAGCGGACGACGAAGACCGATGCGTCGGAGTGGGCGGCGAAATAACCGGCGTTCGAGCTGATCAGGTGCTCCACCACGCCGGGAATGTGCGACGCCATGACCACCAGATCCGCGCCGATTTCCTTGACCGCCCGTTGGATCGCCTTATCGACATCGACGGCGGGGTCATGGCTTGTCACGGCCTTGGAGTTGACCCGAACCCCGAACTTCGCGCCCTGCTCCTCGGCGAATGCCTGAAGCTTCTGCGCGAATTCCTGCGGATTATGGGCCACGCGCCCCGGCGTCGCGGCCGTCACCGCAACATAGTGGACGGGGATACTGTAGACCTTCGACAGATCCGCTGCCGTCGCCAGCGCCTTCGTCAGCTTTTCCGTGTGCTCAAGATCGACCGGAACCGCAATCGCTTTGTACATGGATAATGCTCTCCCCGTTATTGTGAAGCCCACGAAGTGCCTTTCGCCCCCATGATACACGTCTCGGGCACCAACAAAAGAGTTGTGCGACAGCGAAGCGCGCCGCGCCTCGATTGGCAAGGGCGGCGCAGTGTGCTAAGGCCCGGCACGGACCCTAAAGCAGGCAAGTCAGCACCATGAGCGACTTCGAGAAATCCGAATTCCTTCGCGACGCCCAGGCGCGCGGATTCATTCACCAGACCACCGACGCCGAGGCTCTGGATTCGCTGCTGTCCAGCGGCGGCGCGCCGGTTCCGGCCTATGTAGGCTATGACTGTACCGCCGATTCCCTGCATGTCGGTCATCTGCTGTCGATCATGCTGCTGCGCCGCCTGCAACGCCACGGGCACAAGCCGATTGTCCTGATGGGCGGCGGCACGACCAAGGTGGGCGACCCCTCCGGCAAGGACGAGCAGCGCAAGCTTCTGACGGACGACGAGATCGCGGCTAACATGGCGAAGATCAAGGAGGTGTTCCGCCGCTTCCTGACCTTCGGCGACGGGCCTTCGGATGCCGTGATGGTCAACAACGACGACTGGCTGCGCAATCTGGAATACATCTCCTTCCTGCGCGACTACGGGCGGTACTTCTCGATCAACCGGATGATGTCGTTCGATTCCGTGCGCCTGCGCCTGGAGCGGGAACAGCCGCTGACCTTTCTGGAATTCAACTACATGGTGCTCCAGGCCTACGACTTCGTGGAACTGTACCGCACGCAAGGCTGCCGCCTGCAAATGGGCGGCTCGGACCAGTGGGGGAACATCGTCAACGGCGTCGAGTTGGCCCGCCGGGTCGAGGGTGCGGAGCTTTACGGGCTGACCTGTCCGCTGCTCACCACCGCCTCCGGGCAGAAGATGGGCAAGACGGCGGGCGGCGCGATCTGGTTGAACGAAGATCGCCTGACCAGTTACGAATACTACCAGTATTGGCGCAACACCGAAGACGGCGACGTGGGCCGCTTCCTGCGTCTCTTTACCGAATTGCCGCTGACGGAGATCGCGCGCCTGGAAAGCCTTCCCGGTGCCGAGATCAACGAGGCGAAGAAGGTGCTGGCTTTCGAGGCCACAAAGCTGTGCCGCGGCGAAGAGGCCGCCGAAGCCGCCGCCGAGACCGCGCGAAAGGTCTTCGAGGAGCAGTCGCTGGGCGAGGACCTGCCGCGCGTTGCGGTGCCGCAGGCCGCGCTGGCCGAGGGCATTCCGATCTTTGAGTTGATGCGCCAAAGCGGCCTGGCCAAGACGAACGGCGAGGCGCGGCGGCTGATCCAGGGCGGCGGCGCCCGGCTGAACGACGCAAAGATCGCCGATCCCTACGCCAAGGCCTCGCTCGACGATCGCGGCCCCGGCGGGGAGATCAAGCTTTCCGCCGGAAGGAAACGGCACGCGCTGGTGGTGGTGGCCGAGGCTTCGTAAAGCGCCGGTTTTACGACAAATCGACGTTGGGTCGCCAAGGCGACTCCGCTTCATCAAGGGTCTCTAAAGGATTGCCCCCGTATCCTCTTTCGCCATCGGTTTAATGGCGGCGGGGGTGGCCATGACGGGGAGGCGAGGGCTTGCGGCAGCGGCGCTGATGCTGCTGCTGCTTGGGGATGCGGCGGCGCTGCGGGCGGAGCGGGCCTTTGTGCCCTATCAGCCGCCCAGTCTCCCGCCCAACGAAGCGGCGGCAATCGCCGCGCATGGCTTCGCACCCGATGACGTGGGCTTTCTGGTGCATGACCTGGAGAGCGGCGAGGTGCTGGCGGCGCGTAATGCCGGCGAGGCCTTTATCCCTGCTTCCGTCACCAAGGTCGCCACCGCGATTGCCGCCCTCGAGAATCTAGGTGGCGCGCACCGCTTCACCACGCGCGTCGCAGCGGTGGGCACGGCGGAAAACGGCGTGCTGGACGGCGACCTCGTGCTGATCGGCGGCGGCGATCCCGGCCTTGGCGCCGACGACCTTCTGGCGCTGTGCCACGAACTGCGGGCGAGCGGCATCCGCGAAATCTCCGGCCGCTTGCTCTATGACGACGGGCTCTATTTCCGCCATCCCGCAATCGAGAGCCGACAGCCGTTGGATGCCGGTTACAACCCGGGTGTCTCCGCGCTTTCCCTCGATTTCAATCGCGTGCAACTGCGCTGGCAAACGAACTCCGGGGGCGGGGCGCTTTCGGGCTACAGCGTGCCGCCGTTGCCGGGATTGGCTCTGGACGTGGCCGCGCAGCATGCGGGCGGAGACCAGCTATGGCAGCCGGAGCAAAACGGAAACGGCACCCTGTGGCGGTTATCGCCACGCGCGCCCGAGGGCGGCGCGTCCTGGCTTCCAGTGCGCGAGCCCGCGTCCGCCGCCGCGCAAATCTTTCAGCGGATCTGCGCGCAAGCCGGGGTGCGTTTGCCTGCACCGGAAGCGGGGGAAAGCGCGGACTACGCCGGAGCGAACGCCTGGAATGCGGCGCGGCAGGACAGCCAGCCTTTGAGCGAGGTGGTGCGGGGAATGCTCGCCTATTCGAACAATCTGGTGGCGGAACTCGTGGGGCTGGCAGCGGCGCGCTCGCTGACGCAGCAGGCGCAGAGCCTGCCGGAGAGCGCCAAGGAACTGGCGCGCTGGTGGCGCGCGCGGCTGCCCGGCACCGACTGGAGTGAATACGTCACGCTCAACCACTCGGGCCTCAGCCCCGATGCACGGGCCACCCCGTCGCAGTTCGTGGCGATGCTGAGCGCGGTGGACGGGCGCTTTTACGGCAGCGAAGGCCAGCGCCGCAGTCTGGAAAGCCTATTGCCTGCGGCGGGCTTGCACGGCAGCCTGTCCGGGCGACTTGCAAATCCAGCGACCGGACTGAAGGTTTGGGCGAAGACCGGAACCGTCAATTACGCGAGCGGTCTTGCCGGATATCTGCACAGCGAGGGCGGAAAGCGCCTTGCATTCGCCCTTTTCGTGAACGACAAGGCTGCGCGCAAGGCTTACGATGAAGACCCGGAGCGTCGCGGCGCGCGAATGCGTGCTGAGGCTGCGGGATGGCGCGGCCGGGCGAAAGCCCTTGAGGACGTTCTGGTGGAAAGCTGGGCGCGGCGCTGGTGAGGCTTGATCGTGCGGCGATGCGAGGGCAGTATGCTGCACCGCAGCAAGGGCGCGCGTGCCAAGTTATTGCAGATAAAAAGGGGTAAGCTATGGATCTGTCAAAGATCCCGATAGGCAAGAATCCACCGTGGCAAGTGAATGTCGTGGTCGAGGTGCCGATGGGTAGCGATCCGGTGAAGTATGAACTCGACAAGGAATCGGGTGCGCTTTACGTCGACCGCTACCTGCACACGGCGATGTTCTATCCCTGCAACTACGGATTCGTTCCGCATACACTGTCGGATGACGGCGATCCGGTGGATGTGCTGGTCGTGGACCGCTATCCGCTGCTGCCGGGCTCTATCGTGGCAGTGCGTCCGGTGGGCGTCCTGATCATGGAGGACGAGAAGGGCGAGGACGAAAAGATTCTCGCCGTGCCGACCGACAAGCTCAATCCGCATTTCACTGGCGTCTATAACTATGACGACCTGCCGAAGCTCCAGATCGACCAGATCGCCCACTTCTTCCAGCACTACAAGGATCTGGAATCGCAGAAGTGGGTCGAGATCAAGCGCTGGGAAGGCGCGGAGGTTGCCGCCGACATGATCGAAGAGGCCATTGCCCGCGAAAAGGCCGAGCGCCTGCGCAAGGCTTCCTAAGAGCACGATCTAGCGAATGAATGGCGAGATGGGAAGGGGCGGGGTTTTCTGGACCCCGCCCCCAGTCTTGATCGCGCCCAGAGCGGGATGATTCACTCTTCGAATGCTCATCGCGCTCTGGGTTCTACTCTGCGAAGCGATTTAGATTCCAAGCCGAAGAGCCTCGGAATCTTGGCGCTCTATCCCCCGTAGACCGAGGCCAGCACGGCCAGCAGCAGCAGGGCCACGACGTTCGTGACCTTGATCATCGGGTTGACGGCGGGACCGGCGGTGTCCTTGTATGGATCGCCGACGGTGTCGCCGGTCACGGCGGCCTTGTGAGCCTCCGAGCCCTTGCCGCCGTGGTGTCCGTCCTCGATGTACTTCTTGGCGTTGTCCCAGGCGCCGCCGCCCGCGGTCATCGAGATCGCAACGAACAGCCCGGTGACGATCACGCCCAGCAGCAGCGCGCCCACAGCCGAAAGCGCCGCGCCCATGCCGCCGATGGGCCAGATCACCAGGAAGATGACGATGGGCGAGAGCACCGGCAGCATCGAGGGGATGACCATCTCCTTGATCGCGGCCTTGGTCAGCATGTCGACGCAGGTGCCGTAGTCGGGCCGCCCGCTGCCATCCATGATGCCGGGGATCTCCTTGAACTGGCGGCGTACCTCGACCACGACCGCTCCGGCCGAGCGGCCCACCGCCGTCATCGAGAGCGCGCCGAACATGAAGGGCAGCAGGCCGCCCAGGATCAGCCCGACCACGACGTAAGGGTTCGACAGGGCGAAGTCGATCTCGCCCGGCGCGACCGGCAGCCAGCCTTCCTCCATGAAGTGATCCAGGTCCGCCGTGTAGGCGGTGAAGAGCACCAGCGCGCCGAGCCCCGCCGAGCCGATGGCGTAGCCCTTGGTGACGGCCTTCGTGGTGTTGCCGACCGCGTCCAGCGCGTCGGTGGTCTTGCGGACGTTTTCGTCCAGGTCCGCCATCTCCGCAATGCCGCCCGCGTTGTCCGTCACCGGGCCGTAGGAGTCGAGCGCGACCACCATGCCCGCCAGCGCCAGCATGGCCGTCACCGCAATCGCGATGCCGAACAGCCCGGCCATCAGGTAGGTGATGAT
>SKZV01000163.1 GCA_007127165.1 Rhodovibrio sp. | reverse complement strand
TCGCCAGCGTCGCGGACTCCGCCCCGCTCGGCCCGCCCGATACCGGCGCATCCAGGTGGCCGATTCCAAGCTCCGCAAGCCGCGCGGCGTGGTCGCGCGCGGCCTCCGGCGTGATCGAGGACGTGTCGATCACCAGCGACCCGGCCGCCAGCGCATCCACCACGCCCTGCTCGAACAACGTTTCCGTCACGGCCCGGCCGTCGCTCAGCATGGTAAACACCACCTCGGCCCCCGCAGCGGCATCGGCCGGGCTCGCGGCGGCTGTCCCGCCAGCCTGAACGACGAGACCGGTTTTGGCGTGCGTACGGTTCCAGGCCGTGACCGTATGCCCGGCCTTGGCAAGGTTCGCCGCCATCGGCGCGCCCATCAGCCCGGTCCCAAGAAATGCCACCTTTGTCATGCCGCTCACCTCTTGCTATCTGGATCGTCTCGGAAGCCTGACACGAGATCCTGTTCCTGGCTATCGCATCGACACGCGGCTTCGGCTAGAACACGGGGTCATGAACGCGGAAAACAGCCTGTCGGCCCTCGTGGTCGTCCACAATGAAGAGCGGCATTTGCCGGAGTGCCTCGCCGCGCTCGGTTTTTGCGATGAACTGGTGGTGGTGCTGGACCGCTGCACCGACGCCTCGAAGGAGATCGCGGAGGCCCAGGGGGCGCGGATCGTCGAAGGCGCATGGCCGGTCGAGGGCGACCGCCGCAACGACGGGATCGCCGCCTGCGGTTCCGCCTGGGTTATGGAAATCGACGCCGACGAGCGGGTGCCGGAAGCGCTGGCGCAGGAGATCCGCGAGACGATCGCCGCCTCGAAGGCGGATTACCACCGGCTGCCGGTCGACAACTACATCGGCAAGCGGTTGGTGCGCCACGGCTGGGGCGCGTCGTTCGGCGTCCGCTCCGCGCCGCGCCTCTGCCGCAAGGGGGTAAAACAGTGGGGCCGCCAGCGCGTTCACCCGGCGCTCACATGGCGCGACGGCGCGCGCGAAGGGCCGCCGCTGAAGACGCCGCTGGTGCACTACACGGACGAGAACATTTCCGACCTGCTGAACCGTCTCGACCGCTACTCGACGGCGCGCGCGGCCGATTTGCGCGAGTCCGGCAACTTGGGCTCCGCGGCCGCGAACTACCGGCGGCTGGTATCGCGCTTCCTCAAGTGCTACCTCTCGCGCAAGGGCTACCGCGAGGGTGGGCTCGGCTTTCTGATCGCGCTTTGCGCCGGGCTCTATCCGCTGCTGTCCTACCTGAAGGCGCGCTACGACTGACCCTATTCGGTCCCAGCGCGCCGCGCTGATCATGTCATTGAGGTTTTAAAGGTCCATGTCCGCTTCCGATCCTATCGCCCTCTTCGACCCGCTCGGCCAATACCGCCGCCTGAAGAGCGAAATCGACTCCCGCATCGCAGCCGTGATGGCGGCAGGCGCCTACATCAATGGGCCGGAGATCGCGGAGCTGGAGTCCGCCCTCGCCGCGCACAGCGGCGCGCTGCACTGCGTCGCCGTGGCGAACGGCACCGATGCGCTCGTGATGGCCCTTGCGGCAGAGGAGATCGGCCCTGGAGACGCGGTCTTCGTCCCGGCCTTCACCTACGTCGCGAGCGCCGGTGCGGTGCGGCTCGCCGGCGCGACGCCGGTCTTCGTCGATGTGGCGCTCGATAGCTGCAACATCGACGCTGAAGACCTGGAGCGGCGCATTGGGGCGGTGAAGGCCGAGGGGGCCTTGCGGCCGCGCGCAGTCATGCCGGTCGACCTCTACGGCCTGCCAGCCGACTATCCCGCCGTCGCCGCCGTCGCGCAGGCGCACGGCCTCACCGTCGTCGCGGACGCGGCGCAGTCCTTCGGCGGGCGCCGGGACGGCAAGGGTGTCGGCGCGCTGGCGGAGATCACCACCACGAGTTTCTATCCGACCAAGCCGCTGGGCTGCGCGGGCGACGGCGGCGCGATGTTCACCGACGACGCGGAGCGTGCGGAGCGATGGCGGGTGATGCGTACGCACGGGACGGACGCCAGCCGTACGGCCGTGATGCTTGGCATGAACAACCGGCTGGACACCCTGCAAGCGGCGATTCTGCTGGCAAAACTGCCGGGCCTCGAAGCCGAGCGGCGGCGCAAGGACGACTTGGCGGCAATCTACCACCGGGCCTTCGAGGGGATGGTGAGTCCAGCTCCGCAGGCGTACGGCTGCGATCATGCCTGGGCGTTGTACACCGTACGTACGCCTCGCCGGGACGCCTTGTTGCACGCGCTTCGTGCGGAGGGTGTCGGCGCGGGTATCTATTACAACGCTCCGGTCCACCTGCATCCGGCGTACCGGAGCTTCGGCGGGGGTGAAGGCAGTCTCCCGAACGCCGAGCGGCTGGCGGATGAAGTTCTGAGCCTGCCGCTGCACCCGGAACTGGACGACGCGCAAGCGGAGCGCGTCTGCACGGCGGTCATACGCGCGCTGGAGTGACCCATGGCTGAGAGCGAACGCCTCTCGTGACAACCTTGTGATTCGCACGATACCGCTCGATAGAGCATTCTAACGGGATGAAAAAGTTCACTCGCCCGGCCTTATTGATGGCCGTCGGAGTTTCGGCGTGGCTGGCGCTTGCGGCCGCACCGTTCGCAGAGGCGTCCGCGGCACCCGAACGCTGGAAACACGCATTTCCGGAAACGGATTTCTCGAAACACACGGTCCCATTCGACGAGATCATCTCCGGCGGAGTCGGCCGCGACGGGATTCCGTCCATCGACGATCCGCAGTTCGAGCCCGCAAAGGAGCACGACGACAGCTTCGCCGGGAACGAGCCGGTGGTCAGCATCAACGTCAACGGCGACGCGCGGGCCTATCCGCTACAGATCCTGACGTGGCACGAGATCGTCAACGACGTGGTGGGCGGAAAGCCGCTGGCGATCACCTACTGTCCACTGTGCAACTCCGCCGTGGTCTTCGACGCGCAGTTCGAGACGGAGATTCTGGAGTTCGGCGTGAGCGGCATGCTGCGCTACTCCGATCTTGTGATGTACGACCGCCAGACCGGCACGTGGTGGCAGCAGTTTACCGGCAACGGCATCGTCGGAAAGCACGCGGGCAAGCGCCTGACCCTGGTGCCCTCGCGGCTGGAATCCTGGGACAACTTCCTGGAGCGTCACCCGGACGGACAGGTCCTGGTTCCCAACGATCCGCGCGCCCGCCCCTATGGCCGCAACCCCTACGCCGGTTACGACAGCAACCAGCAACCCTTCCTGTTCCGCGGTGAGTTGCCGGACATCCTCCCGGCCATGGCGCGCGTCGTCAGCGTCGAGGACCAGGCCTGGGAAATGGAGCTGCTCCGCGAGAAAGGCCAGATCGCGACCGACGACGGCCTCGTCCTGAGCTGGAGCGAGGGGCAGGCTTCCGCCCTCGACAGCAGCGAGATCAGCCAAGGCCGGGACGTTGGCAATGTGCTAGTGCAACGTCAAAGCGAGGACGGCCTTGTGGACGAGGTTTACGACGTGACCTTCGCCTTCGTCTTCCACGCCTTCCATCCCGAGGGGACTTGGCACCTCCGATAACGCCTTCCAGCGCACGCTGAAGGCACGGGAAGCCTGAAGAGCGCGCCCCGCATAGGCGGGGCCGCTCCCGGCCTAGACGGGGTCTCGTCTCACGTAGCCCTGTTCTCACGTAGCCCTATGGACCCGCGCCCTTACCGGCCATACTTGACGCTCGGGCGATACGCCCTGACAAGCGGGGGCCAAAGGGAGCGCATCCATGGATTCGACAGGATTTTCGCGACGCAGGGTGTTGCGGACTTCAGGCTGTGGGCTTGCAGTGACGTTGCTCGGCGTCTCGCGCGCCGATGCCCAGAGCGGGTGGCTTGGCCGCAGCCTGGAGCGGCTGGAGGGCCTTGCAAACGGCGGCTCCAGCCTCTCGGAGGCCCAGATCGGCCGTGGCTTGCGGGAGGCTCTGGAAGTCGCGAGCCGAACGGTGGTGGACCAACTCGGCCAGCACGGCGCCTATCTGCGGGATGAGGCGATCCGCATTCCGCTTCCGGGATTTCTCGGCACGGCGCAATCGGCGCTGCAGGCTGCCGGAGCGGCCGGACTGCTCGACGATCTGGAAGTCCGCTTGAACCGCGCGGCGGAATCGGCCGCGCCACAGGCCCAGGCGCTTTTCCTGGACGCCATCGGCGAGATGACCCTGGCCGACGGCCGCAGAATTCTCAACGGCCCCGACGACGCGGCCACCCGCTACTTCCAGCGTACGATGACCCCGAACTTAAGGAACACGTTTCGTCCGATCGTCGCTGGCGAATTGCAGGATGCAGGCGCGCTCTCGGCGTTCGACCAAGTCTCGCGCGAGGTCGAACGGGTGCCGTTCGTCCCGTCCCTGGGTGAGCCCGCCCGAAACCAGTTGATCGACCACGGTGTCGAGGGCGCGTTGAACGGTATCTTCCATTATCTGGCGGAAGAAGAAGCGGCGATCCGGAACAATCCGGCGAAACGGACGACTGACTTGTTGCGGGATGTGTTCGGCTAGAAAGCCTTTTTCCGGTCGGGTACCGGGCGCACCGATTTTTCCCGCGCCTCTGCACGGACCTCGTTGCCACGCGCCGCGATAAAGGCCAACGGCAGCCAAAAGATGAACCACTCCCGGCCCAAATTCGTCACGATCGCGCCGGTGTCGAGTATCATCACGACCAGCGCAAACACCAGAAGCCCTAGATAGATCGGCTCGCCGCGCCGCGCTTCGTGCAGGACGGCGCGCACAGCGACGGCCAGCAGCGCCATGAACAACAGCAATGCGGGCAGCCCGGCATAATACGCCATCGCCAAGACCGCGTTGTGCGGCGAGCCGAACGCAAGCCCCCCACCGTGAAACATATGGCCCGGCTCCGGTCCATAGCCGGTCCAGGGCCGCTCGAGCCACAAAGTGAGCGTCTGTTGCCATATTTCGAGGCGGAATGCGGAGCCGCGTTCCAGCCAGTCCGCCAGATCGACTGCCCCGGCCAGCACCAGCACCGCCAGCACCACGCCGATAGCCGCCAAAATCACCGCAACTCCGCGCCGCCACAGGAACGCCCCGATCACGAGCAAGGCCATCAACAACCCCAGCACCGGCCCCCGACTCTGCGTCAGCATCATGAAGAGCACGCAGACGGCGGCGGCAAGCACATAGCCGCCGCGCGCCAGCCATGAGCGCCCCGGCGTGAGCACGAAACACACGGCGACAAGCGCTATCGCGCCGAAGAGGCTCGCGCCGATGATCGGATGATCGGCGCGGCCGAAGCCTTCCAGCCGCTCGACCGCCTCTCCGCCCTGGGAGAAATTGTAGATGATCGCCGCGAACGCAGTGATCGCGGCCAGCGGAATGAGCCAGCGAAAGACCTGCGCCAGCGTCAAGCGCTCGTTCAGAGCAAGGCGGCAGGCGATGCTGAAGAAGAGCATCAGCAGAAACGCGATCCGCGCCTCGTCCGCAACGACCGCGAGGCGTTGCTGCCCGCCCAGAAGCTCACTGAGCACCCAGAGCAGCGCCAGAGCCGCCGAAAGCTGCCAAAGCCGCAGTCCCGCAACTGCGCGAAAGTCGCTTGGCCGATATAGCAGCAGCGCGGGAAGGACGAAAACGCCATAGAACACATCCCGATGCAGCCGCGTTTCCAGAAGGAAGAACATCGCGGCGACGGCAATCACCAAGGCGGCGAAAAGACGATCCTTCTCCGAACTTTCGCGCCACCTTGAGAAAGTCGAAAAAAGTTGCATATAGGCCGATGCTTAATGCGGGCTGTTCATGAGGCGGCGGGGATAAGGCGGCTGGGCTCTATTCCGGCATGCTACGGTGTGTTGCGACGCGGTTCTCGATGGCGTCCCAGATGCCCGCCTCCAACGAGATTCCGTCGAGGCGGTCGATCTCCTGAATTCCGGTCGGCGAGGTCACGTTGATCTCGGTGAGATAGTCGCCGATCATGTCGATGCCGACAAAAATCAGCC
>SKZV01000116.1 GCA_007127165.1 Rhodovibrio sp. | reverse complement strand
ACGTAATGTGTGGCGAACTCCGCATAAACCGCGTCCGCCGCCTTCATCCGCGCGCCCGTCAATGCCAGATACAGCCCCAACCGCCCCTTCATTCGCGGCAGTGCGTAGGTCGCGCCGACGTCGGGAAACAGTCCAATGGTCGTCTCCGGCATGGCAGCCATGGTGCGATCGCCCGCGATCCTGTGACTGCCATGCAACGAGATTCCGACGCCGCCGCCCATGGTGATGCCGTCGATCAGGGCGAGGTAGGGCTTGGAGAATTTACGGATTCGGCGGTTAAGATTGTATTCTTCGTAGAAGAAATTGCGCGTCAGCTCGCCGCCGTCCCCGCTGCTGCCCTCCGTGCCGGACCGCGCGACCGCACGCACGTCTCCGCCGGCGCAAAACGCTTTCTCGCCTTGGCCGCGCACGACAACCGCTTGCACCTCCGGGTCGCTTTCGCAGGTTTTCAGGAACGCATCGAAGCGCTGGAGCATATCCAGGGTCAAAGCGTTCAGCGCCTTTGGCCGCGTCAGTTCCACCGTCGCCAGGGGACCCCGCCGCTGAAAGGAAATTTCCTCGCTGCTTTCCCGGTCGTAAACAGCGGCATTTGTCGAGTCGGTCACTATCACTCCTCCTGGATTCGTCGCGTCGGGCCGGATAGCATCGTCACGGAAGGGTTGCCCGCTTCGCGCCATGAGCGCAAGCCCCCGCCCCCGCACGCGCCAATCAAATCCGGCAGGTCGCCAGGCCGCGCTTCTCCAGGTATTGCTGGTGGTATTGCTCGGCAAGCCAGAACGTTTTGGCCGGTACGATTTCGGTGGCGACGGGCTTGCGCACGCGCCCCGAGTCCTGAAGAGCCTGCTTCGACGCCTCAGCCGCCCGTTGCTGTTCTTCGTCGTGGCAAAAGATCGCGGAGCGGTACTGCGAACCGATATCCGCGCCCTGCCGGTTCACCTGGGTCGGGTCGTGGCAGGTCCAAAACACCTCCAGAAGCTGCTCATAGCTCACTGAGTTGGGATCATAGATGACCTGGACCACTTCGGCATGGCCGGTGGTGTCGGAACATACGTCGCGGTAGGTCGGCGCCTGAGTTGCGCCGCCCATGTAGCCAACTTGGGTTTCGAGGACGCCGGCGGTGCGCCGGAATGCAATCTCCACACCCCAGAAGCAGCCGGCAGCGAAGGTCGCGGTAGCCATGGTTGCGCTCCCGTCCCGTGTTTCGTGAATCATCTTCACGATGTAATGCTATTCTTGCCGGACGTCCAATTCCATCGTTTCATTAACCTTGAATCTGGTGTAGCGCCAGCCTTGGAAAAATCACTTCAGCGACTCGTATCGATGCCCGTAGCGTTTTGCGGTAACAAGATGGTAAAAGACCGTGCGGCGGTGATCGGCGGACCATGACTTGGCCCGCAGTTGCAAAGCCGGACTTCATGAACTTCGCCAGGGGATCCCATTGCAAGAGCAGCCCATGCGCTCGAACGCGAACGCCACCACGCCTGCGCGTCTGCGAGGCGGGACGTTTACCATGATGGTCCTGGATGTACCCGCGGAGGGGGACCCCTTGGCCGGGGTCGAAGCCAAGATGCTCCAGGCGCCGAGCTTCTTCGACGGTGCGCCGATGGTGCTGGACCTTTACTCGGTCAGCGACCGCGCCCGCCTGGACATCGTGGATATGATCGGACGGCTCCGCGAGCTGGGCTTCGTGCCGGTCGGTGTGCAAAACGGCAGCGAGCAGCAGAACGACAGCGCGCTGGCGGCGGGGCTTTGCCCTTTCCCGGCATGGCGGTCCGGACGGCAACGCCCGGCGCGACAGGCGGAGGCGGAGGCGGAGGACCACGCGCAGCCCGTGGAGGAGTCTCCGCAGGAGGACATAGAGGCTGCGGCCCCCATTGACGAAGACCCGGCGGCGGAACCCGAAGCCAGGCCCGCAATGCTCGTGACCCGGCCGATTCGCTCCGGCCGCCGCGTTTATGCCCGCGGCACCGATCTTGTGGTTGCCGCGCCGGTGAGTTCGGGGGCGGAGCTGATCGCCGACGGGCATATTCATGTTTATGGAGCTTTGCGCGGCCGGGCACTGGCGGGGGTGCATGGGGATGAGACCGCCCGGATTTTCTGCCAGAGCCTGGAAGCGGAGTTGGTTTCCATAGCGGGGGCGTACCGCGTGCGCGAAGACATCGACGAACGGCTGATAGGACAAGGTGTCCAGATTTACATTTCGGAGGGGCGCCTGCTCATCGAGCCGCTCGTCCGGGCGCTGCGATGACCAAGCACGAAGAGGAGGGGCGAAGCGTGAGCAAGATCGTCGTCATGACTTCCGGCAAGGGTGGTGTCGGCAAGACGACATCCGCCGCCGCCTTTGCGGCCGGACTAGCCAAGCGGGGGTACCGCACCGTCGTCGTGGATTTCGACGTCGGTCTGCGAAATCTCGACCTGGTGATGGGCTGCGAGCGGCGCGTGGTTTTCGACTTCATCAACGTCTTGAATGGTGAAGCGAAGCTGAGCCAGGCGTTGATCAAGGACAAGCGGCTGGATAACCTCTTTATCCTGCCCACCAGCCAGACCCGCGACAAGGACGCGCTGAACCGTGGCGGTGTCGGCAAGGTGCTGGACGAGCTCAAGAAAGAGTTCGACTACATCGTCTGCGATAGCCCGGCGGGGATCGAAACCGGCGCGGTGATGGCGCTTTACTACGCCGATGAGGCCGTGATCGTCAGCAACCCCGAAGTCTCCTCCGTGCGCGACAGCGACCGCATTCTGGGAGTGCTCCAGTCGAAGTCGCGTCGGGCCGAGGAAGGCAAGGAGCCGGTTCGCGAGAACCTGCTGCTTACCCGTTACGACAGCGACCGGGTGGAGCGCGGCGAGATGCTCTCCGTCGACGACGTGCTGGAGATCCTCGCCATTCCCCTGCTGGGAGTCGTTCCCGAAGATCAGGCGGTGCTGCGCGCCTCCAACATCGGTCAGCCGGTGATTCTCGACGCCGAGTCGTTGCCCGGGCAGGCATACAGCGACGCCGTCGGCCGCTTCCTCGGCGACGATATTCCTCAGCGCTTCCTGAAACGGGAGAGGCGCGGCATGTTCCAACGGCTCTTCAGGAGGTCCGCATGAAGCTCCTGGACTTCTTCCGACGGCAGCCCGCTTCGGCTCCGCAGGCGCGCGAGCGACTGCAGATCCTGCTGGCGCACGAACGCGGTAGCGGCGAGGCAGCGGATTACCTCCCGGATTTGCAACGCGATCTGCTGGAAGTGATCAAGAAATATGTCGAGATCGACGACGAAAAGGTTCAGATCCAGCTCGATCGGGGCAATGACGTGTCCACGCTGGAGGTGAACATCGAACTCCCGGAGAAAGCCGCCGGGCAGCGCGGATCCGCCCCGCGCCGCCGCAGCGCCTGAAGCTGTCTGAAGGTCATGAGTCCAGGGAGTCGACGGCTTCCGGCCCGGCGAATGCACCGGCGAGGTTGGCCAGCGCCAGGAAGGCCAAGGCCTCATCCCAGTGATTCAACGTGGGCCCGTTAAATCGCTCTTGCCGAATTAGCCCCAGCGTCCCGGTGACGAGCGCGGCGATCACCATGAAACTCGAAAAGAACAGTGCCCTGAATTCAGGTGCAAGAAACAGCACGATAACCACCGCCACCGCAATGCGCATGGCGAAGCGCACCATGACTTGCCGGTTCGGGTCTAACGCCCTTTGGCTGCTCGATCCCGACCCATTCTGGTTGCTTGGTCCCGACGTGGCGAAGGCCCTCTCGCTTACGAAACAACCGCTCCTTTAGCGCCCCGGCAGCCGGATTCCCGAACGGCATCGTGGCGCCCTAGTTGGGCAGGCGTGCGTCCATATCAAGACGCAGCCTCCCATTCATTACTGATAAACCTTACCAAAAACCGGCGACTTTGTTCCCTCACGACCTTCTCCTGTCATTTTGGAATAGAAGAACGCTCTAGCCTTCTTTCAGGCGTTTTGCGGCATCTACCGCCATATAAGTAAGGACGCCATCCGCCCCGGCGCGCTTGAAGGCCAGCAGGCTCTCTATCATCACCTTGTCGTTGTCGAGCCAGCCTCTTTCCACCGCCGCCTTGATCATCGCGTACTCGCCGCTGACTTGATAGGCAAAGGTCGGCACGGCAAACCTTTCCTTCACCCTCCGAACAATGTCGAGATAGGGCATTCCCGGCTTGATCATGATCATGTCGGCGCCTTCCTCCAAGTCCAGAGCGACCTCACGCAGCGCCTCGTCCGTGTTGGCGGGGTCCATCTGATATGTCTTCTTATCCCCGATCAAGAATCCGCCGGAGCCCACGGCATCCCGGAAAGGACCGTAGAAGCCGCTCGCGTACTTGGCCGCGTAGGACATGATCCGCACATCTTGGTAACCTGCGGCGTCCAGCGCCTCCCGGATTGCGCCGACCCGGCCGTCCATCATGTCGGAGGGGCCGATAATGTCGCAGCCCGCTTCCGCCTGAACCAGCGCTTGGCGTATCAGCGCCTGGATCGATTCGTCGTTCAGCACACACTCACCCGCCACAAGCCCGTCGTGGCCGAGCGCGTTGTAAGGGTCCAGCGCCACGTCGCAGAGAACGCCAATATCCGGCACTTGCCGCTTAACCTCACGCACCGCACGGCAAATGAGATTGTCCGGATTCCAAGCCTCGGCGCAATCGGTCGTCTTCTTCTCGGACGGGACATGCGGGAAAAGCGCCACTGCCGGAATGCCTAAATCGCGGGCCTGCGCCACAGCCTCTACCGCGCGATCCACGGACATCCGCTCCACCCCCGGCATGGACGATACGGCTTTGCTGTGCCCTTCCCCCTCCTCCAGAAACAGCGGCCAGATCAGGTCTTCGGCGCGCAACGCGGTTTCGGCAACCATGCGCCTGCTCCAGGCGTCCCCCCGGTTGCGCCGGGGCCGCACCGTTGGATAGACGCCGGGCGCGGTCACGGGTTTCGCCGGGGCCGGCGCTTCCCCGGAATAGCTTTCTAGCCCGGAAAACTCCCGGGTGCTCTTGGGCTTGGCCATGGGGCTCCTATCACGCGCTGCTTCTTAAACGCTGGTTTTCTTTTATCCGCCTAGCGATCTTAAGCCCCCACAACCGGGCGCAACAAGAGCATTCTCCACTTCCGAAAACTTCATCGTGGCTCAGCCATACCACCGGCATGGTTCGAGCGCTCGGCACGACGATCGCCTTTAGCTCATATTTTATTCACTTTTGCCTCAGTAACCTCACTTACGGATTACCACTTGGGTTTCAAGGCAGACCTTCCATGCTCTTTCGAACTCTGAGCCTGCGTTTTAAGGTTTCGCTCGTTTTCATAGTCATTGTGTTTCTGGTGTTCTCGGTTTCGGGCGCGTTACAGGTCATTTAGCAAGATCAACGGCTGCGTGAAGCTCTGGAAGCGCGGGCGCACCTGATCGCGGCGGTTCAGGGCGACGCGCTGGCTGGAGCGCTGTGGGACATGAACTACGACCGCGTGGAGCAGCAGATCGCAGGACTTGAGCAAGACCCGAACTTCCAGTTCGCCCGCGTGGTCGAAAGCGGCGGCAATCTGCCCGGCGTTGTGGGAGAGCCGCGCGAGCATGACGTGATCGTGGCCGACATGGAGGTCATGCACAACGACACCTCTCTCGCGACCTTGGAGGTCGGCCTCTCCACCGACCACCTCGTGGCCCAGCGGGCCGAGACAATCCGGGAGATCCTTTTCGCCACCTTGATCACGATGGCGATCCTGATCGGCGTGATGCTGCTATCGCTCGGCGCGGTGTTGCGGCCGGTCGCGTCCATCACCCGCTCGATGACGGCCCTCGCGGCTGGTAAGGACGAGGTCGAAATCCCGTTCCTTGCGCGCAGCGATGCGCTGGGGGAGACGGCGCGGGCGGTGAAGGTGTTCCAACAGAACGGTCAGGAGATGACGCGGCTTCGTCTCGAGCAGGAAGAGAGCAAGCAACGCGCCGACGCTGCGCAGAAGGCGGCGAGAGATGAGCTGGCGGATGGCTT
>SKZV01000256.1 GCA_007127165.1 Rhodovibrio sp. | reverse complement strand
TGAATTCCGGCTTGGCTCAGGCGGCGCAGCCCGTCGAGAAACCGCAGTTGCGCCCGCAGGCCGCGTGCCGGACCGTCGTAGATGTCGCCCGCCAGCACCAGAAAGGCGGCTTCGGCCCGTATGGCTTCCTCGACCAGGTTGTCCCACGCTTGCAGCGAGGCATCGCGCAGGGCTTGCGGAACTTCCGCACCCAGGCGGGCGAGGCCGTCGAACGGCGTGTCTAGATGCAGGTCCGCCGCGTGGACGAAACGAAACCGGGCCATGACGCGAATCCCCTTCAAAGACAAGGGACCGATATAACACTCCTGCCGCCGCCACGCACCCGCTCGTATAACGCATCGAAAGAATAAAAAAGCGGCCCGGAAGGAGGAACCTTCCGGGCCGTCGAGTTTGGGCGGAGGAAGCGCCCGGTGTGCAAGGGAACTCAAGTCGCGTCACGTCTTTGGCCAAGTCACACGGTTTGCGAGCCGCTCCCGAACTCGGGATAGGCTTCCAGGCCAAGCTCGGTGCGGTCGAGCCCGGCGGCCTCTTCCTCGTCGTCGACCCGCAGTCCGATGGTCGCTTTCAAGGCGAACCAAACGATGGAACTGGCGACGATCACGAAGGCCCCGACGGAGACGATGCCGATGAGCTGGACCAGGAGGTCCGCGCCGCCGAAGATGCCGACCGCGAGCGTGCCCCAGATACCGGCGACCAAGTGAACCGAAACCGCGCCAACCACGTCGTCGATCTTCAACTTGTCCAGCATCGGCACCGCGACCACGACCAGGATACCGCCGATACTGCCGATGATGATCGAGAGCAGGTGGTTTTGCAGGTCCGGCCCCGCGGTGATCGCCACCAGGCCGCCCAGCGCGCCGTTGAGCGCCATCGTCAGGTCGAGCTTCTTGTAGATCGCCTGCGTGGCCAGGATCGCCGCGGTCACCCCCGCTGCCGCGCCCAGGAAGGTGTTCACGTAAACGATAGACATTTCCGAAGCGTCCAGCGCCGAACCCAGCGCCAACTGCGAACCGCCGTTGAAACCGAACCAGCCGAACCACAGGATGAAGGTGCCCAGCGTCGCCAGCGGCAGATTCGCGCCCGGCATGGGATTGATGCGTCCGTCCGCGCCGTACTTGCCCTTGCGCGCGCCGACGATGATCGCGCCGGTTAGGGCTGCCCAGCCACCGACGGAGTGCACGATGGTCGAGCCCGCGAAGTCGGAGAAGCCCATCGCGTCGAGCCAGCCCCCGCCCCAGGTCCAGGACCCCTGGATCGGATAGATGAGCGCGGTCAGCACCACCACGAAGATCAGGAAGGGAAACACCCGGATACGTTCCGCCACCGTGCCGGAGACGATCGAGGCGGCGGTCGCGACGAAGACCATCTGGAAGAACCAGTCGGACATCGAGGAATACCCGGTGGCCGTCACCGCGCCGACCAGTTCCTCGGTCGCCTCTTCCGCATTGATCAGCGCAAGCTCTGCGTCGGATGCGTTGTAGAGCAGTTTGAACGAACCGATGAAACTGCCGACGTCCACATACATCACCGAATAGCCGATGAGGTAAAACATGATGCCCGCGATGGAATAGAGCGCGACGTTCTTCAGGCAAATCGCGGCGGTGTTCTTGGAGCGCACCATGCCGGCTTCCAGCATTGCAAAGCCCGCGGCCATCCACATGACCAGTGCGCCGGAAATCAGGAACATGAAAGTGTTGAAGATATAGGCGGTTTCTTCCGACACGGCGGCGGCCGCCGGTGTCGCGGCGGTGGCAAGGGCGATGCCGCCCAGCGTGCCAACCGCCAGCGTCTTGCGCAGGATGCTCATTCTCGCATTCCCCCTCGTTAAAGCGCGTCGGCGTCGGTTTCGCCGGTGCGGATTCGCACGGTGTGCGTCACGTCCAGCACGAAGATCTTGCCGTCGCCGATGCGTCCGGTCGCGGCTGCCTTGGTGATCGCCTCGACGGCGGTTTCGGCGCGGTCGTCCCCCACGGCCACCTCAATTTTCACTTTCGGCAGGAAGTTCACGGCGTATTCCGTGCCGCGATAGATTTCGGTCTGCCCCTTCTGACGCCCGTAGCCTTTGACCTCGCTGACCGTCAGGCCTTCGATTCCCATTCCGGTCAGCGCTTCACGGACTTCGTCCAGCTTGAAGGGCTTTATGACGGCCATAATCATTTTCATGGCACCGGTCCTCTCGCGATGGTGATCCCGCGACAGGCTTTTCAAGAACCGTGCCAAACCTTGTGCAGCGCACAAATTTGATTGGTTGCAAAGGGTTGTGAGGTGTCCCGCATAAAGACGCCCACCGATGAGGTGGCGTGATTTGCTCAAAAAAACGGCAGTAACTTCAAGTTGCTTACTTTTTCGCCAACATGAATGGCCGCCATCGGGTTGAAGCGGCGCATGGCCGCACTGGACAAGCGCGCCTTGACGGCTGATCTTGAGCGCATGAGCGCATTCGTTGAAAACACTCCGCTTTCCGGTGAGTCCGCCGAGACGATCACGGCCGATGTGCTGATCGTCGGCGGCGGGCTTGTCGGCTCAACCCTTGGCTGTGTCCTCGCCTCCGCCGGGATCGAGACCGTCGTGGTGGATCGCGAGGACCCCGCGAGCGTGATGGAGGCGAGCTTCGACGGCCGCGCCTCCGCCATCGCGGCGGGATCGCGGCACATGATGGAGTCCGTCGGGCTTTGGGCGGAGGTGGCGGCGGCGCAGCCGATCCGCGACATTCGTGTCACCGACGGCAAGGTTGGACGCAAGGCGAGCGCCCTCTCGCTGCACTACGACCACCGCGAGATCGGCGAGCCGTTCGGCCACATCGTCGAAAACCGCGAGCTTCGCAAGGCGCAGCACCGCTTCATCCCGAAGCTGGAGACGCTGCGTCTGCTCGCGCCGATGGGCGTCTCGCTGGTGGCGCGGCGGCCGGACGGCGTGGAGGCCAAGCTGGACGACGGACGGCGGGTGCGCGCGCAGCTCGTCTGCGCCTGCGATGGCCGGAACTCCCGGCTGCGCGAGGATGCGGGTATCAAAACCACGCGCTGGGAGTATTGGCAGGCCGGGATCGTGGCGACGGTGGAGCACGAGAAGCCGCATCGCGGCACCGCCTGGGAGCACTTCCTGCCCTCGGGTCCCTTCGCCATGCTGCCGATGGTGGATGCAGCCGACGGCACGCACCGCTCTTCCATCGTCTGGACCGAGCGCAAGGACCTGTCCGAATGGGCGGTCAAGCTGCCGGACCACGCGTTCGGGCAGGAGCTTGAACGGCGCTTCGGCGACCGCCTGGGCCGCTTACGCCCGGTGGGGCCGCGCTTTCGCTATCCGCTGTCGGGCTTGAACGCGAGCCGCTATATCGACCGCCGCCTGGCGCTGGTGGGCGATGCGGCGCATGCGATCCATCCGATTGCCGGGCAGGGGCTGAACATGGGGCTGCGCGACGTGGCGGCGCTGGCGGAATGCATCGTGGACGCGCGGCGGCTCGGCATGGATGTGGGCGCGCGCGGTCCGCTGGAGCGCTATCAGCGCTGGCGGCGGGTGGACAATCTGGCGCTGGTGGCGGCCACGGACTCGCTGGACCGTTTGTTTTCCACCGACATCGCCCCGATTCGCCTCGCCCGCGATCTCGGGCTCGCGGCGGTGGATCGTCTGGACCCGCTGAAGCGCGTCTTCATGCGCCATGCCATGGGCACCTTCGGCGATCTGCCAAGGCTGATCCGGGGCAAGCCGCTTTAACGGAAAAGGACAGCGGCCAGCTTGGCGGCCCCTCGGATAGGGTGTCCCCCTCAGTCGCGAAGGGCGACAGCTCCCCCTCCGGGGAGCGGGAAGGGAGATGGGAGCGCGGGTCGAACGCCGTAAAACTCTCTTCCCGCTCGCCGGAGGAGAAGCTGCCGCGCAAGCGACACCGTATCCGTTTTGAGAAAGTCATTTGACCGGTCGAGTGGTCCTACACCGGCCGCTCCGCCACCGCCCGCAAGGCCGCGTCCGCCTCTTCCAGTCCGGCTTCCTGCTGGCGCTGCCACATGATGGCGTAATGCCCTTGCCGGGCCAGAAGCCGCTCGTGCGTGCCGCGCTCCACGACTTCGCCGTTTTCCAGAACCAGGATTTCGTCGGCGTCGATCACGGTGGAGAGGCGGTGGGCGATCATCAGGGTGGTGCGGCCCTCGGCGACCTGCGCCAGCGCGGCTTGAATTTCCCGCTCGGTGCCGGTGTCGAGGGCGGAGGTGGCCTCGTCGAAGAGCATGATCTTCGGGCGCTTCAGGATGGCGCGGGCAATCGCCACGCGCTGCTTCTCGCCGCCGGAGAGTTTCAGCCCGCGCTCGCCCACGCGGGTTTCGTAGCCGTCGGGCAGCGAAAGCGCGAAGTCGTGAATCTGCGCCATGCGCGCGGCCTCGTAGACCTCCTCCTCGCTCGTTTCCGGACGGCCATAGGCGATGTTGTAGAAAATCGTGTCGTTGAACAGCACGGTGTCCTGCGGAACCATGCCGATGGCGGCGCGCAGCGAATCCTGCGTCACCTCGCGGATGTCCTGCCCGTCGATGCGCACTGCCCCGCCGGTCACGTCGTAGAAGCGATAGAGCAGGCGGCTGATTGTGGACTTCCCCGCGCCGGTGGGGCCGACGACGGCAAGCTTGCGCCCCGGCGGCACGGTGAAGGAGACATCTTTCAGGATCGGGCGGCGCGGGTCGTAGCCGAAGTCCACGCGGTCGAAAGCCACCTCGCCCTTGGTGACGCGCAGCGGCAGCGCGCCCGGCTTGTCCAGCACATCCGGCGTCTGGTCCAGCAGGCCGAACATCACCTCCATGTCCACCAGCGACTGCTTGATTTCGCGGTAGACGCTTCCCAGAAGGCCCAGCGGCACCGATAGTTGGATCATGTAAGCGTTGACCATCACGAAGTCGCCCACGGTCAGCGTTCCCGCCGCCACGCCGAAGGCCGCAAGCGTCATGATCGCCGTCAAACCGATGGCCAGCACCACCGCCTGCGCGCCGTTCAGGGCCGAGAGCGAGACCCGGCTTTTGGTGGCCGCGTCCTCGTAGAGCTTCAGGCCCGCGTCGTAGCGCCGCGCCTCATAGGCTTCGTTGTTGAACGATTTGACGGTTTCGAAGTTCAGCAGGCTGTCGACCGCGCGCGTGTTGGCGTCGCTGTCGGCGGCGTTCATCTGGCGGCGGAAGCGCAGACGCCATTCGGTGATCCGGAACGTGATCCAGACATAAACTGCGATGGTCCCCAGCGTCAGCGCGGCGAAGCGCCAGTCGAACATCCACCACAGAATGCCCGCGACCATGAAGATTTCCAGGATCGTCGGGATGATGTTGAACAGCACGAAGAACAGCATGAACTCGATGCTCTTCGTGCCGCGCTCGATGGCGCGGGACAGCCCGCCAGTCTGGCGGTCCAGGTGATAGCGCAGCGACAGTCGGTGCAGATGCTGAAACACCTGAAGCCCGACACGCCGGATCGCGTTCTGCGCCACCCGCGCGAACACCGCGTCGCGCAGCTCGCCGAAGCACCGCGCCGCCGCCCGCACCGCGCCGTAGGCGATCAGCACGCCCAGCGGCACCGCGACAAGCAGGTTCGCGGGATCGCTGTCCAGCGCGTCGGTGGCGTGCTTGAGCAGGATCGGCACATAGACGTTCGCGACCTTCGCCAGCACCAGCAGCACGATGGCGATCATCACGCGAATGCGCAGATCGCGCCGGTCGCGCGGCCAGAGATAAGGCAGCAGCCGGGCGACCACGGCGAGTTGCTTGCGCCAGTCCAGGGCGTTGTCGGTGAAGGTCGTGGGGCGCATTCAGGAAGAGGTCCGGTGTAAGGTCATGAACGAGAAGGCCTGATGTAATGTATCCCTTGTAAACGGATTTCCAACCAGCGGAGGAATACCGGCACCGCACGGGCCCTGCCCCTCTCCCGCACAGCAGGAGAGGGGCGGCAGGCGGGAAGGGGGAAGCGGCGATTACGCCGCCAGACGCTGCTTGCGCACCATCGCCATGATCTCGTGCGCGGCCTT
>SKZV01000092.1 GCA_007127165.1 Rhodovibrio sp. | reverse complement strand
GAATCTGCGACTTCACGACCCAAACCGGGCCGCCCAGATCCCGCGCAACCGTCTCCGCCTCGTCCGTCGTATAGGCGACGCCGCCGCGCGGAACCGCCACGCCGTACTTCGCCAAAAGGCTTTTCGCCTGATACTCGTGTATGTTCATTGTCGCTCAATCGGGATTGTGGTTACCAAGCTTGTTCCAGCCCATGTGCGGGAAGTCGGAGCAATTGCCGTGCGGTCAGGGCGCTATCCGTTAGGCGGCCCGCCGTGCGAATTGCGACGGCATCGTCGGCAGGATAGCAGCCTCCCGGCTACATTCAACCGCTCGCAAGGTCCGTTCCGCGCACCTTGTCGCTTACGGCAGCGCGCCGAGTTTCCGGCAGGCGTCGACCAGTTCGCGCACCGAGTTCACCGAGTGGTTGAACATCTCTTGTTCTTCACCGGTAAAGCTCAATTCCACGATGCGTTCGATACCGTTCTCGCCGATCACCACCGGGACGCCGACGTACATATCCTTCACGCCGTACTCGCCCTTCAGATAGGCGGCGGCGGGCAGAACGCGCTTCTTGTCCAGGAGATAACTCTCCGCCATCTGGATCGCCGAACTTGCGGGCGCGTAGAAGGCGGAACCGGTCTTCAGCAGGTTGACGATCTCGCCGCCGCCCTTGCGGGTGCGGTCGACGATGGAATCCACCTTCTCCTGCGTGATCCATCCCATCTTCACCAGATCGGGCAGCGGGATGCCCGCGACGGCCGAATAGCGCACGACCGGCACCATGGTGTCGCCGTGGCCACCGAGCACGAACGCGTTCACGTCCTCGACCGAGACGTTCATCGCCTCGGCCAGGAAGTGGCGGAAGCGCGCGGAATCCAGCACGCCCGCCATGCCGCAAACCTTCTCGACCGGCAGCCCGGACGCCTGCTGCAGGACGTAAACCATCGCATCCAGCGGATTGGTGATGCAGATGACGAAGGCATTGGGGCAGTAGGTCTTGATGCCCTCTCCCACCTGATGCATGACCTTGGCGTTGATCTCCACAAGGTCGTCGCGGCTCATCCCCGGTTTGCGCGGCACGCCCGCAGTGACGATCACCACGTCGGCGCCTTCGATGTCCTTGTATTCGTTGGTTCCGGCGAGCCTGGAATCAAAGCCCTCGACCGGCGCGGCCTCCGCGATGTCGAGCGCCTTGCCCTGCGGAATCCCCTCGGCAATGTCGAACAAAACGACGTCGCCCAGGTTCTTGAGCCCGGCGAGCAGCGCGAGCGTGCCGCCGATCTGCCCGGCGCCGATCAGCGCGATTTTCCTGCGTGCCATGAAAGCCCCCTTGCTTTTGAGCCAAAATTTCCGGCGCGCGCCGCGTGACGCTGCCTCCCCAAGGATTTTCCGCCCGAGGGTAACACCGGTCAAGCGTCGTCTTGCACCGCAACAACGTAGCGTTGTCCTAGCCTGGATTGTCTCGGGCGGCAAGGCCCCGCCATCTCATATCATCTGGACCCGGCGCGCAAATCATGAATTTATCGCTGCCGCTAACCCAGTTCACGATGTAGAGGGAACAATGGCGAGAGTTCGACTCCGCACGGCGCAGGAAACTCAAGATCGCACGGCCACGGCCCAACCTGCGCGCAAGCGGCGCGCGCCCCCTGGAACCGCTCCGGGAACCCTGATCCCGGACCCGCATGCGCCGCCGCCGACGATCCGGGTCATCGCCTACAACGCGAACGACATCCTTGAGGTGGAGTGCGACGATCCGGAAGCCTTGCCGGAGATTCTGGCGGCCTGGCCGGTTGTCTGGGTGGACGTGGTGGGGTTGGGGAACGTGGGGACGATCCGGCGGCTGGGGGAGCTGCTCGACCTGCATCACCTCTCCCTGGAAGACGTGGTGAACGTGCATCAACGACCGAAGGTAGAGGACTATGAGGATCATCTCTTCATTGTCATGCGCATGGTCGATGCGGAGATCGCGACCGAGCAGCTTTCCATGTTCCTCGGCAGCGGGTTCGTGCTGACGTTTCAGGAGCGGCCGGGGGACAGTTTCGAGCCTGTGCGCGAGCGGTTGCGGCGCGGACGGGCCATCCGCGAGCGAGGGGCCGATTATCTCGCCTATGCCCTGACCGACGCCGTCGTGGACGCCTATTTTCCTGTGCTTGAAGCCTATGGGGAATCGCTGGAAATCTTGCGGGAAAAGATCCTTCACGACCCGACGCCCCCTAGCATCGCCGAGGTCGACGACACCAAGCGCGAACTCCTCACGCTGCGGCGGGCGGCCTGGCCGCAGCGCGACATGGTCGGTGCGCTTATGCGCGAGGAAGCGGATGGGTTCTTCCAGGACAAGACCCGGCCCTATCTCCGCGACACCTACGACCACTGCATGCAGATCGTGGAGTTGACGGAAAGCTTCAGGGACCTCGCGTCCTCCTTGAGCGAGCTCTACGCCACGCTCGCCGCCGCCCGCTCCAACGAGGTCATGCGGGTGCTGACGATGGTGGCCACCATTTTTATTCCTCTGAGTTTTATCGCGGGCGTCTATGGCATGAACTTCGATCCCGAAGTATCTCCCTATAACATGCCCGAACTCAGGTGGGCCCTCGGTTATCCCTTCGTACTTTTCCTGATGGCGAGCGTCGCCTTCGGTCTGCTCGGTTACTTTTACCGCAAGGGCTGGCTCCGCCGCTTCGACCGCCCGCCTCGCAGCAAGCGAGACTGAGGCTAACCTTAACCGTGATGCGTAGTTTTTGACAGGTGGGCAGGAGAACACATGCGGATTGTCCAGGACTTCAAGACCTTCGCCCTGCGCGGTAACGTGATCGACCTTGCGATTGCCGTCGTCATCGGAACCGCTTTCGGGCAGATCACGACGTCGCTGGTCAACGACGTCATCATGCCTCCCATCGGTCTGCTGGCGGGGGAGGTCGATTTCTCGGATCTGTTCATCAATCTGGGCACCGGAGACTACGCGACCCTCCGCCATGCCCAGGCCGCCGGGGCGCCCACCCTGAACTACGGCCGTTTCATCAACACCGTGGTCCATTTCTTACTCATCGCGGTCATTCTGTTCTTGGTCGTAAAGAAGTTGAACTGGATGCGCGGCCTTGGCGCCTCGCCAGATCCAAGTGATGAAATGGCTAGTGATCAAACGGCGACAACGAAAACCTGCCCCTACTGCATCTCGACCATCCCAATCGCCGCAAGCCGGTGCCCGAACTGCACCTCGCAGCTCGCTGGAGAAGGCGGAGACGGTGGTGGTGCGTGTGAAGTCGCGCATTGACGTTTTTCCGTGCCGTCATCGGTGTCCCGGCGGGCAGCCTTACCGATAGCCGTACGGGGGCAAATACTCGTCTTAGTAACCTTCCCTCCGTCCCAAGCCGATCGCGCCGCTTTCGACAGACCAGGCGGAGTACTCCCCTCCCTCCTTTCTTTCCCTTTTCTAGTGGGTAATTGCGAGTCACGCTGAATGACCTATCAGGGCTTCACAGCCAAGCACCCGCACGAGGAGACGACCCATGCAGGTAGAGGAGATCATCGGCAAGCATCCGGACGTGCAGGGCAACACTCCGGAGAGGCTGTCGCGGTGTATCGCGGAATGCTACGAATGCGCCCAGACATGCACTTCCTGCGCCGACGCCTGCCTTGCCGAAGGCGAGGTCGCGACGCTGAGGCAGTGCATCCGCGTCGCCCTCGATTGCGCCGACATCTGCGCCGCCACGGGCTCAATGGCCTCGCGCTTCACTGGAACGAACGTCAAGGTGCTGCGCGTCGTGATACAGGCGTGCGAGCAGGCGTGCCGGACCTGCGGCGAGGAATGCCAGAAGCACGCGGGGCAGTTCGGTCACTGCCAGACCTGTGCAGAATCGTGCATCCGCTGCGCCGATGCCTGTAGCGTGGCGATGACCGATGGGAGTTTTTCAGGCGGTTGAAGCAGCGCTACACCTGGGGCGGTGGATGCGGCCGTCGCGGCCAACCGCATGAGCACGCGATCGACTGGACTCACTCTCCGCGTTTCCACGAAGGCGGGAGCCACTTCAGATAGCGCCGGACGGCGTCGCCTTTACGGGCAGGTGTCTCCGCGGGCTCGATCGAGACGCCAACTTCGGAAACTTGATCCTCGTCATCCAGGCGACGCACGATCAACTCGATCAGGCCGTATCGCATTCGATCCCCAATCTCCATGCCATCGCGGAACTCGCGCTTGAAGAGCGTGGCGAGCGTCCGCTCCGCATCCGCCTCCTTCACCTCGAAGCCGTAAACCTTGGCGAGGTCCTTGATCATCAGGTCGGGTCGCACCGAAAAGTCTCCGAAGAAGTCCCGGTCGGTAAGCTTGAGATCGGTCCGGCCGGCGAACAGGCGGTCGAGTAGCTTGATGTTCTGCGGCGCGGCAAAGATGTAGACCATATCGCCCGGCTGCAGGCGCCCAGCGTTGTGGATACGCAGCGATTGACCGTCGCGAACGATGAGCGAAGGGCGCGCCCAGCGGGGAATGCGGGTTCCAAGACCGACGGGGCTCTCCTTGTGAATCCGGTAAGCGACCAACTCCTGCTTTGCCTTGCCGGGCAACTCAAGCTCGTAACGTTGAATTGGCCCGACCCGCGGCGGCACGACAATGCCCAGCGTGCGGGCGGCGCGCGGGATGGTCCAGCCCTGCAAAAGCAAGGACATCACCACGATGAGAAACGCGATGTTGAAGAAGTCCTGGCCTACCGGCAAATTGGCTATGATGGGAATAATGGCCAGCAGAATGGAGACCGCGCCCCGCAAGCCGACCCATCCAATGAAGGTCATTTCCTGAAGAGAAAACCGGAACGGAGCGAGGCAGAGCCACACGGCCAGTGGCCGGGCGATCAGCATCAAGCAAAGTGCCAGCACCGCGGCCTCGAGCGCAACATCCAAAAACTGCGAGGGCGTCGCGAAGAGCCCAAGCGCCAGAAACATGGTGAGCTGGCCCACCCAGGTCATGACCAGTTGGAAGCGGTAGAGCGTGAGATTGGCCTTCAATTGCCGGTTCCCCGCCAGCAATCCGGCGATATAAACGGCGAGGAAGCCACTTCCGCCGAGGCTTGAAGCCAGCGCGAATGTCAGGAGCGCCAAGGCGAGCGCTAGGATCGGATAAAGCCCCTGGTCGAACTCGATGCGGTTGACGCACTGTGAGATGACAAAGCCGCCGACCAGACCCGCCGGGATGCCGATTCCGAACTGCTTCACAAAGTCGAGCAGCAGCAGCCATGTCAGGTCGGTCACTTGAATGCCAGCCATCAACGCTTCCACGAGGGCGATCGTCAGGAAGATCGCCATCGGGTCGTTGGTGCCGGATTCAATTTCGAGCGTGGACTTCACGCGTTCACGCAGCGTGATCCCGCCCACCCGCAGAAGGAAAAAGACGGCAGCGGCATCGGTGGAGCTGACGATCGCGCCAAGCAGGAACGCCTCGAGCCAACTGAGGCCCAGGAGATACTTCGCGACCAGCCCTACCATTCCCGCCGTTATTATGACGCCAACAGTGGCCAGCGTTATGGCGGGAGCAGCGGCAAGTCGAAATGATCTGAATCGGGTAGAGAAACCGCTGTCGAAAAGGATGATTGCGAGCGCGATGCTGCCTATGAAGTACGCGCTCTCCGCATCTTCATAGGCCAATCCGAGTAAACCATCTTCACCGGCCAGAAGGCCGATACTGAGGAAGACGAGAAGCAGGGGAGCGCCGAATCGAAAGGCTATGAGACTCGTAAATATGCTTAAGATAACAAGCCCTGATCCGATGATTACCGCCGTGCTAACAAAATCGATCATCTTGAAGGGGTGTACCGTAACGGAGTGGCCAAGCGCGCGAAGTTAGCGGAAAGCGACTGCAAGCCACAAGCCCTTACCACATGCTGCGCCGCGATGTTTGCCCCCACCCTCTTCCTCTACGCGGAATGCTCGCGGAGCCAGGCGGCAAGAGCGGAGTCCAGCAGCCCTCGTCGCCTTCGGGAACATTTGCAGCGATATTCTTATAGATAACATAGGAATTCCG
>SKZV01000144.1 GCA_007127165.1 Rhodovibrio sp. | reverse complement strand
TTCACGGTCGCCCCAAGGCCCACCACGCCAGCCGGATAGTCGGAGGCAGGGTCGTTGTTGGCGATGGAGCCGCCGAGGGTGCCGCGATTGCGGACCTGCGGGTCGCCGATGGCTTCGGCCAGCTTGGCAAGGGCCGGAATCTTCGCCTGCATGGTTTTGTCGTTCGCCACGTTGGCATGGGTCGTCATGGCGCCCACCACGACGTTGCTGCCTTGCTCGCGAACTCCGCGCAGATCGGGGAGTCCGCCCAGGTCGATCAGCGCTTCCGGCGAGGCGAGGCGCTGCTTCATCGTCGCCAGCAAGGTCATGCCGCCCGCGAGGACCGACGCCTCCTCATTGTCGGCCAGGAGTTTGGACACCTCGTCAAGGCTGCTCGGCTTGTGATACTCGAAATTATACATCTCTGAATGTCTCCGTTACTCGGCCGCCGCCGGGGTGAGGCGGGCCTGCGCGACGCGCCAGACCTTCTCGCGCGTTGCAGGCATGGCGATCTCGTCGGTTCCCAACGCATCGGTTACCGCGTTCATCAGTGCCGCCGGTGCGGCGATCGCACCGGCCTCGCCGCAGCCCTTCGCGCCGAGCGGATTGTGCGGGCAGGGCGTTTCGGTCATGGCCACGCGGAAGGACGGCAGGTCGTCGGCGCGCGGCATGCAGTAGTCCTGGTAGGATCCGGTGACGAGTTGTCCCATCTCGTCGTAAACGCATTCCTCCAGCAGCGCCTGTCCGACGCCCTGCGCGATGCCGCCGTGAACCTGCCCCTCGACGATCATTGGGTTGACCACCTTGCCGAAATCGTCCACGGCCACCCAGTCGACGATCTTGGTTTCTCCGGTGTCGGGATCGATCTCGACCTCGGCGATGTGAACGCCCGAGGGATAGGTGAAATTCGCGGGATCGTAGAAGGCCGTCTCGTCCAGCCCCGGCTCGACATCTTCCGGGTAGTCGTGCGGGACGTAAGCGGCGAAGGCGATCTCGCCGATGGACTTCTGTTTATCGGTTCCGGCGACGCGGAAAGTCCCGGCATCGAACTCGATGTCGTCCACCGAGGCTTCCAGCATGTGGGCGGCGATCTTCTTGCCCTTCTCGACGATCTTATCGCAGGCCCGCACGATCGCGGAGCCGCCGACGGCCAGCGAGCGCGAGCCGTAAGTGCCCATGCCCATGGCGATCCGGCCGGTGTCGCCGTGCACCACGTCCACGTTCTCGACCGGCACGCCAAAGCGCTCGGCCACCACCTGGGCGAAGGTCGTCTCGTGCCCCTGACCGTGGCTGTGCGAGCCGGTGAAGACCGAGATCGAACCGGTGGCGTTGAAGCGCACCTGCCCGGATTCCCAAAGCCCCACGCCCGCGCCGAGCGAGCCCACGACCTTCGAGGGCGCGATTCCGCAAGCCTCGATGTAGGCGGAAAAGCCGATACCCCGGAGCTTGCCCTTGCGTTCCGACTCCTGTCGGCGCTGCGGGAAGCCTTGGTAGTCGATCATCTTCAGCGCCTCGTCCAGCGCCAGTTCGTACTGGCCGCTGTCATAGGTCAGCGCGACCGGTGTCTGGTACGGGAACTCGTTCGGCTGGATGAAGTTGCGGCGGCGGATTTCCGCCGGGTCCATCTTCATGTCCCGCGCCGCCCGCTCGACAAGACGTTCAATCACATAAGTCGCTTCCGGGCGTCCGGCCCCGCGATAGGCGTCCACCGGCGCGGTGTTGGTAAAGACACCCTTTACGTTGCAATGCACGGCGGGAGTCTTGTACTGCCCCGCCAGCAGCGTGCCGTAAAGGTAGGTCGGCACCGCCGTCGCGAAGCTGGAGAGATAGGCTCCCAGGTTGGCGATGGTGTCGACCTTGAGCGCCAGGAACTTGCCGTCCTGGTCCATCGCCAACTCGGCGTGGGTGACGTGGTCGCGGCCGTGCGCGTCGGAGGAGAAGCTTTCGTCCCGCCCGGCGGTCCACTTGATCGGCCGTCCGACCTTCTTCGCCGCCCAGGTGCAGACGGTCTCCTCGGCATAGCAGAAGATCTTCGAACCGAAGCCGCCGCCGACGTCCGGCGCGACGATCCGCACCTTGTGCTCCGGCAGGTTCAACACGAAGGCGCAGAGAATCAGCCGCAGCAGGTGCGGGTTCTGGCTGGTCGAATAAAGCGTGTACTCATCGGTGCCGGGATCGTATTCGCCGATGGCCGCGCGCGGCTCGATGGCGTTGGGGATCAGACGGTTGTTCTTCAACTCCATCTTGGAGACGTGATGCGCCTTGGCGAAAGCTTCGTCCACCGCCGCCTTGTCGCCAAGCTCCCAGTCGTAACAGAGGTTGTCGGCGGCGTCGTCATGCACGGCGGGCGCGCCCTCCAGCGCCTTCGCCGGATTGGCGTTGGCGTCCAGGGCCTCGACATCGACCTCGACAAGCTCCGCCGCATCGCGCGCCTGCATAATGCTCTCCGCGATCACGACGGCGATGTGGTCGCCGACATAGCGCACCTTGTCGCGGGCCAGCGGCCAGTGCGGTGGGGCCTTGTGTGGGCTGCCGTTCTTGTCCGTCACCACCCAGCCGCAGGGCAGGGAGCCGACGCCGTCGGCCTCCATGTCCTTGCCGGTGAAGACCGCGACCACGCCCGGCGCTTTCCGGGCGGCCTCGACATTGACGGCGTTGAGCTTGGCATGGGCATTCTCCGCGCGCACGAAAGCCGCGTAGAGCTGTCCAGGACGATTGAGGTCGTCGGTGTAGTGTCCGCGACCAGTCAGAAAGCGATGGTCTTCCTTGCGCAGAACGCGCGGCGCTCCAGTGTCCGGCATCGTCTCACCCTCTCATCTCCTTGGCGGCATGCTGAATGGCCTTCACGATGTTGTGATAGCCGGTGCAGCGGCAGATATTCCCCTCAAGCCAGTGCCGAATCGTATCCTCGTCCGGATTCGGATCGTGCTTGAGCAAGTCCACCGCGCTCATCACCATACCGGGCGTGCAGAAGCCGCACTGAAGGCCGTGGTGCTCCTTGAAAGCGGCTTGCATGGGGTGCAGGTCGCCGTTCGTCGCCAGCCCCTCGATCGTCGTGATCTGGCCGCCTTCGGCCTGCATGGCCAGTATGCTGCAAGCCTTGACGGAAGCGCCATCGACATGGACGACGCAGGCGCCGCATTGGCTGGTATCGCAGCCAACGTGGGTGCCTGTGAGGTGCAGGTGTTCGCGTAGGAACTCAACGAGCAGGGTTCGCGGCTCGACGTCCCGCGAAACTTCCTGCCCGTTGACCGTCATTGTCACGCTGGGCATCAATCTTCCTCCCCTGATGGCCGGCGGGCTTCCCTGATTGGATGCTTTGAAGACGCCGCCGGTAATCCTGTCACGCCGCTTGAGGCAGCCCGAACGCCTCTCGGAAGCTAAGTTTGTGTGGCGCTCAAGCCTGGGTCAAGCAAACTTCTGTGTCATCACAACGCTCCAGCTCAACGCTGGCGCGACGTCTTCGTTGAAGCGTCGAACGCATTGATCATAAAGCAAAAATCAATAGGAGCAGGATAATGACCGCCACCGCGCCGCCGATCCACACGCCCGTCGGCACGCCGCCGCGCTCCTCGGCTCCGCTCGCTTCCGCCGGCTCCGTTTCCTTTTCGGCTGCCGGGGCTTCGGCTTCAGCCTCGGCTGGCTTGGCTTCTCCCTCGGTCACCACGTTCTTGAAGTTTTCGAAGAACTGCGAGGCGTACTTGTTCGCCGTGGACTGGATCAGCCGCTGGCCAAGCTGCGCCAACTTGCCGCCCACCTGGGCGTTTACCTGGTAGGTCAACAGCGTGTTGTCGCCCTCGTCTTTCAGATGGACGTCCGCGCCGCCCTTGGCGAAGCCCGCCGCGCCGCCGGTGCCCTGGCCCGAGATCGTATAGCTTTCCGGCGGGTTCAGGTTGGTCAGTTCCACTTTGCCGGAGAAAGTGCTGTTCACCGGACCGACCTTCGCCTTCACCTTGGCGGTGAATTCGTTGTCGCCGGATTTCTCGATATGCTGACAGCCGGGAATGCACTGCTTCAGCACATCCGGGTCGTTCAGCGCTTCCCAGACCGTCTGGCGCGGCGCCGGTATGCGCTGCTCTCCAGATAATTCCATGGCGGCCCCCTATTTTCGACTGGCTTGCTTCACCCTCTGTATCGTTAATGCCTGATCCGAGCCGATCTGAGAAGGCCCCTATTCTCAAGGGAGGGGCGCGGCTGTTTCGTGAAATGAGTTTTCATCCATGTTCACCCGTCACTAGGAACCGCAGAATTCTGCGGAAAACCAAGCTATAAGGCTCTGGAATTTGGTATACCCAGGCTAAAATAAACCGAGAATCGCTTGCAATCCCTTGTGTCTCCTCAGTACTCTCCGCGCCACTTGCGGGGCGGGGGGCCGCTCGCCGTCTTTCGATCCAACCAGTCAGCGCGTTGTCCAACATGATGCTTGCAGCCGTCATTTCGGGATTTCTGGTCGGGGGCGTTGCGCCCTGGGTCATTCGTTACCTCGGCGATTCTCGTGGCTCATTGGCGTTGGCCGCGCTGCCGGCGCTGCTGTTCGTCTACTTCGCCAGCTTCGTCTCCAGCGTGGCGGGCGGCGAGACTGCGCGTATGGTTACGCCCTGGGCGCCGGGGCTCGATCTCATGCTGTCGTTCTACGTGGACGGTCTTAGTCTGAGCTTCGCGCTGCTGATTTCGGGGATTGGCACGTTTATCGTGATCTATGCCGGAAGCTACCTGCACGATCACCCGCAGCTCGGCCGGTTCTACATCTACCTCCTCGGATTCATGGCCTCGATGCTCGGGCTGGTGCTGGCCGACAACATCATCACGCTCTTCGTGTTCTGGGAGTTGACCTCGCTGACGTCGTTTCTGCTGATCGGTTTCAACCATGAGCAGGAGAAGTCGCGAAAGTTGGCGGTTCAGGCCATGCTGGTGACGGTCGCGGGCGGATTGGCGATGCTGGCCGGACTGATTATGATGGCGGTGGTCACGGGCACGTTCGAACTTTCCGAGATGATGGCCGAGCCCGATGTGCTGAAGGCGCATGCGCACTACACCATCATCACGATCCTGATCCTGGTCGGGGCGTTCTCTAAGTCCGCACAGGCGCCGCTGCACTTTTGGTTGCCGAACGCGATGGAAGCGCCGACTCCGGTCAGCGCCTACCTCCATTCCTCGACCATGGTGAAGGCGGGCGTCTACCTGATGGCCCGGATGCATCCAGGTCTGGGCGGCACAGATTTCTGGATCATCACGCTTTCGCTTTTCGGCGGAGTGACGATGTTCCTGGGCGTCTTCCTGGCGATCCAGCAAACCGAGATCAAGAAGGTGCTGGCGTATTCGACGGTGATGGCGCTGGGTACGCTGACCATGCTGATCGGGATCGGAACCGATGGCGCCCTGATCGCCGCTTCGGTATTCCTGTTGGCGCACGCCTTTTACAAGGCCGCGCTGTTCCTGATCGCCGGGATTATCGATCACGAGGCCGGCACCAAGGACATCACAAAGATGGGCGGCCTGCGCCACTCCATGCCGATAACGGCTGCCGCGGCGACAGTGGCAGGCTTCTCGTTGGCCGGGATACCGCCGTTCTTCGGCTTTTTGGCGAAAGAGATGTTGCTGGAGGCGACACTGGACGCGGACCTGCTGGCCCTCGTGTTGACCTTGCTGGCGGTGGGGGCGGGCGCGCTGGTAGTCGCGGTGGCGGGAATCGTTGTCATCCGGCCATTCTACGGCGCGAAAGTCGAGACGCCCAAGAAGCCGCATGAGGCGCCTATGGCAATGCTCGTGGGCCCGTTGGTGCTCGGGTTGTTCGGCATCGGCTTCGGACTTATGCCGGGCTTGGCGGAACGCACGCTGGTGGGGGCAACCGCTGCGGCAATGGCCGGAGAGCCCGTGGACGTAACTCTGTACCTCTGGCACGGATTCAACCTTGCACTGCTCTTGAGCGTCATCGCTGTTGCGGCCGGTATCTTCCTTTTCTTGAACTGGAACCGCGTCCGCGCCCGTCTGGAAGGTGTTAAGGCCTTCTCCGAAAGCTATGGTCCCGAAGCGGGCTATTGGCGGGGCCTGGACCTGCTGAATTGGGTCGCCTTCTGGCAGACACGGATTCTGCAGAACGGCTACATGCGCTATTACCTGATCACCATCGTGATGACGATGGTCGTCCTTACGCTCTATGCGATGGTGACGCGGGCGACGCCGCAGCTCGCCACGACGCTTACGGGCGTACAGATCTACGAGCTTGCGATTGCGCTGATCATCGTCCTGGCGGCGGTCTTCCTGGGGTGGACGCACTCGCGCCTGGCGGCTGTCGCGTCTCTGGGCATCGTCGGCTTCGGCGTCGCGCTGGTTTACGTGCTGTTCAGCGCGCCCGACCTTGGCATCACGCAGGTGCTGGTCGAAACGCTGACCGTCCTGCTGCTGGTCCTGGTGCTGTTCCGTCTGCCCGAGTTCCTCGATCTTTCTTCGAACGCTGTGCGGCTGCGCGATCTCGGTATCGGGCTTCTGGTTGGCGGCACGATGACGCTGCTACTGCTGATGATCGGAGACGTGCAGTACTTCGAGCCGATCTCCTGGTACTTCGTCGAGAACTCCTATCCGATCGCCCAGGGCCGCAATATCGTCAACGTGATCCTGGTGGACTTCCGGGCGCTCGATACGCTCGGGGAGATATACGTGCTCGCGCTGGCGGGGATCGGCGTTTACGCGATGATCAAACTGCGCAGTGAAGACCAGAGTAAAGGAGGGCCGCGATAATGATGGAAGGCTCCCTGATTCTCCGGACGGCGGCACGGTTCCTGATGCCGCTGCTGCTGACCTTTTCGATCTTTATGTTGCTGCGCGGGCACGACCAGCCGGGCGGCGGCTTCATCGCCGGGCTGATCGCGGCGATGGCGTTTGCGCTCTACGTATTCGCCTTCGATGTGCCGACGACGCGGCGGATCTTGCGGGTCGATCCGCGCGGAATGCTCGGTTGGGGGCTTCTGATCGCGGCGTTGTCGGGTGTGATCTCGGCCATGCTCGGTCAGCCGTTCTTCACATCGCAATGGTGGCCGATCCAGTTGCCGGTTCTTGGTGAACTGAAACTCTCGACACCGCTTTTCTTCGATATTGGGGTGTACCTCGTGGTCTTGGGGACAGTCATGACGATCGTGCTGACCCTCGCGGAAGCGGAGGAGTGATATGGAACCGTTGATGGCCTTCGTCGTCGGCGGTCTCTATGCGGCGGCAATTTACCTATTGCTGCGGCGGAGTCTGGCCAAGCTGATCATCGGGCTGATCCTTCTCAGTAACGGAGCGAATCTGCTGATTTTCACTGCTGCCGGATTGTCGCGCGGTGCGCCGCCGCTCATTCCGGAAGGCTTGCAGACACCTGACGCGGTTGTTGCGGACCCGCTGCCGCAGGCGCTGGTCCTGACTGCCATCGTCATCAGCTTCGGTGTTCTGGCGTTCGCGGTCGTACTCATTCACCGCGCCTACGAGGTGGTGAAGAGCGATGACCTGGATATGATGAAGGACACGGACAGGTAATGGTCTCCGTCGCGCTTCCCATTCTCATTCCCCTGGTCGCGGGCGCGCTGTCGCTTGCCTTCTGGCAGTCGCAAATCGCGCAGCGCTGGATCGCCGTGATCGGAACCGGCCTGTTGCTGGCCTCGACAGTCTATCTGCTGCTGCAGGTGCAGCATGAAGGCTTCGTCGTCATGCATATGGGCGACTGGCAAGGGCCGTTCGGCATTGTGCTGGTGGCAGACGTGCTCGGCGCGATCATGGCGGTGCTGGCGGGGATCACCGGCTTCGCCGTTGCGATCTATTCGCTTGGCAGTATGGGCGACGGGCATGAGCGCTTCGGCTATTACCCGCTGCTGCATCTGCTGCTGGCCGGGGTCTGCGGTGCGTTCTTGACGGGCGACATCTTCAATCTCTACGTCTGGGTCGAGGTGTTGCTGGTCGCCTCGTTCGGGCTGCTAATCCTGGGCGGCGAGCGGGCGCAGATGGAAGGGGCGATCAAATACGTCGCGCTGAACCTCGTCTCGTCCCTGCTGTTGCTCACGGGCGTCGGGCTGGTCTATGGCATGGCCGGAACGCTGAACATGGCGGATCTGGCGTATAAGTTCTCGCAGGTCGAGGACACCGGCATGATCACCGTCGTGGCCATGCTCTTCCTGGTGTCCTTCGCGATCAAGGCGGCTGCGTTTCCCCTGTTCTTCTGGCTCCCCGCTTCGTACCATACGCCGCCGGTCGCAGTCTCGGCGCTCTTTGCCGGGCTGTTGACCAAGGTCGGCGTCTATGCGCTGTTCCGGGTGTTCACGCTGCTGTTCACGCAGGATGTCGGGCTGACCCACACGATCATCCTGTGGGGCGCCGGTTTCACCATGCTGACGGGCGTATTGGGCGCGGCGGCGCAGTTCGAATTCCGCCGCATCCTGTCGTTCCATATCGTCAGCCAGATCGGCTACATGATTATGGGGCTGGCGCTCTACACGCCCTTGGCGCTGATTGGCGGCGTCTTCTATATCATGCACCACATCATCGTGAAGGCGAACCTCTTCCTGGTGTCCGGTGTGGCCTATATCCTGCGAGGAAGCTACGAACTCAAGCAGCTTGGCGGGCTTTACAAGTCCTCGCCCGTGCTTGCGATGCTGTTTCTGGTGCCGGCGATGTCGCTGGCGGGGATGCCGCCGCTTTCCGGCTTTTTTGCCAAGTTCATCATCGTCCGTGCAGCTATCGAGGCCGAGAGCTACTGGATCGTCGGGGTGGCGCTGCTGGTCGGGCTGCTGACGCTCTTTTCGATGGTGAAGATCTGGACCGAGGCTTTCTGGAAGCCGACACCGGAGGGCGTGGCGATCATTGAGTTGCCTGGAATGCGCCGGGCGATGCTCTATGGTCCGATCATGGGGATGGCGCTGATGACGCTGGTCATCGGCCTCTACGCCCAGCCGATCTATGACTTGGCGGAACAGTCGGCGACCCAGTTGATGGACCCGAGCCTCTACATCGAGGCCGTGCTTGGCGACCCGGCGAGCGGATTGTCGCCGAGCGAACGGCTGATCCACGATGCGGCCCAAGCGGGCGAAGCAGCAGCCGGAAACGGGGCGGCCATAAACGGGGCGGCCGGTAACGGGATGGAGGGCGAAGCGCCATGATCGTCTTTACCTGGAACCTGTTGCTGGCGCTCGCCTGGGTTGCCCTCTGGGGTGTCTTCACCGCAACCAACCTGCTGGTGGGATTTGTGGTTGGCTATGTGGCGCTGCGTCTCGTGTTCAAAAACCGGCCAGGGTTCGAGGACTACTTCTACCGGCTTCCGAGGATTATCACGTTCATCGGCTTCTTCATCGTCGATCTCGTGAAGTCGAACGTCCGGGTGGCTTACGACGTAATTACGCCGCGCCACCATATGCGGCCGGGTGTGGTCGGGATTCCTCTTGATGTGGCCACGGATCGCGAGATTACCGTGCTTGCCAACTTGATTTCCGTCACGCCCGGGACTCTCAGTCTCGATGTCTCCAGCGACCGAAAAGTGCTCTATATCCACGCCATGTATATCGATGACGAGGATGCCTTGTTGCAGGACATCAAGGAGCTGGAACGGCGAGTCCATGAAATTCTGAGGTGACGTGAGGCGATGTTCGACCTGGTTCTCCAACTCGTGTTCGTGATCCTGAGCGTCTCCCTCGCTCTGGTGTTTTTTCGACTGATCAAGGGGCCGACGCTGCCGGACCGCGTGGTGGCGCTGGAACTGATCGCATCGTTGACGGTAGGGTTCATTGCCGCCTACGCGGTCTTGACCGAAAAATCGGACTTCATCGACGTCGCCGTGGTTTTGGCGTTAACGGCATTTATGGCGGCGGTTGGCTTCGCACGCTACCTGGAGAAGAGAGGGCGGCGCGATGGTGAGTGAGTTCCTGACTGGTCTTTTCATGCTGGTGGGTGCGCTGTTGATGCTGGTTGCATCCATCGGCATCCTGCGCATGCCGGACCTGTTGATCCGGATGCACGCAACGACAAAGGCGGGTGCGCTGGGCGGCGGCTTGATGGTGCTGTCCGTCGCCTTCTTTTTCGATGATGGAGCGGTCACGGCGCGTGCCGTAGCGACGGTGATCTTCATCATCCTAACGGCGCCGGTGGCGGCGCATATCATCGGCCGCGCCGCGTATTTCGTCGGTCTTCCGTTGTGGGAGCATACGGTCAAGGATGACCTGGAGGGGCGGTACGATCCGGAGACGCACACGCTGTCGAGTGGCGAAGTCAAGGACAAGCAGACACCGGGTTAGCGCGTGCCGTGCCAGAACGTAAGCGCGATGTTCGTGGCCTCGCAGCCCGTCTTTATCGGTAGTGAGATCTACCGCCATTCCAGCTATGGCCGAATGCACCCTCTGGCGATTCCCAGGGTGTCGACCTGCATCGATCTGTGCCGGGCGCTCGGGTGGTTGCCGGACGCGGTTTATTGCGACAGCCCACAGGCAACCCCGCAGCAACTTGCCCGCTTCCACGATCCCGCGTATATCGCCGCCGTCCAGAGCGCCGAGAGGACGCAGAGTGTCAGCGAGGCCGCGCGTCGGCGATTCGGGCTCGGCGCAGAGGGCAATCCGGTCTTTCCGGAGGTGTTCCGCCGTCCCGCGACGGCTGCGGGCGGGTCGATCCTGGCGGCGCGCCTATTGCTGGAAGGCGCGGCGGGCATCGTTTTCAACCCGGCTGGCGGAACCCATCATGGCCAGCCGGCGCGGGCAAGCGGCTTTTGCTACTTCAACGATCCAGTGCTCGCGATCCTCACCTTGCTCGATGGCGGGCTCTCGCGCGTGCTCTACCTGGACATCGACGCCCACCACGGCGACGGGGTGCAGGACGCCTTTCACGACGATCCCCGCGTGTTGACGGTTTCGGTGCATGAGGCGGGGCGTTGGCCGATGAATCGCCCCGCCGGGCCTGGTCGTGCCGCTCCAGGATCCGCTTCGGATCGGGCAGGCGGCATGGCCCGAAACATACCGGTGCCGCGCGATTTTCACGACGCTGAAATGGACTATGTCCGGGAGGCCGCGCTGCTGACCCTGGCAGAGCGCTTCGAGCCGGAGGCGGTGGTCCTGCAATGCGGAAGCGATGCCTTGGCCGAAGACCCGATGAGCAGGCTCACACTCTCCAACGGTGCACTGTGGCGCGTAGTGGCGGCGGCGGCCGCGATGTCGCCGCGGCTCTTGTGCCTGGGCGGGGGAGGGTATAATCCATGGGCGGTCGCCCGTTGCTGGACGGGTGTTTGGGCCACGCTGAATGGCTGGACCGCGCCGAACGAACTAGCTGGAGAGGCCGAAGCGGTGTTGCGCGCTCTCTCCTGGCGCCATAGCTGGGGACGCTGTCCGCCGGATCACTGGTGCACGACCCTTGCCGACCCGCCAAGACAGGGTACGCTACGGGAAGAGGTGCGCGAGTCGGTTCGGCTTGCGGTTGCGCCTTGAGATGGGTAAGTCATTGGAAGGACGTAGAAAGTGTACCTGCGGAGCATGAGAGTTTTTCTGATGCTGGGCCTGCTACTGATGGCGGCCATGCACCCCGGCTCCGGCAAGGCCCAGGGCTTGCAGCCGTTCGAGTTCGATACGCTGACGATCGTGACGCAGGACAACGAGCAGCACGATTTTACGGTCGAACTCGCGCAGTCCCCGGAACAGCGGGCCCTTGGCCTGATGTACCGGCAGGATCTGGCGGAGGATCACGGTATGCTCTTCATCTATTCGCGCCCGAACGAGGCGTCGATGTGGATGAAGAACACCTATATTTCGCTGGACATGCTGTTCATCGACGCGCGCGGGCGCATCGTTAGAATTGCCGAGCGCACCGAGCCGCATTCCTTGCGCGCCATCAGTTCCGGCCGTCCCGTGCGCGCCGTCCTGGAACTGAAGGGTGGGACCGCCGAACGGCTTGGCTTGACGACCGACGCGCAGGTGAAGCACAGCGCTTTCGATAGCGGCTCGTAACGCCCGCATCCGCCGTTCAGGCTTTCTCCGTCTCGGTCTCTTCGCGATGCAACAGTTTGCGCGTGAGGTGCGGCGCGAGCAGGCGAAGCGGCATCTTGAGGTAGTGGCCCCGCACATACAGCAGCGCCCGCGCGGCCTGACGGCGCTTGCGCGGCTCCAGCGGCCGCCCGGGATCGAGCGCCGCCTTCAGAAGGTGGAGCGTCAAGCTGTTCCGCGCCTTCGGCAGTCGGGATTTCAGGCTATCCTCCAGCGGCGTCCCGAAAAAATGATGGGCCAGCGCAAGAGCGAGCGATAGGGGGCGCTCCAGTCCCAGGGCGCGGCTACGTTCGTGAAGGGCGAGGGCAAAGCCGTCATCTTCGGAAAGCTCCCGCACGAGCGAGTCGATGTCCGACAGATCGCGAAGCGCGCTGGTGAAGTCCTCCTCGAAAAAGGCGTGCACGGCGCTGTGAAGAACGAGATCCCGGTGATCGGGCAGCAGCGCATGGCGTGAGCCCGCGAGCGGCCACCCTAAATCGAAGACCTCCTCGGTGGAAAAGGCAAGGCGGGAGGTCGGAGGAACGATGGCGTGATGAAGGTCGATCGCGCTGCCGCGAAGCGCATGAGCGAGCGGCGGAACCTGATGCATCCACTCCCGGTAATACCGCTCGTCGTAGGGGTTGAGCTGCTTCGGACGCCAACCGTGTTCGGCCAAAACCCATTCCGCCGCCCGAAGGTCGCTGCGGCGGACCAGGATGTCCATGTCCGAGAACATCCGGCCTTCACCGGCTTTCATGCCTGCCTTCAGGTAAGCAGCGCCCTTCAACAGCATGTAGGGGATGCCCGCCCCGCCAAGGCAGGACTCCACCCGCTCCAGCTCCCAATGGACGGAAAGCGCGTGTTGATCGCAAAGCGCGCTGGCGGCCTCAAAATGCCGGAGCGTTTCTCGAGGGACGCAGCCGAGCAGCGCCTGCGCGCGCAAGCGGCAGGCGGCGCGGGCGAGCAAGCCATGCTCCCGCAGCGTCGGCACCAGTTCGTTCCACTCGCGCTGCGACAGCGTTGCCGCCTGTCCCGGATCGGTCAAAAGACTGCAGGCCGAGACGTCGGGGGAGAGTGAGCGACTGTCGCCGGGCTCGCTCATGAGTCGGCTCCTGAGGCTATACGGCTGCGACATCCGGCCGAATTCCTTGCGGGGATCGTCAAGCACTGGCCCGACGCTCGCCGGAGAGATCGTCGAAGAGCGCAACAGCGTTCTCGAGGTCCGAGTAGTGAAAGTCGAAACACTCGCAAGCTTCAACCATCGAAAAAAGCGAACTGAAACCCCGCTCTCCAAGGCTGCTGTAGTTGAAGCTATTCTGCGCAAGTGTCAGAAACGCCTCCGATTTCCGCATTTGTTGAACCTGTAACGGCGCTCCCGGACGGTATTCCAACTGCGCGATCCATGCCGGGATTGCCGGCCATTGGGAATAGCCGCCCGGCCCGAAGTCGAGACACCAGAATCCGATGCGGCCCTTCAAGGAGTCGAAGGTCTGCTGCGTCAGTCGCACGCTCTCACGCTCGCGGAAAAGGTCGAGCGCCCGGTTCTTCAGGCTGATCGGCTTCCACAAAGGATAGAGCATCCCATCGTCGAGCGAAATCAGGGCGAACTCGTCCGATAGAAGCTCCCAGCCCGCATGGACCAGGGCCGCGCACAGCGTGCTCTTGCCGGTGCCGGGAGGCCCGGGCAGCACCAGAGCTTGACCGTTACGGTGCAGGCTGGCCGCGTGAATCATCAGATGCCAGTTGGCGTGACGCGCAATGCACCAGTTCAACCCCCATTCCAGCATCGGTGTCACGTGTTTGGGGGTCAGCGGCTCGAAGGGCGCTTCGCCCTCACTCTCGAACGCAATTTGGCCCCGCAGGCGCCCCAGAGGCGAGGCGGGGCGGTCGAGGATTACGCCGAAGTCGATACCGTCCATATCGGGATCGCTTAGCGGATGCGCGCCATAGATCTCTCTCAGACTCTCCCCCAAGAGGGCGAGACGTGAGCGCGCGCGCACGGTGACCGCACCCAAACGCCATGCCAGCACACCTTTTTCAAGGCGGCTTCTCAGCACGTGCGGGGCGAGGTCAGCCAGCGTTGCCGGCGGTGTCTTCACGGGCAGGACCGCTATCGAGAGGAACCAGATCGGCGAGACCCTTGTCTATCAAGGAGATCACCGTTTGAAGAAGGGCATCGACGCTCCTGCGATCACGCCGCTCGGCAAGCTGCCGGACTGGATGCAGCCGACCGTCGGCAACCTCCGTCAGCACCTCCACCACAGCCTCGTTGACGACGTGCGTGTGGCCCGACGCGCGGTGGAAGAGCACACTTAAACTTTCGCCCGGAAAAGTGCGGGCGTTGAACGAGCGAGGCTCCGCAGTCAGGGCACAGGCGAGGAGGCGACTCCTCGCCTCGCTCCAGGTTTCGCCGATGGCAGAGCCGCCCACGAAGTTACGAGCCGAAACGGCGTTGCTCGAGGACCGCAATCCAACTGACGCGGCCGTTGTCTCCCTGGTAGTTCAGCATTTCCAGATCGCTGGCCAATGCTTCCATCATCTGCGTTTCGCCAAAGTTCATGGTGTGCTTGAAGGCAGGCGCCACATAGGAGAAAACCTGGTTTGTGGTGTAATCATACGGGACCGCCGTCGCCGCGTTCTGGAGGGCGGCCACAGCGTGCGCGCCAAGGTGGCTACAAAGTTGCTTGATTTCCAAGGCCTTGGCCTCAGCCTCCTCCTCGTTCGTCACAGCGAGGTTTGCGCCTGCCGCGCGCTCCGCAAAACCCTGGACCGGCTCCGCGCCACCGCAGACCTGGAGGAGAGTTTGTCCCCCGAAGGCGCCTTCCAGCCCAAACACCCGATCGAAATTGGCGGAGGTTGGATAATTGTGATGGAACAGGTGGCTGCCGTCCGCGGCCCAGAAAGCTGGCGGGAAGCCGGAACCGTAACATTCGTCCTGCGAACCCCTCGCCATCGCGGACTCGCTGCACGATACATTGGCTGAAATGTTGCTCTGTCCGAAAGCGGCGCGGCTATACAGCGACACCACCACCGGCGTTGTGGCGCCCGCCAAGAGTATGCGACGCCGCCATTGGAACTTTGACACTGGCTTCTCTTCGTCGCCGGTCTCATTCCTCTGTTCCAACTCTGCCATGACACACCCTTCAATCTGAGAATAAACTTGTGAGCATATTAACCGAAACAGAGGCTGTGGTCCAACAGCCATAAACACCCCTGTCCAAAGACAACTTAACCAAGTACATCTAGTGCCTTTGATTCACTTGCCTCCGGTACACCTACTTTTCAAGCGTGTCATGAATTCCATTTTTTCTCAACACTATCCGAAAGCCCAGTTTAGTTCGAAAGAGTTAGTGTCATACCATTTCTGATTAGTAGCAATGTGATAGCAGGTTGTTAACGTTTCGTTGAGCTGGAGTTCCAGATAACAAGTCCGCAAAAGTTGTTTTGCGAAGGAGAGACGGCATGGCCTTTATAAGAGAAGAGTCCCTGACGGAAGACGAGACCCTAATAGGTACCGAGGAGAGCGATACCTTTTTCTTCGACGCGGAAGGATCGGGAGTAAATGCGCTATTCGGTGTAGGTGGAAACAACCTGTTCAATGGGATCGGCCTCAGCCCGACGTTTGTGAACGGGGGCCCCGGCAGCAACATCTTTCAGGTTGGCAATCCTGCGGTAAACCTTTCTCAACCGTTTTTCGAGAGAGGCATATTCATCGAGGACTTCAGCGCGAACGACCTGATCCGCGTCAGCATGAACGGCGAGCCCCTGGACCTGCGCTTCGGGCGCGACATCGAGGCCCAACAAAATGCGACTAGGCCTTTCGATGCCTCGATCATCTATTCCGGGGAAGGATCGGTCCTGCTGTTCGATACGAGCGGCGACCAAGTTTGGGACTATACTCTGACTTTTGGTCAGGACTCGCCGTTTTTCCAGTCCACTGCCGCAGACTTCAACGTGAACATCCGCGACCTGCCCGCCGGTCCTGGCACTCACGCGATCGAATTGAACCCGATCGAGTCCGATCTGACCGCCGTTTTCCGCTTCTTCAACGAAGCGGCGGGAGGGCACTTCTTTACTCCGGTCGCCCAGGAAATGCAGAATGTCCATAACGATCTGGACTTCTTCAACCATGAAGGCGTCGGGTTCTTCGCCTTCGACACTCCGGAGGCCGACCCAAATGCCGCGCCGGTCTTCCGGTTCTTCAACGAGGCTGCTGGCGGACACTTCTACACCCCCAACGCGGAGGAAGCGCAGTTCGTGCGTGAAAACCTCGGTTACATGCGCGATGAGGGCGTTGGTTTTTTCGCCTATGCGAATCAAGAAACGGAGCCCGAAGCAGCACCGATCTTCCGGTTCTTCAATGAGGCGGCTGGCGGCCACTTCTATACCCCGAGCCAGGAGGAAGCCCAGTTCGTGCGTGAAAACCTCGATTTCATGCGCGATGAGGGCGTCGGGTTCTGGGCTTACGGTGAAATCGCCTGACCTCGCGATTTTTCTGGAGACTGCATAACGTATTGGCGGAACTTATAACGGCGCTTTACTATCGTGGCTTGATCGAAGTCGGGAAGGCGAGCAATACCGTTCTATAAAAAGGCTCGCCGGAGCTTGTCCTTTTTCAGGCTCACCGGCGTCAACCACGGGAGGGTGCCTCATGCCGATTAAGAAGATCCTTGTGCCTGTTCGCGGAGACGGCAAAGGCGAGGGCGTGCTCGATCATGCACTCGCCCTCGCCAAGCGCTCCAATGCCCACATAGACGTGATCCACGCCCGCGCGCCCGCATCGGAGTTTCTGTCGCAAAGCGTGATGGTCACGCAGTCGATGCGGCGTTCGGTGCGGGAACTGGCGGAGCGTGAAGCCGACGATCACGAGCGCCGCGTTCGAAAGCTGTTTACCGATTACTGCGAAACCCACAACCTTGAAGTCGCCGAAAGCGCGGCGGAAGCGGCAGGCCGGGTGACAGTGGACTGGCGGGAGCGGCGCGGCAGCCAAGCCTCCGTCGTGGGCCTGTGGGGACGGCTTGCGGACCTCATTGCCGTGGCGCAGCCCAGCAAGGATCGGACGCTTGGGCACAACACGCTGGAAGCTGCGTTGTTCCAGGCGGGGAAGCTGGTGCTGGTGTGCCCGCCAAAACCGGTAGGGGCGACGATCTGCGAGCACATGGCAGTGGCCTGGGATGGTTCGACGGAATCCGCACGAGTTGTATCCGCAGCCCTGCCGCTGCTCCAGCACGCAAAGGCTGTCAGCATCCTACAGGTGAGCGATGGCAGCCCGGAGCTTTCCGCACAGGCGCTTGTGGAATATCTGGCGTGGTGGGGCGTTCCGGCCGACGTCCACGAGTTCCCGCACAAGCACACGATCGGCCGCGACTTATACACTAACGCAAAGGCGATTGGCGGCGACGTCATGCTGATGGGGGCCTATGGCCATAGCCGCAGCCGTGAGATAATTCTGGGCGGCGCAACGCGGGAAGTCATAGAGAACACGGACATTCCCGTCCTGATGCAGAAATAGCCGCCTGCGAGCGAAAGCACCACAGAGCGCCGGGAGCGGGATATGCAGCGTGGCAAGGGATTGTTGACGGATCACAATTTTATGGTGAGCCGGGCCGCCAAGGCCAAGGAAGAACAGGGGCTTAGAAGCTTCTTCGCCTATCGCGACCTCGGAATCGCGAAAGCGACGCACGGCGCCTTTGGAGCCCACGTCATCCGCGCCAAGGAACGCGTGGACCAGCCTATGGAGCCGCACCGCCACGATCTCGGGTTTCAGATGGTGTATATCCTGAAGGGGCGTTGTTCCTTCTGGTACGAAGGGCAGGGCGAATTCGGCCTGGAGGCCGGCGACTGCGTTTATCAGCCGCCGGGCATCGTCCACAGGCTGGTTTCTTGCTCGGACGACTGCGAGATCCTGGAAGTTCTGATGCCCGCCGAGTTCGAGACCGAGACAGTCGAAGAGAAGGCGTGAGCGCCCCGAGGCGTCAGATTGAGGCGTCAGATCGAGAAGGAAACGCCGCAGCCGCAGGAACTGCTGGCGTTGGGGTTGCGAATCTCGAAGTAGGAGCCGATCAGGTCATCGATGAAGTCGATCTCGGACCCGCCGAGCATCTCGAGTGAAACTTCGTCGATCACCACGCCAACGCCGTCGCGGCTGAACAGGCGGTCGTCCTCGTTCACCTTGTTGTCGAAATCGAAGTCGTAGCGGAATCCAGAACAGCCTCCGCCGGAAATCGTGACGCGCAGCCGCAGGCTTTCATCGCCTTCCTGCGCGATCAACTTGGCAATGCGCTTGGCGGCGTTCTCGGTAATGCCGATGGCTGGAGCCTCGGTGAGTTCGGCTGTCTGCGACACGGCTGCACTCCTCCCATGTCATACTCTGCGTTTCCGTACCTGTATGTAGTGTCAGTGGGGTAGCTGTCAAACAATCCAGATGAAACGCAGGCGCGAACGGCCGCCCGCGTTGCCTTGGCGCAATGCCGTCGCTACTGTCGCCACCATGCAAGGACACCTCACCGATACCGGCGCCCGTGCTGCCTACGCCAGCCATTCCACCAGGAGTCGCGGGCGGCTCGTTGCCGAGCCGGAAAGTTCCACCCGCACCTGCTTTCAGCGCGACCGCGACCGTATCGTGCACGCCCGCTCATTCCGCCGGTTGCAGTACAAGACGCAGGTCTTCGTCTACCACGAGGGGGATTATTTCCGCACCCGGCTGACTCATTCGCTGGAGGTGTCGCAGATTGCCCGCTCGATCTCGCGCGCGCTGTGTCTGGACGAGGATCTGGCGGAGGCGGTCGCGTTGGCGCACGACCTTGGCCACACGCCGTTCGGCCATGCCGGGGAAGATGCGCTTCAGGAGATGCTGCGCGCTCACGGCGGGTTCGATCACAACGAGCAGACGTTTCGAATCCTGACGCATCTTGAGCAAAGCTACGCGGCCTTCGACGGGCTGAACCTGACTTGGGAGACGCTGGAGGGTGTGGCCAAGCACAACGGGCCGGTCGACGCTCCGTCTTCGAGCCTCAAGGCGTTCTGCGAGGAATTCGACCTAGAACTTGCCACCCATGCGGGGCCGGAGGCGCAGGTCGCGGCCTTGGCCGACGATATCGCCTACAACAACCACGACATCGACGACGGCCTTCGCGCCGGGCTTTTCAAGATCGCCGACCTGCGCGAGGTGCCTCTGGTCGGCCCGGTCTTCGCGGAAACGGCGGAGCGCTATCCGAAGGTCGAAGAGGGGCGGTTGATCCATGAGGCGGTGCGAAGGTTGATCGATTCGATGGTGAGCGACCTGCTTGCGGAAACCCGGCGGCGCATCGAGGCCCTGAAGCCGGAGAGCGCTGAAGCTGTGCGCTGGGCGAACGCGCCGGTTGTTGCCTTTTCCGACGAGATGCGCGAGAACGACCGGGCCCTGAAGGCATTCCTGTTTCAGCGCATGTACCGGCA
>SKZV01000346.1 GCA_007127165.1 Rhodovibrio sp. | reverse complement strand
CCGACCGGCGGAATCGACGCCTTCGCTGTCGTACACCCTACTGCTCGGGTCGGGGAGGGGTGTTCTGTGGCAGCGGGCGCTGTCCTAAGCGCGAATTCGGAGCTTGGTGAGCGTTGCGTGATTCACGCGAACGCTGTGATCGGCGAGGGTGTCAGCGTTGGAGACGACACCGAAGTCGGAGCGAGCGCATCGCTGAGTCACTGTCTGATCGGCGCGCGGGTCAAGATCCATCCGGGCGTCAGGATCGGCCAGCGCGGTTTTGGCTTCGACATGTCGGACTATCCCTACGAAGATGTTCCGCAGCTTGGCCGGGTGCTGGTGGAGGAAGATGTTGAAATCGGCGCTAATTCCACCGTCGATCGAGGTGCGGGGCCCGACACGGTGCTTGGCGCGGGCAGCAAGGTCGATAATCTCGTCCAGATCGGTCATAACGTACAGTTGGGGCGCGGCTGCGTTCTGGTGGCGCAGTCGGGGATTGCGGGAAGCACGGTTCTGGAAGACTTTGCCGTGGTGGCTGCGCAAGGCGGAGTTGCCGGACATCTGCGCATCGGACGCGGCGCACAAGTTGGGGCAGCATCCGGTGTAATGCGGGATGTCCCAGCGGGGCAAAAGGTGCTGGGGAGTCCCGCGATGCCGATGCGGGACTTTTTCCGCTTGGTCAACATTTGGCAGCGCTTGCTGAAGACGAAAGGCAAGAGCGATGAATGAACAGCAGTCCGGTATGGCGGGCGAGGCGACAAGCGCCGATGTGATGCGGATCATGGAGTTGATCCCGCATCGTCACCCTTTCCTGATGATCGACCGGGTGGTCGACATCTGGAAGGACACAAGCGCGATTGGAATCAAGAACGTCACGATCAACGAGCCTTTCTTCACCGGACACTTCCCGCGCCAGCCGGTTATGCCGGGCGTTTTGATTGTGGAGGCGATGGCGCAGACTGCGGCGGTGCTCGTGGTAGAGACGTTGGAAGGCGAAGCGGCCGGAAAGCTCGTCTATTTCATGACAATCGAAGAGGCGCGCTTTCGCAAGCCGGTCGTTCCCGGCGACAGGCTTTATGTCCATGTCAGCAAGGTGCGTAACCGGAGAAACGTTTGGAAATTCAAGGGGGAAGCGAAGGTGGACGATACCCTCGTAGCTCAAGCGACCTTCTCTGCAATGATCATGGACGACTGATCTATGAGCAAAATTCACCCTACCGCCCTCGTCGATCCTGCCGCCAAATTGGCAGATGACGTGCGGATTGGTGCTTATTGCGTGGTTGGGCCCCAAGTAGAACTTGCATCGGGGGTGAGTCTGCAGAGTCACGTCGTGGTCCAGGGGCGCGCGCGGCTTGGGCAGGGGTGCCAAGTCTATCCTTTCGCGGCTGTCGGAACAGCACCACAAGACCTGAAGTTCGATGGCGAAGACAGCGAGATCGTCATTGGCGAGAACACGATCATCCGGGAGCATGTCACTCTGCACCCCGGGACCCAGCACGGCGGGATGCAGACGCGTGTCGGCGCAGGCTGCCTCTTGATGGTCGGTGCGCACGTTGCGCATGACTGCCGCGTCGGCGACGGCGTAATAATGGCCAATCAGGCGACGCTGGGGGGCCACGTCGTGGTCGAGGACAACGCATTCCTCGGCGGGTTGAGCGCAGTCCACCAGTTCGCCCGCATTGGCCGAGGTGCCATGATCGGCGGCATGACCGGTGTCGAGGGCGATGTCATTCCCTATGGAATGGTGACCGGCAATCGGGCCCAGCTCAACGGCCTGAACATCATCGGGCTAAAGCGGCGAGGCGTTGCCCGGAGCGAGGTGCAGGCACTGCGTGCCGCTTATCGCGCACTCTTCGACGTTAGGGAGCAGAGTTTTACGGAGCGTTTGGCCGAGGTTGAAGAAGAATATGGTAACTGGCCGACAGTCCGCAATGTCCTGGACTTCATCAAGACGGACTCCAGCCGCTCGCTCTGCCAACCCCATAGCGGGAATGCGGCCTAAACTTGGATTGCTCGCTGGTGGCGGGGCGCTGCCTCGCCGCATCGTGGAGTCTTGCCGCGCCGAAGAGCGCGCTTTTTTTGTTGTTGCGTTCCACGGACACACCGATCCGGCCACTGTCTCCGACGTGCCGGAGACTCTTTGGATTCGCCTTGGAAATGCGGGAAAAGCGCTTAGGGCGCTGCGTCGCGCGGGATGCGAAGAGCTTGTCATGGCGGGGCCGGTGCGTCGCCCGAGCCTGACCGAGTTGCGCCCAGACCTGACGACCGCGCGGTTCTTGGCCCGAGTCGGGGCGCGGGCTCTTGGCGATGACGGCCTGTTGCGGGCCGTCATCGGTTTGCTGGAGGATGAGGGGTTCCGTGTGGTTGGCGTGCATGAGATTCTGGGGGACATTCTTGCGCACGAGGGCACCTGGGGACGTCACACGCCCGACGCGGTTGCATGGCGCGACATCGAACGCGGCCTGCGCGTTGCCACGGCATTGGGCCGCGAGGACGTAGGGCAGGCCGTCGTCGTACAGCAGGGTATCGTTCTTGGCGTCGAGGGGATCGAAGGCACTGATCGCCTCCTTGCACGATGTGGAGACCTGAGAAGGCCAGGCGAGGGCGGCGTGCTCGTCAAGATTCGTAAACCGGCCCAGGATCAGCGCGCCGATTTGCCGACCGTGGGAACCCGGACAGTGGCGGGTGCCAAGGCTGCGGGCTTGCGCGGAATTGCAGTGGAGGCCGGGAGCACCCTCGTCATGGACTACGACGCCTTGGTCGCCGAGGCCGATGCCGCGGGGCTGTTTCTGCACGGCTTGCCACCACAATCATGACCTCTGAAGGGAAAAAGCCCGGACCGCTCCGCATTTTTGTGTTGGCAGGAGAACATTCCGGCGACCAACTCGGCGCCCAACTGATGAAAGCGTTGAAGGCCGAGACGGACGGGCAGGTGCGCTTTGTCGGAGTCGGCGGAGAGCGCATGCGGGAAGAGGGGCTGGAAAGCCTTTTCCCCATGGCGGAGCTGTCGCTGATCGGCCTGACCGAGATTCTTCCTCATTTGCGGCGCCTCCTGCGCCGGATCCGCGAGGTTGAACAGGCGGTTCGGAAGTGCGAGCCGGACGCCATCGTGACGATCGACAGCCCCAGCTTTACCCTGCGCGTCATGAAGCGGCTGCGGGGCGTGAAGGCCCCCCGGATCCACTATGTCGCGCCTCAGGTATGGGCATGGAAGCCTTGGCGGGCGCGCAAGATGGCGGCCTATCTGGATCATCTTCTGGCGCTGCTCCCTTTCGAGCCGCCGATTTTCGAACGGCACGGACTGAAGACCACCTTCGTCGGTCATTCGGTTGTCGAGGTGGCGGGAAGGGTGTTCGACGGCCCGGCGTTCCGGCGCAATCACGATATTCCACAAGATGCCCCGACGATCTGCCTGTTGCCGGGCAGTCGCGAAAGCGAGGTGCGCCGGTTGCTTCCGATCTTCGGGGAGGCAGCCGCGATCGTGCACCGGGACATGCCTGCGCTACAAGTCATCTTGCCGACGGTTTCCAACGTCCAGGACGAAGTGAGGCGGAACGTCCGCGACTGGCCGATGCCGACGACGGTGGTCGCGGGAGCCGAAGACAAGTACGGCGCCTTCGCCGCCTCGCACGCAGCGATTGCCGCGTCTGGAACGATTGCCGTGGAATTGGCGGTGGCCGGACTGCCGACGCTTATCGCTTATCATGTCTCACCGATCACCGCGTTCTTGGCGCGCCGGTTGATCCGGGTGAAGTATGTGAGCCTCGCAAATCTCGTGATGGATCGGGAGGTTCAGCCGGAGATGCTGCAGGACGATTGCACTCCAGAGAGGCTTGCGGAAGCGATCCGGCCGTTATTGGCCGATCAGGCGCTGCGCGAGTCCTACGTCGCAGCCGGTCGGGAGGTGGCGTGTACTCTGGGCTACGGTGGCGAAGCCCCGAGCCACCTCGCCGCGAGGGCCATTCTCGATACGATCCACAAAGCGCAAACCGCGACGCCGGAGCGATAACTCGCCCCGGCGTCCCAGTTTTGCTTACGCTCTCTGAGATAGCGCATCTTCTGGCGGTGAACCGGTATCCACTTCGCCTGAAATTGCTCTAGCTGCGCTGGTCAACCGGCACGTAGTCGCGGGGGCCATAGCCGGTGTAAAGCTGGCGAGGCCGGCTGATCCGCTGCTGTGGATCCTCAATCATTTCTTTCCATTGAGCGACCCAGCCCACGGTGCGCGCAAGTGCGAAGAGAACCGTGAACATGGAACTCGGGAAGCCCATCGCCTTCAGGATGATGCCGGAGTAGAAGTCGACGTTCGGGAAGAGTTTCCGGTCGACGAAGTAGTCATCCTCCAGAGCGATCCGTTCGAGTTCCATCGCGAGTTCCAGCAACGGCTCATCGCGCATCCCAAGTTCGTCCAGCACCTCGTGCGCGGATTCACGCAGAACCGAAGCGCGCGGATCGTAGTTCTTGTACACGCGGTGACCGAATCCCATCAGGCGGAACGGATCGTTCTTGTCCTTTGCCCGCTCCAGGAACTCCGGCACGCGGTCCTTGCTGCCGATCTGCTGCAGCATTTCCAGAACCGCCTGGTTGGCGCCGCCATGCGCCGGTCCCCACAGACTGGCAATTCCGGCGGCGATGCACGCAAAAGGATTCGCGCCTGACGACCCGGCGATGCGCACGGTCGAGGTGGAGGCGTTCTGCTCGTGGTCGGCGTGAAGAATGAAAATGCGGTCCATCGCGCGCGCCAGAACCGGGTTGACCTTGTACTCCTCGGCCGGAACCGCGAAGGTCATGTAGAGGAAGTTTTCCGAGTAGTTCAGGTCGTTGCGCGGGTAGATGAACGGTTGTCCGACGGAAAACTTATAAGCCATTGCCGCAATTGTCGGCATCTTCGAGATCAGCCGGTGAGACGCGACCATACGCTGATGCGGATCGGTGATGTCGGTCGAATCATGGTAAAAGGCTGATAGTGCGCCAACCGCGCCGACCATTACGGCCATTGGGTGCGCGTCGCGCCGGAAACCGCGGAAAAAGTACAGCATCTGCTCGTGCAGCATACTGTGGTAAGTGATTGCGGTTTCGAACTTGTTCTTCTGTTCCGCGCTCGGCAGTTCACCGTGGAGCAGGAGGTAGCAGACCTCCATGAAATCGCTCTTCCCGGCCAAGTCCTCAATGGAGTATCCGCGATGCAGTAGTTGACCTTTTTCGCCGTCGATGAACGTGATCGCGGATGAACAGCTTGCGGTTGAGGTAAAGCCTGGATCATAGGTAAAGGCGCCTGTATCGCCATAGAACCGCCTGACGTCGACGACGCTCGGACCCATGGCGCCGTCCGTAATGGGCAATTCCCAGCTCTCACCGGTCTCGTTGAAGGTGAGTGTTGCTGTCTTGCTGCCCGCGGCAGCCGCATTTGCCGCAGCCTTGCTCTCATTCATGGGCCTGTTCCTTGCCTCTCGGGGGTCTGGGACTTCTAAGGTCCAGCGTGTGCGCCGCACTCTAGCTGCGATGCAACATACTGGCTTCGAGCCCCGCAATCAATCTCCTCTCATCTGCTCCCGCGCGCCATTCAGCCCCGTGTGCTGCGACCCTGTTCCGCCCGTCCGTGCTGCCTGGTGCGCCCGGAGCGGCCTTCACATTGCCTCGGACTGTGCCCGGAGCCTCGCCAGTGTTTCCTCGCGTCCGAGCACGGCCATGACCTCGAAAATTCCCGGCGAGACGGTGGAGCCTGTCAGGGCGGCGCGAAGGGGTTGTGCAACCTTTCCCAGTTTCACACCGTCCTCCTCGGTGAACACTCTCACGGCCTCTTCCAGAGTTGCTTCCTCCCAGCTAGGGAGTTCGGCGAGACTGTGGCTCAGCCGTCCCAGGCGTGCCCGCGCATCGGCGTCAAGCTGCTTGGCGGCCTTTTCCGTCAGGCTTCGTGGTCTTTCCAGATAGAAGCGCGCATTGTCCGCGAGATCGTTGACCGTTTTGGCGCGCTGCTTCAGGCCTTCCATGCCCTGCTCCAAGACCGCCTTCTCGCGCGCGTCCAGCGTACGCTCCAGCACCTCTT
>SKZV01000087.1 GCA_007127165.1 Rhodovibrio sp. | reverse complement strand
CGCTCGGCGATGTGCTTATGCGCCTTTGCGCCGGGAAAGAAGTGGCTCGCGCCCTTCGCAGCTCCGACCCACTCCGGTTTTCCAGGACCCCAGAGGCGGAAGTACCACCCTGTGCGGCTGGAGCGTTGCAGATCGTAGACCCGGGTGAACCGGTGGGCCCGCAACTGGCGCAAGAGCCGCAGCAAGGCGAGCGGATTCGACAGCGGCGCACGCGAGTCCAGGAGAATTTCGTCGAAGAGCCCGCTGGCTTCGGCGATCCCGCGATAGGGTTTCGTCGTTAACAGAGTGACGGAGGCGGTTGGATGGTGCCGCCGGATCGCCTGAAAGGCCGCCGTGGCGAGGATGAAGTCGCCCAGCGCCGAATGCTTGATTATCAGGATACGCTGGTCGGCGCCCATAACTCTACCGGCTCAAATCATTGTGCATCGTGGTGGAGTGTCCTACACAAGATTCTTCGGTTGGGCTATGCAAGGCTGGACCGAAGCCAGGAATTCAGGAGTCGTGATGCGCGTGATGCCCTTGCTGGCCGGAGCGCCGCAGGGCGGGGCGGAGACCTTCTTCGCTTCGCTTGTCGCGGCGCTCAATCGTGCCGGAATCGACCAGCGGCCAGTGATCCGCACCAATCCGGCGCGGGCGGAGGCCCTGCGCGCGGCGGGGGTGGAGCCGCTCGAACTCCCGTTCCGGCAGTGGCTGGACTGGCATACCGGGGCGGGGTTGCGCGGAGCCGTCGCCCGTTACAAGCCCGATGTCGCGTTGGCCTTCATGAACCGCGCTGCCGCCTGGATGCCCTCCGGCCCTCACCTGAAGCTCGCGCGGCTGGGCGGCTACTACGACCTGAAATACTACCGCCGCTGCGATCATCTGCTCTGCATCACCAAGGACATTCGCCGCCATGTGGTCGAGCATGGCTGGCCTGAAGAACGCGCGCACGTCATGTTGAACTTCGCCGAAGCGGACGCCCACCCGGCGCAGGACCGTGCCGCGCTCGCCACGCCGGAGAACGTGCCGCTGCTTATGGTGCCGAGCCGCCTGCACAAGGTGAAGGGGCTGGACACGATGCTGAGGGCGCTGGTGCAGGTGCCCGCGGCCTACCTTTGGCTGGCGGGTGCGGGGCCGGAGCGCGCGGCGCTGGAGCAGCTTGCGCGAGAGCTTGGCGTGGCGGAGCGGGTGCGTTTCCTGGGCTGGCGCTCGGACAAGGGCGCCTTGTTCCGGGCCGCCGACATCGTCGTCTTCCCCTCGCGCTATGAACCGTTCGGCACGGTGAGCCTCGAAGCCTGGGCCTATGGCAAGCCGCTGGTGGCGGCGGATTCGGACGGTCCGGCGGGACTGGTGCGGCCGGAGGTTGATGCGCTCCTGGTCCCGCGCGACGATGTGGAGGCGCTGGCGGCCGCGCTGACCCGCGTGATTGAGGAGCCGGGGCTGGCGCGGCGACTGGTGGACGCGGGCGCGACGCGCCATCGGGCGGAGTTTACCGAGGCCGCCTGCGCGCGGCGATACATTGCGTTGTTCGAGCGCCTGCTGGCAGAGCGGCAAATGGAGAAGACTGGATGAGTGAACGCTTCGACCTCGTGATAGCCGGTGGTCATGTCGTAACGCCGGGCGGTATCGTCGTGACCGACGTCGGTGTGCGCGACGGACGCATCGCCGCGCTTGGCAGTCTTGGACAGGCGGAGGCCGCCGAGCGGATCGACGCGCGCGGTCTGCATGTCCTGCCGGGCGTGATAGACACGCAAGTTCACTTCCGCGAACCCGGCTTGGAGCACAAGGAGGACTTGGAGAGCGGCACCCGCGCGGCCGCCTTGGGCGGCGTAACCACAATATTCGAAATGCCGAATACAAAGCCGCCGACGACCACGCCGGAGGCTTTGCGGGACAAGTTTGAGCGGGCGCGCGGGCGCGCCTGGACGGACCACGCCTTCTTTGTCGGCGCGGCGGCGGAGAATGTGGACCGGGTGGCGGAACTCGAACGCTTGCCGGGCGCGGCGGGGATTAAGGTGTTCATGGGCTCGTCCACCGGCAGCCTGTTGGTCGAGGAAGAGGACCTTCTGATCGAGGTCGCCCGGCGCACCCGCCGCCGCTTTGCCGTGCACGCTGAGGACGAGGAGCGCCTGCGCGCGCGCATGGAAATCGTGCGCGGCGGTGCACCGGTGGACCAGCATCCGGTTTGGCGCGACGTCGAGGCAGCGGTTCTGGCGACCCGGCGGATCGTGGGGCTGTGCCGCCGCCACGGCGGACGCGTGCAGGTGCTGCATGTTTCAACTGCCGAGGAGATGGAAATCCTGCGCGACTACAAGGACGTGGCGACCGTCGAAGTTACGCCGCAGCACCTGACCTTGAGCGCGCCCGAGTGCTACCGGCGCTTCGGAACGCACGCGCAGATGAATCCGCCGATCCGCGAAACGCGGCACCGGGACGGGCTTTGGCAGGCGCTGGGGCAGGGGATCGTGGATGTGATCGGCTCCGACCATGCACCGCATAGCGCCGAAGAAAAGCAAGCGGCCTATCCGGCTTCGCCTTCCGGCATCCCGGGGGTGCAGACTTTGCTGCCGATCATGTTGAACCATGTTGCGGAGGGGCGTTTGTCCCTGGAGCGGCTGGTGGACCTGAGCGCGGCGGGCCCGGCGCGGGTCTACAATATCGCCTGCAAGGGCCGCATCGCCGTGGGTTTCGACGGCGACCTGGCGCTGGTGGACATGAAGGCGCGGCGCGAGATCAGCGGGGACTGGCTGGCGTCCAAGGCGGGCTGGTCGCCGTTTGAAGGAACGCAAGTCACAGGCTGGCCGGTTGCGACCGTCCTGCGGGGCCGTGTGGTTGCGCGCGATGGCGCTGTCGTGGGAACGCCCGCTGGCGAGCCCGTTCGGTTCCTGGAGTGCCTGGGGGAGACAGCTCAATCATGAAAAACGTCAAGTCGATCTCGCTGGCGCTTCAAGGCGGCGGCTCGCACGGGGCCTTTACCTGGGGTGTGCTGGAAACGTTTCTTCGCGATGAACGCTTAAAAATCGAGGGCATCAGCGGCACGTCCGCCGGAGCGATGAATGCCGCCGTGCTGGCCGACGGCATAACGCGCGACGGTCGGGAAGGGGCGCTTGCGGCGCTGGAGCGTTTCTGGCGCTCGATTGCGAAGATGGGGCGTTTCGGGCCTTTCACGCGTTCGCCGATGGACGCCCTGTTCAGCCAATGGAATCTGGAGCACACACCGGGATATGCGCTTTTCGATACGGTCAGCCGCTATCTTTCGCCTTATCAATTCAACCCTCTGAACTTCAATCCTTTAATGGATCTGCTGGAGCGCGAGGTCGACTTCGAGCGTGTCCGGCAATGCGACAAAATCAAGCTCTTCATCGCGGCGACTTCGGTCAACAGCGGCCGCATCCGCGTGTTCCACAATGAGGAGCTTTCGGCCAAGGCGGTCATGGCCTCGGCGTGCTTGCCACACCTGTTCCAGGCCATTGAAATCGACGGCGAATGCTATTGGGACGGCGGTTACATGGGCAATCCAGCGATTTTTCCGCTGATCTACGACTGCAAGTGCCGGGACGTTATTATCGTTCAGGTGAATGCGATCGCCAGGGACACCACGCCGACGACCTCGCCGGAAATCCTCGACCGGCTGAACGAGATCACCTTCAACTCAACGCTGCTGCGCGAGCTGCGAGCCATCGACTTTGTTTCGAAGCTGTTGGACCGTCATGAGCTTGACGAGTCGAAGTACAAACGGATGCTGATCCATCGCGTGGACGCGGCGGAAGAAATGCTCCACCTTAACGTCTCGTCGAAGGTGAACGCGGAGTGGCAGTTCATCGACTATCTGCGGCGGCTTGGAAACGCGCAAGCGGAAGCCTGGCTCGCGGAGAACTTCGACGCGCTGGGGGAGCGCTCGACAATCGACCTCGTGCCGATGGTGGAGCAGTAGGGGCCGCCACGCGCTTTCCCGCATTTCGACTTGATCCCGGGAAAACGAGGGCGGTCGTGTGGCGGTTGATCCGTAGGTTACGCTTTGTTACGGCCATGGCAGCGCCCACCTCCTTTGCATGGCACCCATTCGGCGACTCCCAACCCTCCGTTCGCTCTGTTAACCTGCGTGGCAACATATGAGACAACGAGGAGCCTGAGGATGAGCGCCTGTATCGTCGGTTGGAGCCATAGCGCCTTCGGCAAGCACGAAGGGGACGACGTCGAGAGCCTGATCGGCAAGGTGGCCGTGCAGGCTGTCGAGGATGCCGGACTGTCGCCGGAAGACGTGGATGAAATCGTCCTCGGGGTCTTCAACGAGGGCTTCAACGAGCAGGCGTTCCCCGCATCGCTCGTGCTCCAGGCGGACGACCGGTTCCGCTTCAAGCCTGCAACTCACGTCGAAAATGCCTGCGCCACCGGCTCGGCGGCGGTTCATGGCGGGCTGAAGTCGATCGAGGCCAAGCGCGCGCGGATCGTGCTCGTGGTCGGCGTGGAGAAGATGACGGGGCTTTCCAACCCAGAGGTGGGGAAGGCGCTGTTGAAGGCGTCCTATCTGAAGGAGGAGGCCGGAATCGACGGCGGCTTTGCCGGTGTCTTCGGCCGCATCGCACAGCAGTATTTCCAGAAGCACGGCGACCAGTCGGACGCGCTCGCAGCCATCGCTTCGAAGAACCACAAGAACGGTCTGGCGAATCCCTATGCGCAGCTTCGCAAGGATCTGAGCTTCGAGTTCTGCCGCCACGAGTCGGACAAGAACCCCTTCGTCGCGGGACCGTTGAAGCGCACCGACTGCTCGCTGATCTCCGATGGTGCGGCGGCGCTGGTGATGACAGATTGCGAGACGGCGCTGTCGATGGAAAAGGCTGTCATGCTGCGCTCGGCGGTGCAAGTGAACGACTTCCTGCCGATGAGCAAGCGCGACATCACACTCTTCGAGGGCTGCGAGGAAGCGTGGAAGCGCGCCTTCGTGGACTCCGGCGCAACGCTCGACGACCTCGCTCTGGTGGAAACGCACGATTGCTTCACCATTGCGGAGCTTTTGGAATATGAGGCCATGGGCCTCGCGCCGCGCGGCCAGGGGGCGCGGGCCGCGCTGGAAGGCTGGACGGCGAAGGACGGCAAGCTGCCGATCAATCCCTCCGGCGGGCTGAAGAGCAAGGGACATCCCATCGGCGCGACCGGGGTGTCCATGCATATCATGGCCTCGATGCAGGTCACGGGCGCCGCCGGTGACATGCAGATCCCCGACGCGAGTCTGGCGGGAATCTTCAACATGGGCGGCGCCTGCGTGGCGAACTACGTGTCGATCCTCGAACCTCTGCGCTGATTGGAACACGCAATGAAAGCATTGATGCTCGAAGAAGCCGGCAAGGGCGTGAAGGCGGAACTGAAAGACATCGACGAAGCGCAGCTTACCGAGCGGCTGCCCGACGGCGACGTCACCGTTCGCGTGACCTACTCCACGCTTAACTATAAGGACGGCATGATTCTCAACGGGATCGGCCGCTTGGTCCGGCAGTATCCCCACGTCCCCGGAATCGACTTCGCAGGCGAGGTGGAGAAGAGCGAGCACCCGGATTTTAAGCCGGGAGACCCGGTCATCCTGACAGGTTGGCGCGTCGGAGAAGCCCATTGGGGCGGTTACGCCGAGAAGGCGCGGGTGAAGGGCGAGTGGCTGGTTCCATTGCCGGAGGCGCTCACCTTCGCGCGTGCCATGGCGTTGGGTACGGCGGGCTTCACCGCCATGCTCGCCATCATGGCGCTGGAAGAACACGGTCTGGAGCCTTCGCAACAGGGGCAGGTGCTCGTGACCGGAGCCGCGGGCGGCGTCGGCTCGGTCGCGGTCTCGGTGCTCGCCCGAATGGGCTATAGCGTCGCGGCCGTGACAGGGCGACAGGAAACCCACGACTATCTCCGTGCTCTCGGTGCGTCGGAAATCATCGATCGCAGCGAACTCAACGCGCCCTCCGACAAACCGTTGGAGCGCGAGCGTTGGCTTGGCTGTGTGGATGCGGTTGGCGGCGGGATGCTTGCCCGTGTGCTGGGCCAGATAGCGTATCGCGGTTCGGTGGCGGCAGTGGGCCTTGCGGGCGGGAACGCCCTCAACACGACCGTGTTGCCGTTCCTCCTGCGCGGCGTGAATTTGCTGGGGATCGATTCGGTGATGTGCCCGAAGGCGGAGCGGGCGGAGGCTTGGCGGCGGCTTGCGGAGACCATGCCGATGGACAAGCTGGATGCCATAACGCAGCGTGCGCGCCTCGAAGGCCTCCCCGATCTCTCGAAACAAATCCTGGAGGGCCGGATTCAGGGCCGCGTTGTGGTTGAGATGCCCGGCTAGAGCGCGAGAATTTCAAGCCACTGCTGCTTTTTTGCCGCTGGGTTTTCGGCTATAACCGGATTCTCGGTACGGCGTAAGGGCAGGGGGATTCATGGCGGGCGGCGGAGCGACGGGGCGTAGGAACGCTGCACAGACTCACATCCGCGCGACGGCGTTTGTTGTCGTTTCGGCTTTGACGGCGGCGGGCTGCGCGATGCCGTCGATGTCTTCCCTGCCATTCATCGGCGAAGAGGAGTCGGATCGGATCGACCTCTTTCAAGTGACGGCGAAAAAGTACTGCTATCGCACACTGGCGCGCGTGGATTGTTATGCGGAACTGCAACCTGGTGAAGAAGCGCGGCGCATGGACTGGTTCGACGCACCCGGTTACCCGCGCCCCTAAAGCGCGGCAGACTAGCCTAAGTGGCTTGAGACTGCCGCGTTAAAGTTCGCGCCCTTCGAAGGGGTGCCAGCCCTCCTTGCTTTCGATTTCGATGACCCAGACGTCAGGATCGCGTTTAACCGTGCGGGCGATGTAGGCGTCGGCTTCCGCATGGGTGACTTCCTTGCGTTCCAGCGCCGGCATCCAAGCGAGTCTGCCCTCAAGGTCGCGCGTCTGCGTCAAAATCCGACTGCCTTCCCCTAGGCGATGCAGCTTCAGGACCACGAGACCGCCCGTCTTGTCGCCGCGATGGAGAACGGTCGCGAAGGCTCCTTCCTGTTCGCAGCGGCGCATGTGGGCGCGAACCCATAGATCGGTCGGCAGACGGTCATCGTTCATGCGGCGCAGAGTACAGTCATGCCGTGAGCTGCGTCCAGACCGGCGCTCACGGTCGAGGAACCCGGCCGCGGTCGAAGCGGGTGCGAAGCTCGGTGCCGGGGAGCACGCCAAGACGGCAGCGTTGGAAATTCGCGCCGCGCACGTTCGCCCCCTGAAAGTCGGCGCCGCGAATGTCTGCTCCCGTCAGTGTCGCCCGCGCCAAATTTGCGCCCTCGAACTTCGCGGCCGCGAGTGTCGCACCGGATAAGTCGGCCTCGACCAGAATGGTGTACTGTAGTTCCGCCAGTGAGAGATTGGCGCCGCGAAGGTCGTGCCCGCTCAAGTCCACGCCGCGCAGAGGAGCGGGTGCGGCCTCGCTGCCGTTGGATTCCGCCCATGCCTGATGTTTGGCGAGACAATCGCGGAGCTGCTGTGCTGTGAGGCGTTTGAGCGGTTGCGATTGCATGGACATCGGATCGCCGCCCATGCCCTCGCTTTGCGTCATGCGGGCGCCCTGGAAATCGCAATCCATGAGATGCGCTCCGGTCAGCAGGGCACCCTTGATCTCCGCTCCGCGAAAGGTGGCCGAGCGGAGATCCGCGCCGCTCAGATCGGTATCGTGGAGCACGGCGGATGTAAAATCGGCATTCTTGAGGCGGCTGCGCGCCATGGTCGCGCCGGTCAGGTTCGCGCCGCGAAAGGTGCTGCCGCCGCCGCTAATGCCAGCGTCCTCCCGCATCTCCATGATGGTGCCTTCACGCAGATCGGCGTTGTTGAAGCGGGTCTGTGTCAGGTTCGCGTGCGTAAAATGAACACCGCGCAGGTCCGCCCGCTCGAAATTGGCGGCGGAGAGGTCGGCGTCGTCGAACACGCTGCCAAGCAGGACGGCGTTTTGAAAGCGGGCCTGCCGGAGGTTGGCGTACGAAAAGTCGCAGCCCACCATCTCACTATCGCTGAAGTCCATTTGTCGTAGGTCGAGGCCGCGCAGGTTGCAATTGCGTAGTACCAAACGCAGCCCGCGGGGCATGCGGTCGACGTAGCGCCGATGCAGAACATAAAGCCGCTGCAGCCCTCCTTGCGTGAGACGCACGTCCGTAAAAGTTTGCCGGTCCTGGGGTGTGCTGTTCTTGTGTAACATGATGACGCTTTGTTCGTAGAAAAGAGAGCGGGTCTCCGGTCTGCCCTGTAACCGAGTATACGTCAAACAGCACGGTCTGCGAGTCTGAATATTCCTGCATGCTGTCGAACACTGACGAATATATAAAAGAAAACAACACCGTATTTTAGGAAGATGAGAGCCGAATGTCCGGTGATTACTCACAATTGCCCGCTTTAGCTGTTTCCAAGGCGGTGAGGGATGGGATCGGCACTCAGCATTAGGATTTTACTTGCCTTGCCGTATTATTAAAAGTAGTAATATATTAGGTTAAAACGTTTTCCAACTGTAGGTCAGTGTAGGCATGATCGGAAACAGCCTCGCTATCGCAGTCAGCGGAGTGAACGCGGCGCAGACGCGGCTGGCGGTATCGGCTGACAACGTGGCCAATCAGCAAAGCCTCGCCGCGCCGAATGCCGCGGCTCCTGCGCCCGATGCTGGGCAGAACGAGGGCGGGAGAGCGCTTTTCCAGCCGGTTCGCGTCATCGACCAACCGCTTCAGGGCGGCGGAGTGCGAAGCGTGACTGCGTTGGTCGATCCGTCCGCGGTGCAGCGCTTCGATCCCTCGGCTGCGGACGCGAACGCGGATGGTTTGGTCGATCGCCCGAACGTGCGTATCGAAAGAGAAATGGTGGAACAAATCTTCGCCCGCGCGCAATTCAACGCCAATCTCGCAACGATCCGCGCGGCAGACGAACTCCTTGAATCCACGCTCGATATACTGGCTTGAAGCGGCGCTGAAGTATGGAGGCGACCGCGATGACCTAGGTATTCCGACTGTAAGCCGAGGGGAGGCGGTTGCGCTTTTTGTGGATTGTGTCAGGATGAACGAACTGTTAGTATTCATTCGCTGCAAGATGCTAGCCGCTTTTCCCGATGATGCTTGCACTTTTTGTGTCAGAAATACTCGCTTTATGGGTCTCGTCATCGTAGGAGAAGGCTCCTATATAACTTGTTGAGTGCCCAGCACCGGTTAAGCCTATGGGTCACGGTCAGGGCACGGAAAAATAAACAAATTGTGCGCGTGTGAGGTCTTGACCCGGCTCAGTAGTTGTTTACATAGGAAGAAATTGGCGGCTAAAATATGCAGGTAGCCGGTTTTGAGTCCCCTGACTTTAAGCCTCTCTTGAAAAGGATCCCGCCGGGAAACCGGTTGAGGACATGAAAGCGTTGTCCCGATCTGTGTTGGAATTGAAGAGTAAAACCAAAGAAGAGCAAGTGCAGCCACGCGATCGCCGGTCGAAGATCGACCGGAGCGAGTGGCCGCATATCCTCAAGCGTCGGGCGGCTGGCGAAACATTGAGCCAGATCGCGCGCGACTATGAGGTTACGCCCGCTGCGATCAGTAACATCGTCAAGCGCGCCCAGGCGGCTATGCCCGATGAGCCGACGGTTGCGGAGCAGCGCGCCGTCCTGTCGCTGCCCGAAGAGCCGGAGAGCGATGAGCCGGAGCCTGCCGTGCAGGAGCCGGGCGAGGCCGAAGTTGCCGGTGAGAGTGGAACGGCGGAGTCGCCGGAGCCCCCGCGTTCCGAGGCTGCGAGTTCGGAGCAGTCTGGCGCGGAGCAATCGGCTTCCGAGGAACTGTTCGCAAGCGCGGCTGTCGAGAACCATCCCGAGGCGAAGCGTTTGTTCGATGCCGCCAACGCCTGTGCGGTGCTGGTGGCGGAGGCGGCGGCGGACGAGGACGTGACTCGGGCGGCCCATGAGGTCCGCCGCGCACTGGCGGCCATCGAGATCGCTCAGTCGAAGCGGGACGCAAGCCTGAAGAAGCGGCCTGCCGCCGCGACCCGGCGAGCCGCTCCAACGACGGCGTCTTCCCGTGCCGGAACCTACTCGCCGGAAGGCTACGATGAGGGCTATGATTTCGGCGACAGCGGCGGAATGCTGCAGGGCACGGTCAAGTTCTACAAGCCTGAGAAGGGCTTCGGCTTCATCACGCCGGACGATGGCTCCAAGGATGTTTTCGTGGCGAAGAAGACGCTGGACGCGCTCGGATTGAGCCGTATCGCGCAGGGCGACCGCGTGGTCTTCCAGGTCGGCTCCGGCACCAAGGGGCCGGAAGCGAAGGACGTAAAGCTTCTGGAGAATTGACGCTTGGCCGGCGGCCTTACTTCGAGCCGGGCTTTAGGTTCAATCCCGTGGCTTAGCCCTGGGCGATCCGGTTGCCGCCGGGCGGATGGCGTCGAGCATGGAGAGCGGTAAACGCAAGGTCCTGCGCATTCTGGTCCCCATTGCCATACTCGGGGCGGGGATTGCCGTTTCACAAGGTCTGATCCGGTTCGAGTCCGAGCCGCCCGTCGAAGAGCGGGCGGAACTGGAGCGAACCGTTGAAACGCGGCCTCTGACCTTTGAGGCGCACCGTACGCGGGAGCGTTTCGAAGGAACAGTCCGTCCGCAGCATGTTGCCGAGTTACGTTCGCGTATCCAGGGAACGGTATCCCGCGTCGGCGCCGGATTCCGGGAAGGCGCGGCGGTGGACGCTGGAGACCTCCTCGTCGAACTCGATCCTTTCGACGCCGAGCGCGATCTTGAAGAAGCGCGCGCGGATTTGCGTGCCGAAGAAGGCTCGCTCGCCGAAACCCGCGCGCGGCTAGCCGGTGAGCGGGCGATGTTGCTGACGGATCGTGACCTGCTATCGGTTGCCGAGGCAGAGCTTCAGCGTCAGGAACGGCTTCGCGAGCGGGGCACGGTGTCGCAGGCGGCGCTGGACGCGGCGCGGCGCGAGGCTCTTGAAACGCGCCTGCGGGTCGAAGGGCGCGAGCAACAGATCGAGCAGGCCGAAGCGCAGATCGACCGGCTTGAAGCGGGGGTGGAACGTGCGGAAGCGCGGCTTAGCCGTGCCCGGCGCGACCGGGAGGCGACCGAAATCCTGGCGCCTGAGGACGGATTGTTGGCCGACCCCGCCGTCGGACGCGGTTCGCTGGTTCAGGCGAATGAACGCCTCGCCACGATTCAGCAACGTGACACGCCGGACGTTCGATTTTTCGTGGATGACGGGGCGCTACGCCAACTTGCACCGGAGGGCAGCCTGCATGGCGGCTCCCTTACCCTCCGCGTTGACGCGATACCGCAAGAAATCCCGGGCCGCCTCGCACGCGGCGATGCCGTGGCGGAGCCTGGGCTGGGAGGGCGTTTTCTGCGCGCCATTCCGCTGGAGCCACTTCCGGAGCCGGTGGAAAGCGGCCGCCGCGTCTCCGTCGAGATCGTCGGGCCGCCGCTGGAGCGGACCGCGCGCGTGCCCGAGGCCGCATTTCACCGGGACGACCGCAAGTCCGGCGTCATCTATCTCGTTGAAGACGGCAGGCTCACCGCTCGCTCGGCACAGCATGTCGGGCGCGTCGGAGACGATATCCTCCTGCGCGTCAGTGCGGAGGAAGGCGCACCGTTAGTCGTAACACGCTTCCCCGGTATGGCCGAAGGTTTGGCCGTGCGCGTGGTCGATCATGAGGATAGGGAGCAACGGCGGCTGGAAGCACAGCGGTGAGCAACTCCCTGATCGGGCTCTTCGCCCGCCACCCCACGCTGGCCAACCTGACGATGATCCTCGCAATTCTTGCGGGGCTGTTTTCATTTGAACGTTTGAACGCGCAGTTCTTCCCGGACTTCGAGGTCGAAGCGGTCAGCGTTTCCATCCCATGGCCTGGATCGACCGCGCTGGAAGCCGATGAAACCCTTGCCGGGGCGGTGGAACCTGCCGTGCGCGACCTGGACCGGGTGCGCCGGGTTGTCGCGAACTCTTCGGAAGGACAGTCCACGATCAGCGTGGAGTTCCAGCCCGGCACCGACATGCAGCAGGCGACCGCCGAGGTGCAGGCGGCGGTCGACGCGATTGCCGTTCTGCCGGATACCGCCGAGCGGCCCCGCGTCAGCCGCGCGACGCGCTTCGACACCGTGATGCGAATCGTCTTGAGCGGCGACTACCCGGCGGAAACGTTGCGGCAGGAGGGCAGGCGGCTGCGCGATGCTTTGCTGGATGCTGGGGCCGACCGTGTGACGATTTCCGGCGCCGAACAGCGTGAGCTCGTGATCGAGCTGGATCCCGAGGCCACGCGCCGGCTCGGCCTGAACCCCGCCGAAGTTGCCCAAATCGTCCGTAGCATTGCAACCGAAACGCCGGGCGGCGATGCCGGACGTTTGCGCGAACGGCAGGTGCGGCTTGGCGCGCGGCCGGAGGATCCGCGCGCGCTGCGCGCCTTGCCGCTGATCGACGAGGCGGAGGGACGGCGCATCCTGCTTGGCGACATCGCGACGGTGCGAGAGGTGCAGCCGGACGGTGTGGCCAGTCTGCGCCGTCACCGCCAGCCAGCGGTCGAGCTACTGGTCGAGCGTGCGGCGGGTGAGGACGCTGTCAGCCTCGCGGATGCGGTCTTCGAGCGCGCGCGCACTCACGCCGGAACGCTGCCGCAGGGAATTGAACTGGAGACCTACGACGTTCTTTCCGAACTGGTCCGCGACCGAATCAATTTGCTGTTGCGCAACGGCCTGGGCGGGCTGGCGATCGTATTGAGCTTGCTGTTCCTCTTTCTCGGGCTGGGGCTCGCGTTCTGGGTCGCGATGGGAATCGCCACCGCAATCCTGATCGCGTTTAGCGTCATGCTGGTCACCGGCCAAAGCCTGAACATGGTAAGTCTTTTCGCGCTGATCCTGGCTCTGGGAATTCTGGCCGACGATGCCATCGTGGTGGCCGAGGATGCGACGACCCAGTTCAAGAAGGGATTGCCGCCCGGCGAGGCCGCGGAAAGCGCCGCCTTCCGGATGCTCCCGCCGGTCTTTGCAGCGCTCATGACGACGCTGGCGGCCTTTACGCCCCTTATGATGATCGAGGGGCCGTTTGGCGCAATTCTCGGTGCTATCCCGCTGGTGATTCTGGCCGTTGCAATCGCCAGCTTTGCCGAGTGTTTCCTAGTGCTGCCCGCGCACATGAACTCGACCTTGGGCGGCAGGCATGGCGGCGGACGCGAGGGCCCTCTCGAGTCCGCGATGGAGCGCTTTCGCGACGGTCCCTTCGCGCGCGCGGTCGCCTGGGCGCTGGCGTGGCGTTGGAGCGTGATCGCGAGTGCGATTGCGCTCCTGGTGATCAGTGTTTCCCTGGTCATCGGCGGGCGCATAGGCTTTACGTTCTTCGACGCGCCGGAGGCGGAGAAATTCTACGTCGACTTCGAGTTCGCGGCAGGCGAGCCACAGGCTGTATCGCTGGATTATCTTGCCGAAGCGGAGGCCGTGGTGGAGCGGCTGGAAGCGGAACTGGCCGAGGGCGAGGGCGTAGTGCGTTTCGTGCTGGGAATGGCTGGGCGCGGTGCGGCGCCGGGGCGCGGAAGCAATCGCGGCGACCACGTCGGCGGCCTTACGGTGGAACTCGTACCCGGCGACGAGCGCACCCTGCGCACGGATACCTTCGTCGCGGCGGTGGAGGATGCCTTGCCACGGTGGCCGGGGTTGATGGAACTCACCGTGACCAAAGCTATAGGGGGGCCGCCGGGGCAGGATGTCGATCTGCGGCTGCGCGGCGAAGACCCGCGGATTTTGAAGCAAGCGTCGGTCGAGCTGCAGGAAATTCTGCTGGGTCTTCCGGCGCTGCGTGCGGTTAGCGACAATATGCCCTACGGCAAACAGGAACTGACTTTTCTTCCCAGCCGCCAAGCCAGGATTGCAGGGCTTGATCAGGAGCAACTCGGCGGCCGTCTCCGTGCCGCCTACGAAGGAGAGATCGCCTACCGGTTTCCGGCGGAGGACGGCGAACGGGAGGTCAAGGTGCGCTACGCCCCCGACGCCTTGCCGGAAGACCCGCGCCGCTTGCTAATGGTGCTGTCGGCGGAGGCCGCGGCGCCCCTGGAGGCGATGGCCGACGCGCGAGAGCGGGAAGGCTTCTCCCGCATCCGCCGCGAAGGCAGGCTCCGCGAGGTCGCGGTCACCGCCGATGTGGACACCGCGCAGGCGCGCGCCGGGGAGGTCAACGCCATGCTGATCCAGGGGCCGCTTCCGGAGATCGCGCAGCGCTACAACCTCGAATGGCAGCTTGGTGGGCGCGCCGAGCAGGAAGAGGAAACGCTGGAAGATCTCCGGACCGGCTACCTGTTGGCGCTGGCGGCGATTTATGTGCTGCTCGCGGCGGTGCTGGGGTCGTACTGGCGGCCGCTTTTGATCATGGCGGTGATCCCCTTCTCGCTGATCGGCGTGATCCTGGGACATCTGATCAGCGGATTCGACCTCTCCCTCTGGAGCCTTGTCGGGGTCGTGGGGCTCTCGGGAATCGTCGTGAACGATTCACTGATTCTCGTGCGGACGCTGATGGAAGAAAAGGGCGGTGGGCTCGGCTGGATCGAAGCCGCCTCGACCGCCTCGCGGCTGCGCTTCCGCGCCGTGGTGCTGACGACGCTGACCACCTGCGGCGGACTTCTGCCGCTGTTGCTGGAGACCAGTTTGCAGGCGCAGTTCCTGATTCCTATGGCCTTGACTGTCTTCAGCGGCCTAATCGCGGGAACGTTCATGACGCTGATCCTGGTGCCCTGCCTCGTCGCCGCAAGCATCGACGTGGTATCGCTGGCGCGTCGTCAGCCGCTTTCCAGGTCCTGACGGATCGATAGAAAGTTCATCAGGTCGCGCAGGGCGATAACGCCGATCAGCTTGCCGCGCTCGCAAACCATCAGCCGCGTCTGGTCGTTGATCTGCATGCGTTGAAGCGCGGTCGCGCTGTCGGTGTCGGGCTGAATGACCAGGTCTTCATCGGCCGGACGCATGACGTCGCGCACGCGAAGGCGTTCCGGCGAGTCCGTCTTGCGCACATCGGAGGCATAAACGACGCCCAACAGCTCGCCGCGATGGACCACCGGAAAGCTCTTATAGTAGTGGGTATAGAAATATTCGGAGATCAGCCGTTCTACCGGCATATCCGGATCGACGACGACCAGCTCCGTCCGCATAAAGCTCTTAACCGGCCGTGGCTCCAGTGCGCTCCGGATCTTTTGATAATAAACCTGGCCCTGCGCGGCGCTATGCACAAACAGCCCCAGGATAAAATACCAGACCGCGCCAACCGGGTTGCCCGCCGTCAGGTTGAAAATCGCCCAGGCCACCAATAGCGCGGCAAAGCCCGAGCCGAAGCCCGCCGCCACGCGCGTGGCCCACATAAGATTGCCGCGAACACCCCAGAGAATTGCGCGCAAGACCCGCCCGCCATCCAGCGGAAAGGCGGGAACCATGTTGAATACGGCAAGAATCACATTCAGGAACGCAAGGTAGGAGAACACCACCGCCTCGGGCATGGCCGTCTGAATCTGCCCGTCGCCGATCTCCGGCAGCGCCGGTGGCCCGCCGAACAGGTAGGCGAGGGCGCCGAAAGCGACCGCGACGACGACGGACATGATCGGTCCGGCGATGGCGACCCAGAACTCCGCCTTGGCGCTCGGCGGCTCCTTCTCCATCTCCGCCACGCCGCCGAAGATGAAGAGGGTGATCGAGCGGATCGGCATATCGTAGCTGCGCGCGACCACCGCGTGGCCAAGTTCGTGCAGGACGATGGAGGCGGCAAAGCCCAACAGCGCCACCCCACCCATGCGCCAGTAGATAGCGGGGTCCTGATCGGGCAGGACCATGGGGAACAGCCCGGTGGACAGGCTCCAGAGGATCAGGACGGCAATGAATATCCAGGTGGCGTCGATCTGAATCGGAAAGCCCAGGAGACGAAACAGGGTGAGACGATAGCGCAACATCGCCGTCAGCCCCGATCGACTTCGGGAACCGTCTCACCGTCGGGCTCGCCTTCGGTGTTGCCAAGTGGTGGCTCCGAGGGCGGTGGAATGGGTGCTTCCGGCGGATGGCCGGGGCCCCATATTTGCGTCATTGCATTGTCGGCCTCGCTCAGGCGGCGGCGCAGGAAGCGGCGGGTCCGTTGCTGGCCGAGCGACTGGTCGCGCGACCAGACCCACAGTGTCGCCACGAAAAGCCAAGTCAATCCCACCTCTTCCATCTCCGCGCGGCGAGTCCCGTAAGGGGCTTGCAGGTTCGCCGCCTCGCGAAGCCATTGAATTGTGCGGGAAAGATTGAAGATCATCGGCACCCAGTGATGGGGGTGCGGCAGGTGCGCCTTGCCCCGTAGCATCTGCACCGTCACCTCCCGATGCGGAGCCAGCGCGTCGAACCAGCCAAGCATACAGGTCTCGATCCGCTGCTGGGCCGGCAGCGCGTTAAAACCCGGCGCTTTCGGCGCCAGCATCCCCTTCCAGCCGCGCAGAAACCATGCATCCGCCACGGCGTCGAGATCGCGGTAAGCATCCAGGATTCGGGCGTGCGGCACGCCTACGAGCTCTGCCACGTCGCGCATGCGAACGCGCTGCCAGCCCCGCTCCTCCGCGATTTCCAGGGCGGCTTCCAGAGCTCTTGCGCGGAGGTTACCAGTGTCTTCGCTATCCGCAGCAGGAGGTTGCGCTTCGGTCTTGACCATTCGTCTCAGCCCCGCCGGTTCCGTACCGCCTGACTATGAACGTAAGCCCGCCGCCCCGTCCATACAACGTTCGGCAATCAACTCCATAGCCTTAACGACAGTTAAGGCTGTTTTACCGAAACGGGAATGGCATGGTAAGCTATCCGCGCACGCCGAATCGTCCAGGGAACACGGCTATGGCAGGAAGGCCCAGGCGGCGCACGCGGGATCGTGCAAGCCGTTTCTACAAGCGCGCTCTGGCCGGGGGCGCGCTGTTGTTCGTGTTGGGCGTCGGATTGGGGCTCGGCGGCGGCGCATATTTCGGCGGCGCGGAAAAACAACAAGTAGTTGGCGCCCCGCCTTCAACCGCCGAATTAAGTGCACCCGAACCGGAGGAGACGAGACTGTCCCTGCGTGAGGTCGAGCGCCTGCACGCTGCCGCGCTTGCGGTCACCGCCGACTTGACGCTCGCACATGCGTTGGAGGCGGCGGATCGGCTCGAGACGCCCACGCATGACCGAGCCCTTCGGCGGGTGGAGCCTTCGCGGGTGGAGCCGCCGGAAGACCTGCCCGACTGGAAACGCTACGCAGTGAGGATAGGCGCGCATCCGATAGATGCTCCGAAGATCGCCATCGTGATCGACGATCTGGGCGTGAACCGTGCGGCCGCAAGTGAAGCGGCCCGGCTTCCCGCGCCGATGACCCTTTCCTTCATGACCTACGCGCCCGCACCCCAGGCGGCGGCGGAAAGGGCCCGGCAGGCAGGCCACGAGGTGATGCTCCACGTTCCGATGCAGCCGCACAGCGACGACGTCGACCCGGGACCGAATGTGCTGCTCACCGATCACGGCGAAAGCGAGATGCTGGCGCGGCTGGAGTGGGGGCTGTCCCGGCTTACCGGCTACACCGGCATCAACAATCATATGGGTAGCGCCTTCACCACGGACGAACCTTCGATGCGGGCGATGCTCAAGGTACTAAAGGCGCGCGGGCTGTTGTTCCTCGACTCTCGGACCGATCCGGACAGCCTGGGCGAGAGCCTTGCGGCCGAACTCGGCGTTCCCCATGCGGCGCGCGACATCTTTCTGGATAACGAGCGGGACCCGGCGGCGATCCGCCTGCAACTCGACCGCACGGAAGCCATCGCCCGCCGCACCGGCTCCGCCATCGCCATCGGACACCCTTATCCGGAGACTTACGAGGTGCTGCACGACTGGGTGAACGAGGCGCGGGCGCGCGGTATCGTGCTGGTGCCTGTCAGCGCGCTGGTCAAGCACGACGGGAAGCGCGCCCGCGATCTGGCGAAGGCGGCGGAATAGCGCGCTGCTTGACTGGGCTCCGGCCCGCCTTATCTGCAACCCGACATCCGCTGATCGAACGAGAAAGGGGCTGCCCATGGCTTTAACTCACTCCATCGCGCGTATGGTCACCGCACAGGTCACCACGGCGAGTGTGCTTATACTGGCGGCTGGCGCCTCCACGGCGAACCCGGGGGTGAACCCGGCGGCGAGCGACGGCGAGGTGTTTTCATCCGAGGAGCACGACTATCGCCTCGAAATCCTTCATGACGGCCTGGAGCACCCTTGGTCCATCGCGTTCCTGTCCAATGGCGACGCGCTGGTGACCGAGCGGCCGGGGCGGCTGCGTCTGATCGCCGATGGAGAGTTGCGCGAGGAACCGCTGGAGGGCGTGCCGGAAATCGCGGCGGTGGGCCAAGGGGGCCTACTCGATGTCGTTCTGCACCCGGAGTTCGAGGAGAACCGGCTGATCTATCTCAGCTATTCGAAGAGCGGCGCCGAGGGTAACACGACGGCGCTGGCCCGCGCGCGCTTCGAGGATGAGACGCTGAACGATGTAGAGGAGATTTTCGTGGCGGACGCCTGGGGCGGGGGCGGGCGGCACTTCGCCGGGCGGATCGTCTTCGACAGGGAAGGCTATCTCTACCTGTCCGTCGGCGACCGCGGACAGCAGGACCCGGCGCAGGATACCACGAACCATATCGGGACGACGCTGCGCCTCCACGATGACGGCAGCGTGCCGGAGGATAACCCCTTTGTCGGCGATTCGGACGCGCTGGACGAGATCTACACCTATGGCAACCGCAACGCCCAGGGAATGACGCTCCATCCGGAAACCGGCGAAGTCTGGCAGAACGAGCATGGCCCGCGCGGCGGCGACGAGATCAACCTCATCGAAGCCGGTCTGAACTATGGCTGGCCGGTCATCACGCACGGCGTGGCCTACAGCGGCGAGCCCATGGGCGTCGGCAGCGAAAAGGAAGGCATGGAGCAGCCGCTGTTGGACTGGACGCCCTCCATCGCGCCCTCGGGAATGATGATCTATGACGGCGATGCCTTTCCGAACTGGCAAGGCGATGTCTTTAACGGCGCGCTGGCAAAGCGCCATGTGCGCCGAGTCGTCTTCGACGGACATGAGCCGCTTCACGAAGAGGAGCTTTTGGTCGAATTCGGCGAGCGCATCCGCGCGGTCGAGCAGGGGCCGGACGACCTGATCTATATCCTGACCGACGCGGAAAACGGCGTGGTGGCCCGGCTGGCTCCAGTCGATTGATGGAGCGGGGCGCTGGACGCCGGACGCGTTTGCGACCATCTGTAGGGCCATGATCGAGTGGCAGGACGAAGGCATCGTCCTCTCCGCCAAGGCGCACGGAGAGGACGCCGCCGTGGTGACTCTCCTAACCGTACAACACGGGCGGCATGCCGGGCTGGCGCGCGGGGCGCAGTCGCGCCGTCAACGCGCGGTTTACGAGCCCGGAAATCTCGTCGAGGCGAACTGGCGCGCGCGGCTGGCCGACCATCTTGGCAACTATACCTGCGAGGTCGTGAGCAGTACGGCCT
>SKZV01000316.1 GCA_007127165.1 Rhodovibrio sp. | reverse complement strand
TGCCGCTGCACGAACGAGGTGGAAGCCTTCTTATGCTGACAGACAATTGCGACGGCTTTTTGATAAAGATCGCCCTCGCCACCATCGCCGCCACCCGCGAGCAGGTCGGCCATGTTGCCGCCGTCATCCTCTTCGGCGGTGATCCCCTCGATATAGTCGGGCGCGCCCTGCGTGCGCAGATGCGCCACCGCCTCTTCGACCTCGCCATCGGTCACGAGCGGGCCGTGCACGCGGGCGATCCGGCCGCCGTGCGCCATGTAAAGCATATCGCCCATGCCAAGAAGCTGCTCGGCCCCGGTTTCACCGAGGATCGTACGGCTGTCGATCTTCGAGGTGACGTGGAAGGAAATCCGAGTCGGGAAGTTCGCCTTGATGGTGCCGGTGATGACGTCCACCGAGGGGCGCTGCGTCGCCATGATGATGTGGATTCCCGCCGCGCGCGCCATCTGTGCGAGGCGCTGCACCGCCATCTCGATCTCCTTGCCGGCGACCAGCATCAGATCGGCCATTTCGTCGACCACGACGACGATGTAGGGCAGATGCTTTAGGTCGAAGGGCTGCTCCTCGAAGATCGGGCTGCCGGTATCGGGATCGAATCCGGTCTGGACCTTGCGGGTCAGCACCTCGCCCGACTGGCGGGCCTCCTCGACGCGGGCGTTGTAGCCGTCGATATTCCGCACGCCCAGGCGGGACATGGCGCGGTAACGCTCCTCCATCTCGCGCACCGTCCATTTCAGCGCGACCACCGCCTTCTTCGGATCGGTCACGACCTCCGACAGCAGATGCGGAATGCCCTCGTAGACGGAAAGCTCCAGCATCTTCGGGTCGATCAGGATCATCCGGCAGCGTTCCGGCGGCAGGCGGTAGAGCAGGGACAGCAGCATCGCGTTCACCGCCACCGACTTGCCCGAGCCGGTCGTACCCGCAACCAGCAAGTGCGGCATACGCGCCAGATCGACCATCGTGGGATTGCCCGAGATGTCCTTGCCGAGCGCCAGCGGCAGGCTGCCGCCGTCGATATCGAAGGCGTCTGAGGCCAAAAGCTCGCGCAGATAGACCGCCTCGCGCTTGCGGTTCGGCAGTTCGATTCCGATCACGCTCGACCCCGGCACGACGGCGACGCGCACCGAGACGGCGGCCATCGAGCGCGCGATATCGTCGGCCAGTCCGACGACGCGGCTGGTCTTGGTGCCGGGGGCGGGCTCCAGTTCATAGCGCGTCACCACCGGGCCGGGCCGGATCTTCACGATCTCGCCCTTGACGCCGAAGTCTTGCAGAACGGTTTCCAGCGTGCGCGCGTTTTCTTCCAGAACCTCGCGGCTCATCGCCGTCGTCCCGCCGACCGGCGGCTGCGATAGAATCGACAGCGGCGGCGGCTCGTATCCGCTCTCGTCGGGGCCTTGCGGGGCCGGTTTCCCGGCGCTCGCACCGGCCTTCTTGCTCTGCTGCGGGCTGGGCGCGCGGGGCTCGACTTCCAGGCTGCGCCCAGGCGTATCGGGTTCGCGCGCCGGTGTAGCGGCGGCGGGTGCGGCAGCCTCAGGTTGTGCATCCGCGACCACCGGAGCCGCCGCCTTGACGGGCGCACTGCGCGCCGTCGCGGGCGTGGCGAGTTCCGGCTCCCGGCGCGCGGGACGGTTTCTCGCGGGCGCGGGCTCTTCCGAGCGCTGCATACCGTCGCGCGCCCGCTCCGCCACCGCCTTGCCGCGCGTCACGGCGTCGGCCAGCCCCCGGCCAGCACCGCCGCTCGCCCAGGAGAGGACACGGCCAAATGCCGCCCAATCCGCCCGGCGCAGCGCCGCCGCATAGAATCCCAGCACCACCCCAAGAGTCGCCGACAAGAGGCCGCCGATCCCCGGTCCCGGCAGCACCGCCGCCAGAGGCTCCAGTGCCAGAACTCCGGCAAAACCGCCAAGGCCGCTGCGTAACGGCCAGGTTTCCGGCGCTTGAACAGCCGCCAAGCCCGTCGCCAGCAGCAGTAGAGCCAGCGGAGCCGCGGCCAGCCGCAGCCACCACCGTGGCTTCCGTCCGCCCCCGCGCAGCAACCGCCACGACCACGCAACCAGCAACGCGGCCAGCGCGAACGCGGCGAGCCCCAGGGTCGACAGCAGCAGGTCGGCGGTGAACGCGCCAGGGCCGCCCAGCAGGTTGCCGACCGCCGCGTCGCTGGCGACGTTGGGGCTTGGGTCGGTCGGGTTATAGCTCACCAGCGCCACAAAAAGCGCGCAGCCCGCAAACCCCGGCATCAGGGCAAGGGCTTCGTACAGACGGCGGCGCATCGTCGCGCCAAAGCCGTTCGGAAACATCCGTGCCGTGCCGCGCTGGCTGGTTGTCCGGCTGCTCATACCTTTTCGCCGTCCCTACTCTTCAACGTTCAGACTCTCGCCGATATCAGGGCCTTGGCCACGATCTTCGCGCGGCCTCATCCCAGCACCTCGCCCAGCCGGGTCAGCGCCATGTGCATGAACTCCGCGTCGTAGACCAGCGCGATACGGATGTAGCCTGCGCCGGGGTTGGCTCCGGCTTCGTCGGGTTCGCCCATGTAGGCGCCGGGCAGCACGCGAATCCCCGCCTCGCGCCACAGCTTGACCGCCGCCGCCTCGCCGTCCTCCACCGCCAGCCACAGGAAGAAGCCCGCTTGCGGACGTGCCGTGCGCTGTGCGCCTAGCGCCGCCTCCGCCGCTTCGAAGTTCGCGCGGTAACGGCGGCGGTTCGCCTCCACGTGGTCTTCCTCGCCCCACAGCCGCGCTCCGGCCGCGAGAATCGGCAGCGGCACCCCCGCCCCGCCGACGCGCAAGGCCGCATCCAGCCGGTCGATCCACCGCGCGTCCCCGGCTACGAAGCCGCAGCGCAGCCCCGGCGCGCTGGACCGCTTCGACAGCGAGTGGAAGAGCAGCACCCCCTCCAGCCCCCCGCCCAGCGCGGCGGCGGCTTCCAGTCCGCCCGGCGGCGGCGTGGCGTCGTAAATTTCCGAATAACACTCGTCCAGACACAGCACGAAGCCGTGTCGGCGCGCGGTGGCGATGGCGCGCTCCAGGGTCTCCCGGTCGGCCACCGCGCCTTGCGGGTTCGAGGGGGTATTTAAATAAGCCAGCGCCGTGCGCTCCAGCGTCCGCGCATCGAGCGCCGCGTAATCGGGCAGGAAGCCGCTCTCCGCCGTCGCCGGAACGAACATCGGACGCGCCCCTGCCGCCACCGCCGCACCGGCATAGACATGATAGAAGGGGTTCGGCATCAGGATCGTGTCGCGCTCCGGCGTCACCGCCGCCAGCGCCGCAAAGAACAGCCCCTCGCGCGAGCCCGGCAGCGGCAGAATGTGGCGGTCGCCCTCGACCAGCCCCGCGCCCGAGGGGTAGCGCCGCGCCAGCCAGTCGACGCAGGATTCGCGGTACAACTCGCTGCCGCGCGGCGGGGGATAGCGGTTCCAGCCAGCGGCGGCGCGCGCCAATTCCTCGGTGATGAAGGGCGGCGGGTCGTTCTGCGGCTCGCCGATCTGCAAGGCGATGGGCGCGCCGTCGGCCAGCGGCGAGCGTCCCGCCGGAATGTCCCCCAGCAGGCGGTTGAGTTTCAGGAAAGGGTGAAACGCCTGCACGTCGCGCTTCGACGAGACGACCGGCGCGATCATCGGCGTGACTCCGGATTGGCACAAATCATAAACGGACGATACTCCCCCTGCCCTGCGTCCACAAGGTTGCGCGGATAGCGCCCCGCGATCAAGCCCGGATAACTCCCACTTTAAACCGCCTTGACCGCGCAGGTGGTTTGGAGCATATCGAACGGACGTGCGGGCGCCCTCGCGCGCGGCGCGTTTTGAAGCAGTGTGAGCAGGATATTCAGGTTATGGACGACCGAAGTTGCAGTCCCCCACGGGGTGTAACAGGTGAAGCCGAACACTGGCCCGCCGGGGCCGCAAGCCGCAGTCTTACGCGGCAGTTCGACGGGATGACGCGCGCCGCCGCCTAAACGGCGCATCGCGTCCACCTCGCGGCTGCCGCTTGGACGGCAGCCTTTTTGGAGGTGGCGCATGAACTACCGCATTCTCACGCAAGCCATCAGCGACACGCTCGCCTCCGGCGACATGCAATCCCTGCGCACCTTCGTGCGGGACGAGCACGCCGCCGACGTCGCCGCCTTCATCGCCACGATGGAGCCCGTCGAGGCGTGGAAGATGCTCGACCTGATCCCGTTGGGGCAGCGGGCGGAGGTTTTCGGCTACTTGGAGCCGGACTTTCAGGTGGAGCTTGCCCAGGCCGTCTCCCGGCAGAAGCTGGCGGAACTCGTCACCGAAATGCCGTCGGACGAGCGCGCGGACCTCTTCAATACATTGAGTCCGGAACAGCAGGAAGCCCTACTCCCCGCCCTTGCCCACGCCGAACGCGAGGACCTGCGCCGCCTCGCCGCCCATGCCGAGGACACGGCGGGCGCGATCATGACATCGGATTATGCCGTCCTGACGCCGGGCATCACGGCAAGCCAAGCCCTGGAAAAGCTGCGCCACGAAGCGCCGGACAAGGAGACCATTTACCGCGCCTATGTGGTGGATTCCGAGCGCCGCCTCGTCGGCTCCGTGCGCTTGCAAAGCCTGATCCTCGCCGCGCCCTCCACGCCGATCGAGAAGGTAATGGAGCGCAGAACCCTGGAAGTGAATGTCGACGACGACCAGGAGGACGTGGCGCGGAAGATCGCGGACTACGACGTGATCGCGCTGCCCGTGGTGGACGCGGACAATCGCCTTGTCGGCATCGTCACCTACGACGACGCCATGGACGTTCTGGTCGAAGAGGCGACCGAGGACTTCCATCGGATCGGCGCGGCGGGAAAGATGGTCACCAGCCTGCGCGACGCCAGCATCGGGACGCTTTACAGCAAGCGCGTGTCCTGGCTGGTCATGCTGGTCTTCGCGAACCTGCTCTCGGGCGCGGGCATCGCGTATTACGAGGACACGATCTCCGCCTATGTCGCGCTGGTGTTCTTCCTGCCGCTTCTGGTGGCGAGCGCGGGCAACGCGGGGTCGCAGGCCACCACCTTGACGGTGCGCGCGATTGCGACCGGCGAGGTGGTGATGCGGGACTGGGGCCTTTTGCTCGGGCGCGAAATCCTGGTGGCGACGCTGCTCGGCGTGACGATGGCGCTGGCCGTCTCATTGATCGGGCTGGTGCGCGGCGGGCCGGAGATCGCGCTGGTGGTGGCGCTGACGATGGTGATCGTCGTCCTGGTGGGGAGCCTGATCGGCGTGGCCCTGCCCTTTGCCCTGAACCGCCTGGGCGTCGATCCGGCGACCGCGAGCGCGCCTCTGGTGACCTCGCTGGCCGACGCGGCCGGGGTCATGGTGTACTTTGCTATTGCGACGGCGATCCTGCTTCCCGCTGCGTGAGCGCGGCCCAGCGCAGCAGGTCCTCGCGCGCCCAAACGATGGCGTAACCGGTGGGGAGATAGTCTCCCCGCCGGAAGGCCGCGCGGCGGCTGCGCGAGGTTTCGGTGGCGCGGGCGGTGTGCGAGGCCCCCGGCCCCTCGCGTTGCAGGACCGCCCCGCCGTCCAGGGGGATATGCCGCAAGTAGGCCATATGCGGGCTGATCGCCTCAAGCTGCGGATCGAAGAACCAGGAGACGCCCACCACGCCCCGGATACGCGGGTTTCGGTCCAGCAATTCGGCGATGCGCCGGTAGCAGCGCCGCCATCCCGGCGCATCGAACTCCGCCAGCATTCGCGTGTCCGTGTGAATGCGATAGACCGGCGACAACGCGCCAAGCCGCTCGCGGACGAAGGCGGCGAAGCCCTCGTGCTCCAGATAGGCTTCGGGAATGTAGCTCTCGTCCACCAACTGCGCGCCGCAGGGCAGCGAGCGCACGGCGGCCAGACGCAGATCGCGGATCGCGTCGATCCCCGGCAGGTAGTCCGCGTCCGCGACGTCGAGGATCTCCGCCGCGAGCACCGCCAGCACCTCGGGATAGCGCGCCAGCACGCTTTCCGGCAGCCCCTTCGCCGCGATCCGCCGACCCATCCCGGCCATCAAGGCCAGCACCAGCCGCTTCTTCACGGCCCCCAGCGCCGCCGCGCCATG
>SKZV01000017.1 GCA_007127165.1 Rhodovibrio sp. | reverse complement strand
CGCACCATCGCGGGGATCGCCTCTTCGGGGATCATGTCGCAGTGCGCCGCCATAAGCTGCTCTTCCAAGGCTTCGTGCTGACCTTCGGGAAGAGCGCGGTCGAGGGCCAGCCGCGACACTTTCGACTCGTCCAGCGCCTCGAACCCCTGCCGCGCGGCGGCCTCCTGCTCCCGGCGGGCCACATCGCCGGCGTGGATCGCCAAGCCGGCGGCCATGGCGGCTTCCGCGATCGGCTTGTACATCGACCAGTCGGGCCAGCCGCGCTCTTCCCATTCGACCGCGGGGCCAAGCCCTTCCGCGTCCCCGGGCGACTCCGCCAGATGGGCTTGCAGCGCCGCCGCCTGATCCTTGCGGATCATTTCGAACACCAAAGCGGGGCGGCTGTCCTGTGTCAGCATGGCCTCGACGATCCAGGCTTGCAGGCGGTGATGGTCCGGGTTGTCGTGGGTTTCCCCCAGCAGAACATAGCTGGCCGACGCGGCGGCCTCGGCGAGCTCGCGTGGCTGCGCCTCCCGCGACTCGGGTACGTTCCATAGCAGTCCGACCAGAGGATGATCGCCCTGGACCTCGGAAATCCATGCGTCCGGCGCGGCCGGAAGGCCGCCTGCCTGCGCCGCCGCTCCGCTCGCCGTGAGGACGGCCAAGGCGGCAAGGACTGTGCTGTGTTTCATCCGGGTGAGAATGGCGGAGTGAGGGCGCTGCGGCAATGCCTCCTTAACTGCGTACCCCGGGACAACGGCGGCGATAGGGTGGAAGCGGCACGCCGGTCATGCTAAGCGCTGAAGCGGGACAGGGAGGTTAACGATGAGCGAGCACAACATTTTGCGCAGCGGCGGTCAGATCCTGATCGATCAACTCCGCGTGCATGGCGTGGAGCGGGTTTTCTGCGTTCCGGGCGAGAGCTATCTGGCGGCGCTGGACGCCCTGCACGACGCGCCGGGGATCGCGCTCACCGTCTGCCGGCAGGAGGGCGGCGCGGCGATGATGGCCGACGCGCACGGCAAGATGACGGGAGAGCCCGGCATCTGTTTCGTGACGCGCGGCCCCGGTGCGACCAACGCCAGCGCGGGCGTCCACATCGCCTATCAAGACTCCACGCCGATGATCCTCTTCATCGGACAAGTGGCCCGCCGCGACCGCGACCGTGAGGCGTTCCAGGAAATCGACTACCGCCGCATGTTCGGCCAGATGGCGAAGTGGGTGGCGGAGATCGACGATCCGGCTCGCATACCGGAGTATATCGGCCGCGCCTTCGCCACCGCAACGGCCGGACGGCCGGGGCCGGTCGTGCTGGCGTTGCCGGAGGATGTGTTGAGCGAGCGTGCGGCGACCGGCGATCTGACTCACTATCGCCGGGTGCAGGCGCATCCCGATCCGACGGATCTGTGGCAACTTCGCGAGATGATTTCCAGGGCGAAACGGCCCTTCGTGCTGCTGGGCGGCGGCGGCTGGACGGCCGAGGCTAAGGCGGATATGGAGGCCTTCGCGGAAGCAAACGCGCTTCCGGTCGGCTGCGCGTTCCGCTGTCAGGATTACTTCGACAACACGCACCCCTGTTACGTCGGCGACGTCGGGATCGGGCCGAACCCGAAACTGGCGGCGCGCGTGCGGGAAAGCGATCTGCTTCTCGTGGTGGGCGCGCGGCTGGGCGAGATGACCACCGGCGGCTATTCCCTCATCGTCCCGCCGAAGCCCAGGCAGCCGCTTGTGCACGTACACCCTGGAGCGGAGGAGTTGGGCCGTGTCTATCAGCCGACGCTGGCGATTCAGGCGGTGACTCCGGCCTTCGCGCTGGCGGTGTCGGAGTTGGAGCCGATCGCGGACCCGGTCTGGGCGGAGGATACGGAGGCGGCGCGGGCGGACTACGAGGCCTGGACCGAGGCGCAGGCCGTTCCCGGCGATCTTCAGCTTGCCGAAATCATGGTCTGGCTGCGGGAGACCTTGCCGGAGGACACCTTCATCTGCAACGGCGCGGGAAACTACGCGGGCTTCATCCATCGCTACCATCGCTTCCGCGCGTACCGGAGCCAGCTTGCGCCGACGTCCGGCTCCATGGGCTACGGCGTTCCGGCGGCCATTGCGGCAAAGCTGCGTCATCCGGAACGGCAGGTGGTGGCGTTCGCCGGGGATGGCTGTTTCCTGATGACGGGGCAGGAACTGGCGACGGCGGTGCACCACAAGGCGGCAATCGTGGTCATCGTGGTGAACAACGGCATGTACGGCACGATCCGCATGCATCAGGAACGTGAGTATCCGGGACGGGTTTCCGGCACCGGCCTGACCAATCCAGACTTCGCGGCGCTCGCCCGCGCCTATGGCGCCCACGGCGAAGTCGTTGAGAAGACAGAGGATTTCGCCCCGGCCTTCGAACGCGCGCAAGCGGCCGAGGGACCGGCGCTGCTGGAACTGCGGATCGACCCGGAGGCGATCACCCCGCTACGCACGCTGGCGGAGATCCGGAGCGAGGCGTTGGCGAAGGCGAACCCGAACGGTCGGTAAGGAGAGGGCACGACTCGAAAAGACGCGAGTGCGAACGACTTGCATCTTGACCGGGGCGCCCGGGCGTGGTTTGCTGAGAATGCAAACCGTTCGCAACTTATATCGAGTTGAGCCCGTGTACATCTGCCTTTGCAACGCCCTTTCAGACCGCGATGTCCGCCGTTGCGCGGACGGCGGCTGCTGCCGCGTCGCCGAAGTCTATCGGATGTGTGGATGCGATCCGCAGTGCGGTAAGTGCGCGCCGTACATTCGCGACATTCTACGGCAAGCCCAGCCCAGCCCGGTGTGGTCCAGCCCGGTGGAGGCAACGAGCTTTTTATACGGCGCTGCAGCAAAGCCCAGCGAGTAGCTCTGGTCGCGTTTGAGCGATTAACCGCCGTTCCGACAACACTCTGAAATTGCTGTGTTTTCAGTTATGCAACCGGGGCAGGGGTGCCCCGCTTCGATAGCAATTGTGGAGCTCCATCCACGCTGCCATTTTGCACTGCAGGAACTCAAAGCGCACTGAAGCGCGGTTCGTGAAAAGGAAGCGTAAAATGTCGGCGTTCAACCTGTTTGGTCTCTCTTATGTCGGCGCGATCGGGATTGTCATGGTGACGGTGTTCATCCTTGCCTGAACAACAGCGGGCCGCCCCGCAATAAAAGCCCCGGCTCGTTTGGCCGGGGCTTTTTTCGCGCGTTCGTCGCGCCGAGTATCCCGCATGCTCGCAGAAAACCGCGTACAGTCTACTCCACCAAGCCCTCAACCGCGTCCGGTTCGAAGGCGCCGCGCTCGAGATTCTCCTGCAACTCGTCTATCAAGACCTGAACCTCGCCGCCGCCTCGCTGGATTACCGAACCGAATTCGCTGCGGAAGGTTATGGCCATGCTGACGCCTTCGGCCATCACGTCGACGATCTGCATCCCGCCATCGCGTTCCCGTACACGCCACGTCGCCCTTACCGTCTCGCCGCTTTCCGGATCGTAAATGTCCGTCGCCACCAGCGCGAGGTTGTCCGAGTTCGGGTCCGAGCGCGCGCCGACCGTTTCGAAGTCCTCGGGGTCGAAGTCTTCGAACAGGGGCAAGAAGCGCTGAACCAGGATCTGTTCAAGCGTCTCGATGAACTCCGTTCTTTCCTCGTCGCTCGCAACCCGCCAATAGCGGGCGAGCACGAATCGGCTGATATCCGGGACCGCAAAGCCGTTGTGGAGAAGTTCGCGGAAATCGGCGATCCGTTCTTCGCGCGGCTTGTCGGTGTCGCCAAGACGCTCAATCGCTGTGTGGCCCAATTCGTCAATGAAAGCCTTGGCGCGATCAGGCGACGCGGCGTGGCTGTTGGTTGCGGCGCCGGTAAGGCCCAGGACCAAAACCGTTCCAAAAACTGCGATGGCATGGGTCAGTCGGCTTGCAAGCCTCATCGGGGTGTGCTCCTCATGAATGTCTGCGTCATGGGCTGGTCCGGCGGTTTTTGCGGATTTTCGAAACGGTGCACCAGCATTCAACTAGCCTCAAAATGCTCTAAAATCCGTCCCCTGCCATGGTGTCGTCGATCTTGTCGATGTGGGCTTGCCGGCGCTGGAAGTACAGGCTGCGCATCCGGGCGTAGAAATCCACGGCGTCTCGGCGCAGTTCGTCGAGCGTATCGATATTCCGAGCCCGCAAGTCGATTCCCTCTGCCGCGTTCGTGCCGATGCGGAAAGTTGTCGTTCCGTCGACGTAGGTAAGCGGATGAATGATCGAATCAACACCCATGCCGACTCCGTCACGCACGGTCGAAGGTCCCAAGATCGGCAGCACGAGATAGAAGCCTTCGCCCACCCCATAGATTGCCATGGTCTGCCCGAAATCGGCGCTGTGGTAGGGATGGCGCTCGGGGACCAGGTCGCCCAAGCCAAGTGTCATGCTGTTGACGAAGATGCGTGCGGTCGTATTTTCCGCCCGTTCCCAATCGCCTTGCAGCAGATCGTTCGCCAGGACGACGGGGCTCGCGATGTAGCGGGCGAAGTTGCGCACAAGGTCCTGGATTTCCCCCGGCACAATGCCGTCGTACACCAGCGCGATCGGCCGCAGGATCATGCCGTCGACCGTTTCGTTGAAAAAGAACACGCCCCGATTGAACGGCTCCAGCGGATCGGCGGGCTCCTCATATCCGAAGAGGTCGAAATCGTCATCGTAATCGTCATCGAAGTCGTCGGTTGCCCCGTTGTTCGAAGCGCAAGCCGTCAGCGTAAGGGCTAGCATGGCCGGAAGTAGGGCAGTGCGAAGTGGTCGCCCGCCCTGCCGGCCGGATAGAAAGCGGAAATGAATGCGCACGAGGTCCTGTACTCCTTTTGCCAACGCCGTAAGTCCGCCGGTTCATTCGACCGGAGCACGTCCCGCGTGCACTCCAGCGGTGGTCACGCTCCAGCCCTTCGTTTCCCGCATCTTCAACAGCGAACGGGTGCCGACTTTGCCTGAAAATGCTCTATCACGAGGTTCCGGCGAGCGCCAGATCGCGCGCTCCGCCTTTGACCGGCATGGTCGGGCGTTGCTCCCTTCATGCCTGCCGCCTAGCTTGCAACCAAGTCACATCTTGGTTGATTCCGCGTTAATCCCGAAGTTCAGGGGCAGCGGTTTCGGGGAGTAACCTGCGATAAACCGGTAGCATCATTGCTGGAAGCATGAAAATTGGCAACTGGGCCAGCGCGAAAAACAGCAGCACGTCGAAGTCCGCGGCCGGGGGTAGCGAAGCCAATAGAAGGCCCATGTTGCAGTTCCCGGAAATCAACCCGACGGTGAGCGCGCCACGCCGCCCGAGCCAACTGAAGGCGGCCATGCCCAAAAGCTGTAGCACCGGGTTGGCTACGAAGGCTGCCAGGACCCACAGCGCGACCATGCCGGGACGCGCGATTGCCGTCTCCGTGACGCCGTCCATAATCGCGACGGCAAAGAGCAGCATCAGGATCACCACCACTCCGTCGATACCACTGCGGTGCGCATGGAGCCACCCCGGCGGCGCGACATGGCGAATCGCGAGCGCCGCCAGGAACGCCACGACGACAATTCCGCCGAGACGCAGCATGAAATCGAACATCGAAATGTCGAGCGCGATCCCGAGCAACGCCAGCGCCAGCGGCGGCACCGTCAAAGGCGTCAGCAAGGTGGAAATCAATCCCGCAACGACCGCCAGTGCGCCGTCGAGGTCGAGGAGCACGGCGATGGCGGCGGCGCTGAGAATCGGGGGGGCTGCCGCCATCAGCACGATGGCGGTGGTTAGTGACTCCGGCAGGACGAGACGCGAAAGCAGCAGCCATGAGATGACCGGCGCGCCCAGGAGCAGCCACGCGGTCAACAAGGTCGCGAGCACTGGCCGGCGGGCGTATTCCCGCATCGCCGACCAGTCGACACGCAGCAGTGTCGCGCTCAAGAGCAGCACCACCGCGGGCGCCAGCAAGGGCCGGGCCAGCGACGCCAGCGGTGGCAGCGCTATGCCCAAAAAGATGCCAAGGAAAAGCACCCGTGTCGCATGGGCGCCCAGAAAAGAAAGCCCGGTGTTGAGACTGGCAAACGGCTGCATCCCAGAGGATCCCGAAGGTCAGGTTCGAAGAAGGCGGGCCGTTCGACGCTAGCCGCTTTGCCTTGCGCCGCCAATGCTCTATCTTTACGGGGATATATTCTCGGATCGATCGAGGCTGGACAGGGAGAGATATGACAGAACCGTCGCCGCTTGCGCTGCACCACGAACCGGTCCGTTCGGAATGGATCGACTACAACGGCCATATGAACGTCGCCTACTACGTTCTGGCTTTCGATCACGCTACCGACGCATTTCTCGACTACCTGGGGCTAGACGATGCGCACCGCAGGGAAACCGGTGGGTCCACCTTTGCCGCGGAATCGCACGTTAACTACCTGCGAGAGGTGCATGAGGGCGATCCGTTGCGGTTCACGACACAGCTTCTCGACTACGATGAGAAGAAGGTCCATTTTTTCCACCATATGCACCACGCCGAAGAGGGCTATTTGGCAGCCACCAGCGAATGGCTGACTCTTTACATCGACTTGAACGTGCGGCGGGTGTCGGCGATGCCGGGATTTGTCCAGGATCGCCTTGCCGCCATTTGGGAAACGCACCGCACACTGGCGCGGCCCGAGCAGGCGGGACGGTCGATCAGCATAGCGGGTAAGAAGCGAGTATCATGATTGGAACGGTTTTGACTGGAAGGCGCGCGGGACTTGCCATGGCCGGGGTCGCGATTGTCTTGACGGCCTCTTTCTTTGCGGCGCCAGCCAGCGCAGGCTGTAGCGATCCGCCGACGCCGGGTGTCAATTATCAAGGATGCAGCTTCGATCGGCTGACTATGGAGAATGTGGACCTGACTGGCGCACGGCTTCGCGATGCAACGTTTATGCGGGCTAATCTGTCGGAGAGCAATCTTTCGGATGTGTCCGCGCAGCGGGCAAAGTTCAACAGCGCCACGCTGACCAACGTTAACTTCGACGGCGCAGTGCTGTTCCAGGCGGACTTTTCGCGCGCGGACCTGACCGGCGCTTCGTTCCAGGGCGCAGACCTGCGGCAAGTGCGATTCTTCGGCGCGACTTTGCGTGACGCGGATCTTACCGACGCGACGATGAGCGGCGCCGACCTGAATCGCGCCGATCTGTCGGGCGCGACCTGGATGGACGGCGAGCATGTCTGCCGGGAAGGCTCGGTCGGCCGGTGTAACTGAACCTGTGTAACTGAGAGGGAGCGCGCTTCTCAAGCGCGGGTGGTGCGGGGTCGCGCGAAAACTTCCAATTCACCGCTCGCGCCCCATTGTCAGGGCTTTTCGAAACGGCTATATACAGCCGCGTCGACGGGGAGTAGCTCAGCCTGGTAGAGCGCCGCCTTCGGGAGGCGGAGGTCGTTGGTTCGAATCCAGTCTCCCCGACCAGATAAAAGTCCCGGCTGCGGTGTCAGCCGGGACTTTTTTATCTTTGCGTCATCCTTACGCGACGATTCAGTTGCAGTACGGCGCTACTCCGACATCTGCCGTAGCCAAAGCGCCAGACCGAAGAAGCCGGTCAGGCCCGCCACGTTACCGGTCCGCGCGAGCACCGGGGCCTTGTGGCGTGCGGAAGGTTGAATATAGGGCTGGGCGCGCGGCGCGGGAACGTTGCGGTTGCGCCATTCCAGCGCGCGCAGCCGGTCCACGGCGATTTCCCGCTCCGTCAGGCGAGCGGCGGCCTGCACCACCGGGTGCGGGTTCTCTGGTTTGGCGGCCGTCCGATGGAGCCTGGGCTGTTGTGTGAGAGCGCGGACGGTCGATTCCACCGCGGTAAGCGTCTGCCCATCCACTAGATCGCGCTCCAGCTTGCGCCGAAGTTGAAACAGATGCTCGCGAAGGCTGTCGCTGGCTTTCCTGTCGACGAGCAGGCACGCCAAGCGCATGTCGAGCAGGAGCAGGACTTCTTCCTGCCGTTGCCGCCGCTTTTCTTCTCGTGCAAACATGACGCTATTCGACCTTTAGAGCATTTTCAGGCGAAGTGGATACCGGTTCGCCGCTTCAAAAATGCGCCAGAACAAAGGGATAGAGCGTTTTTCGTGAACCCTTGTGAACGAAAAACGCTCTAGCGGCGGATGGTCAGGCAGTCCTGCCCCCGCGTCTGCATTTCCTCGCAAAGACGGTTGGAGGCTTGCGCATCTGCGAAGGGGCCGGTGCGCACCCTGTAAAACGTGCCGCGCCCGTCGATCTCCGCCGCATGCAACGAGAGTTCGCGCTCCGACAGAAGATCCGCATGGTCCTCCTGCAATCTGCTCCACACGCTCTCGCTTTTTTCCGAGTCCGGGAAGGACGCAAACTGCACCCAGTACAACCGGTTGGAGGTCGGAGAGTCCAGGGTATTTAATGAAAGTTGTGTTTTTTCCTCGGCTTCGGCAATCTCCGTCCGCGCTTCCGGCACAGGTGAAGCGGCCGGCACCGGTGCCCGATCTGCAATGGGATCGTTCCTTGTGGGGCTGCTGGCGGACGGCTCGTCGAGGCGTGCCACGAGCTGTACCGGGCCGTCGCTCGGCGCAGCGCCGGACGTTTGCTCGCTGACGTCTGCGTTCGTCGAGCCCTGCGCCCGGTTTTGCACATCCTGTAGCGCCTCGTAGTAGGCGAGGTTGCCGGTCACGGCGCCGGAGCCCATATCCTGTTGCGCCGTTGCCGCCGCGCTTTCCATCTGCCCGGCCAAACCATACACCAGCGCGAGGTTCTGCCGCGCACGGGCCGGAGCGGTGGGTTCGCGCGTCAACTCCTCAAGGACATTCAGTCCCTTCGCATGGTCGCCGCCCAAGGCGAGCGACAGTCCCAGATTGTTCTGGAGCGGCACGTTGTGCGGCGCGTTTCTCAGCCCGGCGCGGTAGCTTTCCTGCGCATCGGCGTGAAAGCCCTGCAGATCGAGCGCGACACCCCTGGCGAGGTAGGGGCGGTGGTCCTCCGTCCCCTGATCGATCAGAGCGTCGAATTGCTGCACCGCCGCCGTCAGGCGATCGTCGGCCAAGAGCGCCTTTCCCATGCCGTAGCGGGCTTCGAAAGACTCCGGCGCGCGCTCGAGCGCGGCGCGATAATGGTTGACGGCGTCGTTGCCTTGACCTGCCGAATAGGCGGTGCGCGCCAACCCCATATGCGGTTCGGGCGAGTCCGGAAAGCGCCGGGCGGCCTCTTCATAGACGCTTCCGGCCATGCTGTGATTGCCGGACTCCTCGCTGCGCTCCGCAAGACTCAAAAGGGCGGGAAGGTTGCCGGTGTCGCCCGCGCGCTGTCCCGGCGCATCGAAGCCCACTGCGGCGCAACCGCTCAAGGCAAGGGCTGCAAGGGTCAGACTACCGGCGAGCCTTCCCGCCCGAAAGCCGCGAAGGAGCCGTAAAGGTCCGGACCGCAAGCCGTTCTGCATGACGTGACAACCCTCTTCCTTCATCTGCACTATCGCCATAATCCGCTATGGTCGGACGCTAACAGCAAATTCTTAACAAATCGTGCATCGCCATCGCGGCTGTCTTTCTGCTTGCGACTGCCTTGTTAAGGGAATATTTATCAGTTAGAGTAAATAAACAGTAGTGACGGTTTTGTACTGCATTTATGTTTTAGTCATAAAATCAACAAACAAACATAAAAAGTGGTTAATGTTGCTAGTTTACTTTTGATAACGGGATACACGCTTTAGGTGTGATCCCTCGGAAGTCCGTCGTTGCAGGAGGATAGAGACGATGCGCGGCGTCCTAATGGGCTTGAGCATGCTTTACGTCTTGGGAGGTCTGACCAATGCCGGGGTCTATGGCGTGCACTTTTGGTCGCTTGGTTGGCCACCGACGTCGGTGATGACCTCTGCGGCCATGCACGGCGCCACCTGGCCTGCCGACCTAGTACAGGCAACGAAAGCATGGCGTTGATGCACGACCGGCCCAAAGGCGGCCGGCCATAGGGTCTGTCAGTAGGCGCGCGCCACCGAGAAGTCGAGCGCGTCGAGCAAGCTCTGCTTGATCGGTCCGTCGTGAAAAATGGAAAGGCCGTCGTGCGCGTCACGGGCATAATCGGCTGCGCGGGCAAGGCATTCGTCCAGGCAGTTGTGGCGCTGCATTAACTGGAGCGCGTGCTGCAAGTCCTCGGGCCGCTGGTCCATATCTTCCACACAGCGCCGCCAGAAGGCCTTTTCGCTCTCGTCGCCCCGGCTATAGGCGAGGACCAGTGGTAGGGTGATTTTTCCTTCGCGGAAATCGTCGCCGACAGTCTTGCCGAGCGCCTTCTGCTCCGCCGAATAGTCGAGCACGTCATCGACAAGTTGAAATGCGATGCCAAGGCCCCGGCCGAAGCGTTCCAGGGCCTCTTCCTCCGCCTCCGGGCGCTCCGCCACCACGGCGCCGACGCGGCAGGCGGCAGCGAAGAGGGCGGCGGTCTTGGCCTCGATGACCTCGAGATAAGCCGTTTCGTCGGTCCCGGTGTCGTTCGACGTGAGGAGTTGATGAACTTCCCCTTCGGCGATCACGGCGGAGGCGTCGGAGAGAATCTTCAGCACCTTCAGCGAACCGTCGGACACCATGAGCTGGAAGGCGCGAGAGAACAGAAAGTCGCCGACCAGAACGCTTGCCTTGTTGCCCCAGAGGGCGTTCGCGGTGTCCAGGCCGCGCCGCAGGTCGCTCTCGTCCACCACGTCGTCGTGCAGAAGCGTTGCGGTATGGATGAACTCTACGCAGGCCGCCAGAGGAATATGACGCTCGCCCTCGTAGCCGCAGAGGCGGGCGCTCGCGAGTGTCAGCAAGGGACGCAGCCGCTTGCCGCCCGCTGCCACGATGTGGCCGGCCAACTGCGGGATCAGCGCCACCGGCGACTGCATTTTCTGCACGATCACGTCATTGACACGGGACAAGTCCCCAGCGACCAGCCGCTGTAGCGGCTCGATGCCCGCGGCCTTCTTGCCACCCGCCATCTCACCACCTGCCATCACACTGGCCCCCGCAATCACCGCCAACTGCCGAATCTCCCTCCTGGGTAGTCACGCCTTCAGGCGTTATCATATACCGGAACAAAGCGAAATGCTCACCGTCCGGGGAGCATAGGGGCGCCCGGCTCACGGTCAAGTCTGTGTCGGACCACCAGCCAAGGGCAACACCACGTTGTGAAGGAAAAGATACGAGGCAATGCGCGAACTGTTACGGACGAACGATCCGGTGAAGCTGTCGTGGCTGCAGGCCCTTCTTGCCGACGCCGGAATCGAACACATCGTGCTCGACACTCACATGTCGATCATCGAAGGATCAATCAACGCCATTCCGCGCCGTCTCTGCGTCCTTGACGAGGACCTGGAACCGGCCCGACGGCTTCTCCGGGATGCGGGGGAGGAGTACAGCACGTGAGCCGGTTGGACGCACCGGACATCGACGGCTCGGATGCAGTGGAGTTCGGAAACCGAGCGCCATCGCCGGACCGGTTGCTTGGCGGACGCGTGTCCTTGCGACAACCTGCCGCGGGCTATCGGGCGGCCATCGATCCGCTGCTTCTCGCCGCCGCCGTCCCGGTGCAAGGCCAGGAGCGGATACTGGACCTTGGCTGCGGGTCCGGCGCGGCGTCGCTGTGCTTGCTGGCGCGATGCGCGGAGGCGCGGGTCCTTGGCCTTGAGTTGCAGCCGGAGATCGCGGCTCTGGCGCAGGAGAACGCGCGGGATAGCGGGCTTGCCACACGCTTCTCGGCAGTCTGCGCCGACCTGTTGCAGCCGCCGCTTCGCAAACGGCCCGACGCCTTTGATCATGTCATGGCGAATCCGCCTTATCTTCCGGTGGCGCGCGGACGGGTATCGCCGGAGTCCGGACGAGCCATGTCGAATGTGGAAGGCGCGGCCAAACTGGCCGACTGGGTCGCAGCGGCGTTGGCGCTCGTGAAGCCGCGCGGCAGCGTCACCTTCATTCATCGCGCCGACCGGTTGGACGAGCTGCTTGCGCTGCTTTCCGGGCGGACTGGGGAGATTCTGGTGGTGCCGCTGTGGCCGGGCGCCGGTAAGTCGGCCAAGCGCGTCTTGGTGCGTGCCAGACCGGGCGTGGCCACGCCCACGCGGCTTGCGCCCGGCCTCACCTTGCATCAACCGGATGGCAGTTTCACCGAGGCGGCGGAGCGTATCCTGAGGCATGCCGAGCCGTTGCGGCTCTGAGGCTCCCGGCGCGGCATTTCGTACCCTTTGCAAATACCCGGATTTTCGGCCATTAAAGGAATTATGAAACCAGTCCAAACTCTGCTCCGCTTGCCGATTCTCCGCCGTCTTGCCCCGTCGCCGGTCGTTCCCGTGGTGCGGCTCGTCGGCCCTATTGGCGCGAGTGGCACATTGCGTGGCGGCATGACGCTTTCCGGGGTCGCCGATCCGCTGGAGCGCGCCTTCGCGCTTGCGAATGCAAAGGCCGTGGCGCTCGTGATCAATTCACCGGGCGGGTCGCCGGTGCAGTCGGCGCTGATCGCGCAGCGGATTCGCGACCTCGCGGACGAGAAGAAAGTGAAGGTCTATGCCTTCTGCGAGGACGCGGCTGCCTCGGGAGGATACTGGCTGGCCTGTGCGGCGGATGAAATTTACGCGGCGGAAAGTTCCATCATCGGCTCCATCGGCGTGGTGAGCGCCAGCTTCGGCTTCCCGGAATTGCTGCGAAAGTATGGCGTGGAGCGCCGGGTCTACTCCAGCGGCGAGCGCAAGGTGATCCTCGACCCCTTCGACGAGGAGAAGGAAGAAGATGTGGCGCGGCTGAAGGCGCTCCAGGAGCAGGTGCACGAGAACTTCAAGACGATGGTGCGCAGCCGTCGCGGGAATCGCCTGAAGGCCGACGAGTCCAGTCTGTTCAACGGCGACTTTTGGGTTGGCCAGTCGGCCTACGAGTTGGGTCTGATCGACGGGGTGGGCGAACTGCGGCGGACCATGCGCGGAGTCTACGGGGAGAAGGTCAAGCTTGTTCCCGTCGCAACCAAACGCTCCTGGCTGCGGCGCAATATGCCGCTAGGGGCTTCGCTGGCCGGGGCGGCCCTATCGGGAGGAGAGGCGCGGGCGAGCCTGAGCCAAGGCTGGGCGGACGATCTGCTCTCGGCAGTGGAAGAGCGGGCGCTCTGGGGCCGCTTGGGTCTGTAGACACGGCAGGTCGGGCGACGGGCGTTTGCGCCTTGACGACGGCACCCGCCGCACTCTAGAAAGTTCCAATGTTCGGGTTTTCACTCACCAAGCTAGTGGTTCTGGTCGTCGCGATTCTCGCGGTTTGGTATGGATTCAAGTACGTTTCCCGCCTGCAGTATATGCGCGAAGAGCGGGCCCGGATGCGCGACGAGATCAATCGGCGAGAGAGCGTGGGGCGAGCGGTGGACGCCGAGGATATGGCCGCTTGTTCGTCGTGCAAGGCGTACGTGCCTGTCAAGGGCGCACGGAACTGTGGCCGTCCGGACTGTCCCTATTAGCCTCATTTCATCCGATTTCTTGAGACAACCGCACGACGGCTGCTCCGGAGGCGTTGATTTGCGCGCGCGCGGCGGCTAAGTTCCCGCGCGGTTTCGCAATGCACCACTTCTTTGTAACCTTGACCACGATAGGGACGAGGATGGCCCAGGACGGCCGCGCCGGCCATAACAATCCGGACACCTGCTTTCAGAACCTAATTCTGACGCTCCAGAGTTATTGGGCGCGACAGGGCTGCGTGATCCTGCAGCCATATGACATGGAGGTGGGGGCAGGGACCTTTCACCCGGCGACGACGCTGCGCTCGCTGGGGCCGGAAACCTGGAACTGCGGCTACGTGCAGCCCTCGCGGCGGCCTACCGATGGACGCTATGGCGACAATCCGAACCGGCTTCAGCACTATTACCAGTTCCAGGTTCTGATGAAGCCTTCGCCGCCGGACAGTCAGGCGCTCTATCTGGGTTCGCTGGAAGCGTTGGGGATCGACCCGCTGAAGCACGACATCCGCTTCGTCGAGGACGACTGGGAAAGTCCGACGCTCGGCGCCTGGGGGCTTGGTTGGGAAGTCTGGTGCGATGGCATGGAGGTGACGCAGTTCACCTATTTCCAGCAGGTCGGCGGCATCGACTGCCATCCGGTTTCGCTGGAACTGACCTACGGGCTGGAACGCCTCGCCATGTATGTACAGGGGGTGGAGAACGTCTTCGACCTCGACTGGGACGGCGTTCCGAAGGACAAGGGCGGCAAGACCTACGGCGACGTGTTCCATCAATCGGAGCGGGAATTCTCGGCCTATAACTTTGAACACGCGCCAACCGGGCCGCTGTTCCAGCACTTCAAGGACGCGGAAGACGCGTGCCAGTATCTCTTGGCGCTTGAAGCGCCCTTGCCGCTACCCGCCTACGACCAGTGCATGAAGGCCAGTCACCTGTTCAACCTGCTCGACGCGCGCGGCGTGATCTCGGTCACCGAGCGGCAAGCCTACATCGGCCGGGTCCGCACGCTCGCGAAGGGGTGCTGCGAAGCTTGGCTCGCCAGTCAGGAGGCGCGGCGTGGTTGAGGCGGCACACAAGGGCGAGTTCCTGCTGGAGCTGTTTTCCGAGGAAATTCCGGCCCGTATGCAAACCCGCGCGGCCAACGATCTGGCGCGGCTCGCGAAGGAGAAGCTGAACGCGGCATCGCTGGAGTACGGCGCCCTCGAAACCCACGTCACGCCGCGCCGGCTGGTCTTGGTGGTGCGCGGCCTGCCGGAAAAGCAGCCGGACATCAGCGAGGAGAAAAAGGGGCCGAAGGTCGACGCGCCGGAGAAGGCGGTACAAGGGTTCCTGCGTTCCAGCGGGCTCGACACGATCGAGCAGGCGCAGCAGTGGGAGACCGACAAGGGAACATTCCTCTTTGCCGTGCGCACCATCCATGGCCGCGAGACGAAAGAGGTGCTCGCGGAGATCGTATCGGAACTGATTCGCGAGATGCCTTGGCCGAAATCCATGCGTTGGGGGACGCAGAGCTTCCGCTACGTCCGCCCTCTGCATGAGATCCTGGCAATGTTCGACGGTGCCGTGGTGCAGGGCGAGTTCGACCTGGGCGGCCGGATCCTCGACTTCGCACGCGTGACCCGCGGGCATCGTTTCTTGTCGCCGGAACCCTTTGCAGTGACGTCTTTCGCCGACTACCACGGCCAGCTTTTCGCATCCAAGGTCATGTTGGAGCAGGCGGCGCGGCGCAAGAGCATCCTGGAGCAGGGCGAAGCGCTGGCCAAGAACGCGGGCTTGCGTCTGAAGGACGATCCGGGGCTATTGGACGAGATTGTCGGGCTGGTGGAATGGCCTGCGGTGCTGATGGGGACGATCGAGCCGGAATTCATGGAGTTGCCGCCGGAAGTTCTCACCGTTTCAATGCGCACGCACCAGAAGTATTTTGCCCTGGAGAACCGGGACGGTAGCATGGCCAATCGGTTCCTGGCCGTGGCGAATATCGAGACTTCCGACGGTGGCGCGGCCATCGTGGCGGGCAATGAGCGCGTGTTGCGCGCGCGCCTCTCCGACGCCCGCTTCTTCTGGACGCAGGACCGCAAAGAGTCGCTGGCCGACCGCGTTCCCCGGCTTCAGGATGTCATATTCCACGCCAAGCTGGGCTCGCTGCATCACAAGGTGGACCGGATCGAGGCGCTGGCGGTGAGGATGGCCGACTTCATCAAGGGCGCGGAGCGCGATCAGGCGCGCTCGGCCGCGGTCCTTTGCAAGACCGACCTGACCACCGGCATGGTTGGGGAGTTCCCCGAGTTGCAGGGCGTTATGGGCCGGTACTACGCTCTTGCCGACGGGGAAGATCCCCAGGTGGCCCAGGCGATTGCCGACCACTATGCGCCACAGGGTCCAAAAGACCACTGTCCCAGCGCCCCGGTTTCGGCGGCGGTTGCGCTGGCCGACAAGCTGGACACGCTGACCGGTTTCTTCGCTGTCGGGGAAAAGCCGACGGGGTCAAAAGATCCCTATGCTCTGCGGCGTGCGGGACTCGGCGTCATCCGGCTGATCGTGGAAAACGGACTGCGCATTCCTTTGACCCCGTTGCTGCGGGAGGCGCTGCATCTCCAGCCGGAGGCGGCGGTACAAGAACTGCGGTCGCGGCTTGCGGCTGGCGGGCAGAAAGCCGCGCGCGGCACCTCCGCCGCCGACTCGGTGCCGCATGCCGAGGATGCGCTGAGCACCGACGTGCTGGAGTTCCTGACCGACCGCTTGAAAGTGGTGTTGCGCGACCGTGGCGTGCGCCACGATCTGATCTCCGCCGTTTTTGCCGTCGGACAGCCGGGCGGCGGAGCGGAGGACGATCTGGTGCGCCTGCTTGCGCGGGTGGACGCGCTGGAGCGTTTTTTGAAGAGCGAGGACGGGGCCAATCTGCTCACCGCCTATCGCCGCGCCGCCAATATCGTGCGGATCGAGGAAAAGAAAGATAAAACGATCTATTATGGCGCCGTCGAAGAAAAGGCGCTTCAGGCGGTTGAAGAGCAGGCGCTTCACGCGGCCTTGAAAGATACGGCCAAGCAAGCGAAGAAAGCCTTGGGGGAGGAAGACTTCACGTCGGCGATGGCGGCGATGGCGGAACTTCGCAAGCCGCTCGACGTCTTCTTCGACACAGTCACCGTCAATGCTGACGACCCGGCGCTGCGCGAGAACCGCTTGCGGCTGCTCAAGCAGATCGACACCACGCTGGCGCAGGTCGCGGATTTCTCGAGAATCGAGGGGTAGAGTTTTGATGACGAAGTGGGTTTACACCTTCGGTCCCGACGGCTCGGAGGGAAACACCGGGATGCGCAACCTCCTGGGCGGCAAGGGCGCGAACTTGGCGGAGATGGCGTCGCTCGGGCTGCCGGTGCCGCCGGGCTTCACCATCACCACCGAGGTCTGCACTTTCCACACGGAGAAGGGCGGCTACCCGGACGGCCTGACGCCAGAGGTCGAAGAAGCGTTGCGGAAGGTGGAATCGCGCGTGGACGCGGTCTTCGGCGATCCGGAGAATCCGCTTCTCGTCTCCGTGCGCTCGGGCGCGCGCGCGTCGATGCCCGGCATGATGGACACCGTCCTGAACCTTGGCCTGAACGACGAGACGGTGGAAGGGCTGGCGCGCAAGTCCGGCGACCGCCGCTTCGCCTACGACAGCTACCGGCGCTTCATCCAGATGTTCTCCAATGTCGTGCTCGGGGTGGAGCACCATCGCTTCGAGGAGGCGTTGGAACTCTTCAAGGAAGACAAGGGCATCACGCTGGATACCGAGCTTTCCGCCGAGGACTGGCAGGAGGTCATCGCGGAGTACAAGCAGATCATCGTGGACGAGATCGGCAAACCGTTCCCCGAGAACCCCAAGGAGCAGCTTTGGGAGGCGATCAACGCAGTCTTCGACTCCTGGACGAATCAGCGGGCGCGCACCTATCGCAGGCTGCACAACATTCCCGAGGAGTGGGGTACGGCGGTCAACGTGCAGGCGATGGTGTTCGGCAACATGGGCGCGAACTGCGCCACCGGTGTGGCCTTTACCCGCGACCCCTCGACCGGAGAGAACAGCTTTTACGGCGAATTCCTGATCAACGCGCAGGGTGAGGACGTGGTCGCGGGGATTCGCACGCCGCAGCCGCTGACCGAGCACGGCAAGGCAAGCAACGGCGACGACCTGCCCTCGATGGAAGCAAGCATGCCGGAGGTATTCGAGCAACTTTGCCGCGTGCGCGAGCGGCTCGAAACGCACTATCGAGACATGCAGGACATCGAGTTCACCGTACAGCAGGGCAAGCTTTTCATGCTTCAGACCCGTGCGGGTAAGCGCACCGCAGCCGCCGCACTCAAGATCGCGGTGGATATGGAGCAGGAAGGGCTGATCACCGAATCCGAGGCCGTGCAGCGCATTGTACCGGCCTCGTTGGATCAGTTGCTGCATCCGACGCTGGACCCGGAAGCTCAGCGCAAGGTGATCGCGCGTGGCTTGCCTGCCTCGCCCGGCGCGGCTTCGGGCAAGATCGTGTTCAGTGCGGACCGGGCCGAGGCGATGGCGCAGAACGGGGAAAAGGTGATCCTCTGCCGCGTCGAAACCTCGCCCGAAGACATTCACGGGATGCACGCCGCGACCGGAATTCTAACCACGCGCGGCGGCATGACCTCGCATGCGGCCGTGGTTGCGCGCGGCATGGGGCGGCCATGCGTCGCCGGAGCGGGGGAACTGCGCATCGACTACCGCAACGGCACGCTCAAGGTTCGCGACGTCCTGCTGAGCGAGGGCGACGTGATCACGCTGGACGGCGCGAGCGGCGAGGTGATGCAGGGACGGGTTTCCACCGTCGAGCCAGAACTCTCAGGCGACTTCGCCATGCTGATGAGCTGGGCGGACAAGTTGCGCCGGATGAAGGTTCGCACCAACGCCGAAACCCCTGCGGACGCGCGCGCGGCTGTCGCTTTCGGAGCGGAGGGCATTGGGCTCAGCCGCACCGAGCATATGTTCTTTGAAGCCGACCGCATTCTCGCCGTGCGTGAGATGATTCTAGCGGAGGACGAGGCCGGGCGGCGCAATCCCCTTGAACGCATCCTACCGATGCAGCGCCAGGATTTCGTTGAACTGTTCCACATCATGAAGGGTCTGCCGGTCACGATCCGCCTTCTCGATCCGCCGCTGCACGAGTTCTTGCCACATGCGGACACCGAGATGGAAGAGATTGCGAAGTCCCTCGGCGTGTCGGCCGAGCATGTCCGCCAGCGGGCGAACCAACTCTACGAAACGAACCCGATGCTCGGCCATCGCGGCTGCCGTCTCGGGATCACCTACCCGGAAATCTACGAGATGCAGGTGCGGGCCATCTTCGAGGCAGCCTGCGAGGTTGCGAAGGAGTCCGGCGAGACGGTGGAGCCGGAAGTGATGATTCCGCTGGTCTCGCTGGAGAAGGAGTTCCAGATCCTGAAGACCATGGTGGACCGCGTGGCGCGCGAGGTCATGGAGGCCAAGGGCGTTACCGTCAGTTACCTCGTCGGCACGATGATCGAATTGCCGCGCGCCTGCCTGATCGCCGACAAGATCGCTGTCGAGGCGGAGTTCTTCTCCTTCGGCACCAACGACCTGACGCAGACCGCCTTCGGCCTGTCCCGCGACGATTCGGCCAGCTTCCTGCCAAGTTATGAGCATCAGGGCATTCTGGAGCGCGACCCCTTCATCACCATCGACCCTGAGGGTGTGGGCGCGCTGGTCGAAATCGGCTGCGAGCGCGGTCGCAAGACCCGCCCGGATATCAAGCTGGGTATCTGCGGCGAGCACGGCGGCGATCCGGATTCGGTACGCTTCTGCGAGTCCGTCGGCCTGGACTACGTTTCCTGCTCCCCCTTCCGCGTCCCGATCGCCCGCCTCGCGGCGGCGCAGGCGGTTTTAGAGAAGCAGGAAGTGGACGCATAAAGGGGCGGGCTTGGCGACCGGTTATTAGCCCCATAGCCGCTAACAGCGCCCTCCCGTAAGGAAGGGCGCTGTCGCTTCACGCACCTATTTGGAAACCGGTCAGGCCGCGCTCATTGAGGCGGCGGCAGTGCGTGCGTCGTCGCGCTGGACCAACTCGTCGTAGGCGGTCAGAAGCTCGCGGGTGATCTCGCCGACCTGGAAGG
>SKZV01000098.1 GCA_007127165.1 Rhodovibrio sp. | reverse complement strand
CGATGGCTGGTCCTGACCTGTCCAAGGATCTGGGGTTCCCCAATGATCTGACTGTCGAGCGCGGCGGCCACAGCGAACAGATGCCGCAACGCCGCCTGCCCGCGCAGCACGCCGAGCAGCGGGTCGATTTCCTCGCGCGGACAGTCCGCCCACTGCGCAATCAGCGCGGCAAGCGCACTCTCCGCCCCAGCGTCCCGCGTCGCCGTCAGGACCTCCAGCCGCTCGCAGGTGGCGAGCACCACAGCTTGCGCGAATCCGGCGGCGCGCAGGTCTTCCAGCAGCGGCGCGTAGTCCAGGTCTTCGACGAAAACGCGCGCCTGCAAGCCCGGCGGCGCGGCGCGGTAGCCAAGCCTCACCAGCAGCAGGGAGTCGCCGGGACCGTCCACCGAGGCCGCCATCGGCCCGGCCCCTACCGGAAAGCGGCGAGGCGTTCGCCGAGCGCGTCGAGAGCGACAAGCTCCTGCTCGCCGGTGTCGAGATCGCGCAGCGTCACCGAGCCTTGGGCGAGTTCGCTTTCGCCAAGGATCAGGGCGGCGCGGGCGTTCACCTTGTTCGCACGCTTCATGCGCTTGCCCAGGTTTCCGCTGTAGCCAAGTTCTACCGCAAAACCTTTGTGCCGAAGGTCATGCGTCAGATGCAAGGCCGCGGCCTCCTGCGCCCTGGCCGCCGGAACCACCGCGATCGGACGCGGGCCTTCAATCGCTTGGCCTTCCAGCAGCATCGAAAGTCGCTCGATTCCCGCGGCCCAGCCGATTCCCGGCGTCGCGGGTCCGCCCATCGTCTCCATCAGCCCGTCGTAGCGCCCGCCCGCCAGCACGGTGCCCTGCGCGCCCAGCCTCGTGGTCGTGAACTCGAAACAGGTGTGGGTGTAATAGTCGAGGCCGCGCACCAAACGGCTGTTCAACGCGTATTCCAGCCCCAGCGCATCCAGCCCCGCACAAACCTCCGCGAAGAAATCGCGGCTTTGGTCGTTCAGGTAGTCGCCGAAGGCGGGCGCGTTTTCGACGATGCGGCGGTCGTTCTCGTCCTTCGAGTCCAGGATGCGCAACGGGTTGCGGTGCAGCCGCCCCCGGCTGTCTTCGGAGAGTTTGTCCTCGTAGGCGCTGAAATATTCGACCAGCGCCGTGCGATAGGCGCTCCGGCTCTCCGGGTCGCCGAGCGTGTTCAGTTCCAGTTTGATCGCGTCGCCCAGGCCAAGCGCGCGCAGGATGTGATCGCCCAGCGCGATGATCTCCACATCGCCCAGCGGCTGCGCGACCCCCAGAAGCTCCACGCCGACCTGATGGAACTGGCGCTGGCGGCCCTTCTGCGGCCGCTCGTGGCGGAACATCGGGCCGGAGTAGAAGTACTTGATCGGCACCTGCTGTTGCAGGCTGTTGGAGATATAGGCGCGCGCGACCCCGGCCGTGCCCTCCGGCCGAAGAGTGACGGAGTCGCCCTCCTCGCGGACCGGAAAGGTGTACATCTCCTTCGTCACGATGTCGGAAGTGTCACCCAGCGTGCGCTGGAACACCTCGGTGGACTCGAAGATCGGCGTGGCCATCTCGCGATAGCCGTAGCGCTCGGCCAAATTGCGTGCGCAGTTGATCACCGCCCGGTGGCGGCGCATCTCGTCGGGTAGAATGTCGCGCGTGCCGCGAACCGGCTGCAAGCTGCGCACGGGTGGAAGCTCCGGTTTTTTGTCGTTACAGGGTCAGCTATTGACGGCCTTGGCCACCGGAGCTTCGGAACCTTCGTCGACCTCCAACGCGGCCTTTGCCGCCTCGATCTCCGCCGCCTTGGCCTCCACCTGCTCGACCAGATGGTCGACGATGTCCTTGTCCTTCAGGCGGTGGTCCGGCAAGCCGTTGACGTAGACCTGATGCGTGCCGCGCCCGCCGCCGGTGAAGCCGACGTCGGTCATCGTCGCCTCGCCCGGGCCGTTCACCACACAGCCGATCACCGACACCGTGAGCGGCGTGGTGATGTGCGACAGCCGCTCCTCCAGCACCCGCACCGTCTCGATCACGTCGAACTGCTGGCGCGCGCAGGACGGGCAGGAGATCACGTTGACGCCGCGATGGCGCAGGCCCAGCGACTTCAGGATATCGAAGCCGACCTTGATCTCCTCGACCGGATCGGCCGAGAGCGAAACCCGGATCGTGTCGCCGATCCCGGCCCACAACAGGTTACCCAGGCCGACGGACGACTTGATGGTGCCGCTGCGCAGGCCGCCCGCTTCGGTGATCCCGAGGTGCAGCGGATAGTCGCAAACTTCGGCAAGCTGCATATAGGCGGCCACGGCCAGGAACACGTCGGACGCCTTGCAGGAAATCTTGAACTCGTGGAAATCGGCGTCTTCCAGCACCTTCGCGTGGGTCAGCGCGCTTTCCACCATCGCTTCCGGACATGGCTCGCCGTAGCGTTCCAGAAGTTCGCGCTCCAAAGATCCGGCGTTGACGCCGATGCGGATCGAGCAGCCGTAATCTTTCGCCGCCTTGACCACCTCGCGCACCCGGTCCTGCGAGCCGATGTTGCCGGGGTTGATGCGCAGACAGGAGGCTCCCGCCTTCGCCGCCTCGATGGCGCGCTTATAGTGGAAGTGGATATCCGCGACGATCGGAACGTTGACCTGCGGCACAATGTGACGCAGCGCCTCGGTCGACTCCACGGTCGGGCAAGACAGGCGGACGATGTCCGCCCCCGCCTGTTCCAGCGCCTGGATTTGCGCCACCGTACCGGCAACGTCCTCGGCGTCGGTGTTGGTCATGGATTGCACCGTGATCGGCGCGTCTCCGCCGACCTTCACCGGGCCGACGCTGATCTGACGGCTGGAACGGCGGTAGATATCGCGGTATGGCCGCACACTCATGTTTATCGCTCTTCGCAAATGCAACGATGTTTGCCGAACTCGGTCAGCACACACTTATACCCCAGAGCCCGTTCGGGCAACCGGAACACAGTATCACGCTTGCGGTATCCCCCCAAATGGCGTGGGCCGAGAGTGCCCGTTCTCCTGCACGGATGCCCGGATAGACGCCAGACGAATGCCTGGAGGGAAGCCTATTCGCCGAGGCTCGCGGGCTCCAAGGGGATGTTGCGCCGCACTTGACCGGCAGTGCCCAGCGTTCCGCTCGCGTCGCCGTCTATGACCACCTCCAGGCCACCGGCGTTCCCGGTGTGCAGCACAAGGCCGGAGCGGTTCGGCACGCGGTAGATGTCGCCGGGGTTCAGCACACGGGTCAACAACAGGCTGTTGTCCGCCCCCCGAACCTGTACCCAGCTATCCTGCATCGCGCGCAACGTGATGCGGGAGTCCGCGTTGTCCGCCCCGAAGACCCGCCCGGCCTCGACTGCCGCCGTCTGCTCCTGTGCGGGCGCGGCCGGAATTGCGGGTTCCTCTCTGACGGCAGAGGCAGGCGCGGGCGCGGTGGGCGCAGGCGTGGCGCTTTCTTCCGACGCGGGCTCCGAAGCAGCGGCATCAGCTTCGGACTCGGGCGCACCTCCAGCCACAGGCGCCGCCTCGGGCGGATCGGCGGTTTCGTCCACCTGCAACGCATTGGCTGGCGAGGACGCGGCCGTCTCGGAAGACAGGACGGCAGCGATCAGGTCGCTTGCCTGTGTCGCGTCATCGACAACCGGCCGCACGTCTACCGGCTCCGCCTGGGATCTTTCCGCCAGCTCCCCCTCCGACTGGCCCGGCTCCGACTGGCCCGGCTCCGGCTGGCCCGGCTCCACCTGGGCCGTCTCCGGCGGGACCGCCGCGGTTTCGACGGGAGCGGGCGAGTCTCCCTCGCCGCCGCCGTCGATCAGCGCCATCAAGCGCTCCGGCACTGCCGGAACGAAGTCGGAGAAGGTTCGGTCCTGTCCGCTGAGGAAATGCCAGCCGCCATAAGCGGCCGCGATCAGCACCAGTGAAACCAGCAGTACCGCGCCGCCGGGCACCTTGGCTTCGTTGACCGGTTCGGGGAAATGCAGGTGCTGCGTGCCGTCGATCCCGTGGACTTCATCTTTGAACCGGCGCACCACGTCATCGTCGTTCAGGCCAAGAAAATCCGCGTAGCTCCGCACGAAGCCAACGGCATAGGTCGGCCCCGGCAGGGCGTCGTACTGCCCGCGCTCGATGGCGTCGAGGTACACGTAACGAATGCGCAAACTGTCGGAGACAAAGCGCAGGTCGTAGCTGAACGACTCGCGTATCCGGCGCAGCAACGCGCCAACGGACTCGTGGCCATTGAGCCCCCGCCCGTGACTACCGGAGTCGAATCCCCGACCTGGGGCCTCCGCGTATCCCGGATCGCCATGCGGTTCGCTATACAGGTGTCTTGGATCGTCCGCCATGCGGATTCCCTAGCTGCGCCTTTTCGTGAACATCAGCAGGACGGTTGCACAAAAAAGTTAACGCAAAACAAAGCCGCCTGCAAAACACGCTCAATTCTTTATTCACGCGGCAATCAGTTGTTTTTGCCGGTGAGGCCTTGACTGCTTAACCGGCCACAGCGCCACCCTCTCTACCCCTCTAGTAGCAGAGGATGCGCGAGAGGTGCAATCGATTAAATCGATATCCCGCGATCCACGGCAAAGCTGCGCAAGCGCTCGCGCAGGCTGTGATCCGGCTGTTCCGCGAGAGTCTGCATGAACTCGCTGACGGGCGCCAGATCCAAACTGCGGACCATCGAACGCACCTCCGGCAGCGCCCGCGGCGCCATCGACAGGTGGCGAATGCCGCATCCGACGAGCGCCAACGCCTCCAGCGGGTGCCCGGCCATTTCGCCACAGACCGACACCGGCACCCCGGCCGCGTCGGCCTCTCGCGACAGTTGCAGCAGCATCTTAAGCACCGGCGGCGAAAGCACGTCGTAGCGCCGCGCCAGCTTTGGGTTTCCACGGTCACTGGCGAAGAGAAACTGGAACAGATCGTTGCTACCCACCGCCAGAAAATCGACCCGCTTGAACAGCGTCGACAGTTGCCACAGCAACGCCGGAACCTCCAGCATCGCGCCGACCCGGATCGCTTCGGGCAGGCTCTCCCCTCCCCGGCGCAATGCCTCGACCTCCATCTCCAGAAGCTCGCGCGCCATGTCGAGTTCGGCCACCTCGGTGACCATCGGGAACATCAGTCGCAGTTCCTCGCCCGCCGCCGCCCGCAGCAACGCCCGCATCTGGTGGCGCAAAATCGCCGGTCGATCCAACCCGACACGCAGCGCCCGCCAGCCCATCGCCGGGTTCTCGTCCTGATTGCTCGACCGCCAGTAGGGAAGGATCTTGTCCCCGCCGATATCCAGCGTGCGGAACGTCACCGGCTTGCCTTCCGCATGCTGCAGGACGTAGCTGTAAAGCCGCGTCTGCGCGGCTATATCGGGAAACTCCTGGCGCACCATGAAGGGGACTTCGGTGCGGTAAAGCCCGATCCCGTCGGCCCCGGTGGCTTCAAGCTGCGGCAGGTCCACCAGCAAACCGGCATTCATCATCAGGCCGATCCGCACGCCGTCGCGCGTCACGGAGGGCAGGTCGCGCCCGGCGGCCAGCAGGCCATGCCGTCGCGCCCGCACCGCCATACTTTCTGCAAAGCTGCCGCGCACCGTTTCGCCCGGCCGCAGCAGAAGCTGCCCCGTTTCCGCGTCGACCAGCACTTCGTCGGCCTGCCGCGCCTCCTTCAGAACGCCCCGGCACCGGCCGAGGATCGGGATATCCAGCGCCCGCGCCACCACCGCGACGTGCGAGGTCGGCGTGCCGTCTTCCAGCACCACGGCCTTCAGCTTATCGCGGTCGTACTCCAGCAGTTCGGCCGGTCCCATGGTGCGGGCCAGCAAGACGGTGTCGTCGGGAAGAGTGCTTGGGTCCAAGCTGCCGTCGCCGCCGACCAGATGCTGGAGCAGCCGGTTCGCAAGGTCGTCGAGATCGGCGAGGCGGTCGCGAAGGTAGGGATCCTTCACCTGCGCCATCCGCGCGCGGGTATCGTTCTGCACCTTCTGCACCGCGGCTTCGGCAGTCAGACCGCCGCGCACCGTTTCGGCGATCCGGTTCAGCCAGCCCCGGTCTTCCGCGAACATACGGTAGCTTGCGAGGATTTCGTGGTGTTCGGTGGCGCTGCCTTCATCGCCGAGTCCGGCTTCGCGGAACAGGTTGTCGAGCGCGGCCTGCAT
>SKZV01000308.1 GCA_007127165.1 Rhodovibrio sp. | reverse complement strand
GCGGCGCTCGCGGAGGCGCTGGAGAGCGAGCAGCCTTCGCTGATCGCCTGCCGGACCACCATCGGTTTTGGCGCGCCGACGGTCGCCGGTTCGGAAAAGTCGCACGGCGCGCCGCTGGGCGACGCAGAAATCGCGGGCGCACGGGAAAGGCTCGGCTGGCCTTATGCGCCGTTCGAGGTTCCCGAGCATATCCTGGACGCCTGGAGGCACGCTGGCAGCAGTGGCGCGGAGGCCGCCAACGCCTGGGACGCCCGCCTCGCTGCGAGCGATTCCGCGATGCGCGACGAGTTTCAGCGGCGCCTCTCCGGCGATCTGCCGCAATCCGTGACCGCAACCATCCAGGCCCTCAAGGACAAGGTTGTCGAGGAACGGCCAAAGATGGCCACGCGCAAATCCTCGCAGATGGTCCTCGAAGCGCTGGCCCCGGTGATCCCGGAACTTCTTGGCGGTTCGGCCGATCTTACCGGGTCGAACAACACCAAGGTGAAGGGCCAAGAGGTCGTGAGCCGCGGCAACTATGGCGGAAGCTATATCCACTACGGTGTGCGCGAGCACGGCATGGCCGCGGCGATGAACGGGCTGGCGCTGCACGGCGGGTTCATTCCCTACGGCGGCACGTTCCTGGTCTTCACCGACTATTGCCGTCCGTCGATCCGCCTGTCAGCCTTGATGGGACAGCGTGTGGTCTACGTCATGACCCACGATTCCATCGGTCTTGGCGAGGACGGCCCGACGCACCAACCGGTCGAGCATTTGGCCGCGCTGCGGGCGATTCCGAACCTGCGCACTTTCCGCCCCTGCGACACGGTAGAAACGGCGGAATGCTGGGAATTGGCCCTGGCCACGCAGGATGGCCCTTCGGTGCTGGCGCTGACGCGGCAGAACCTGCCGACGCTGCGGGTCGAGTCCAACGGGGAGAATTTCTGCGGCTACGGCGCCTACATCCTGGTCCCGGCATCCAGCCAACGTGAAGTGACGCTTTTGGCCTCCGGCTCCGAGGTGGAAATCGCGGTGCAGGCGCAGAAACTCCTATCGGAAGAGGGAATCGCCGCCGCCGTGGTGTCTGTGCCATGCTGGGAACTGTTCTTGGACCAGCCCGCCCATTACCGGGACGAGGTACTAGGGCCGAGTGCGCTGCGCATCGGCATTGAAGCGGCGTCCGGATTCGGGTGGGAGCGCTGGACGACGCTGGACGGCGCGTTCGTGGGCATGAAGGGCTTCGGGGCGTCGGCGCCCTACGAAGACCTTTACGAACATTTCGGCATTACGCCGGAATACGTCGTCAGGACGGTCAAGAACTGGTTGTAAGCGACGGGTGGACCATATGCCGCGGCGTTCGATGCGGCGTTAGCATGGGCCGAGTTTGGAGGGGCGACGACGATGAATGTGGAACAGCTCGCAACGACGGCGCAGGCTCTCGTAGCGGACGGCAAGGGACTGCTGGCGGCGGACGAGAGCACCGGCACGATCAAGAAGCGTTTCGACCAGATCAACACCGAGTCGACGGAGCGTAGCCGCCGCGACTACCGCCATCTGCTCTTCACCACGCCGGGCGCGGCGGAGCACATCAGCGGTGTCATCCTGTTCGACGAAACGATCCGGCAAGAGAGTCCGGACGGAAAGCCGCTGGTGAAGATCCTTCAAGATGCGGGAATGATCCCCGGGATCAAGGTGGACAGCGGCGCCAAGCCGCTTGCACCGCACGGCGTCGAAAAGGTGACCGAGGGTCTGGACGGCCTGCGCGAGCGGTTCCAGGAGTACTACAAGCTGGGCGCGCGCTTCGCCAAGTGGCGCGGCGTCTACGACATCGGAGACGGGCGGCCCAGCCGCGCCTGCATTTCGGCCAATGCGCACGCCTTGGCCCGCTATGCCGCACTGGCGCAGGAAAACGACATCGTGCCGGTGGTCGAGCCCGAGGTGCTGATGGACGGCAGCCACACGATCGCCGACTGCGAACGCGCGACCGAAGCCGTGTTGCGCGCCGTCTTCGCCGAACTGGCGGAGCAGGGCGTAGTGCTGGAAGGGATGTTGCTGAAGCCGAACATGGTGATCTCCGGCAAGGACTGCCCACAACAGGCCGGGCCGGACGAGGTCGCGAAGGCGACGGTGAATTGTTTCAAGCGCGTCGTTCCGGCGGCGGTTCCGGGAATCGTCTTCCTCTCCGGCGGTCAGGGCGACGAGGAAGCCACCGTGAACCTCAACGCGATCAACCGCTTGAAGGCCGAGGAGGGCGCACCCTGGGCGCTCTCGTTCTCCTACGGGCGGGCGCTGCAACAGGCGGCGCTGAAGGCCTGGGGCGGAAAAAACGACAACGCGGATAGCGCCCGCGCGGCGTTTCGCGAGCGCGCGAAGGCGACGAGCGCCGCCGCGCAAGGCCGATACGCCGCATAGCGCGGGACGATCTCTTCGGTCGCCATCCGGGGACTCCCGGGCGGCTTGAATGATCGCGCTGTAAGAAAAACGCCGCTTAAAAGACCGGCTTGGATAGCAGAAGGAAGGAAACGACATGGCAACTCGCGTGGCGATTAACGGGTTCGGGCGCATTGGCCGCATGGTGCTGCGGGCCGCCTACGAGAGCGGGCGGAAAGACATCGAGGTCGTCGCCATCAACGACCTTGCCGACCTGGAAATGAACGCCTTCCTGCTGCAGCACGACACCACGCACGGCCCCTTCCCGGCCGAGGTGAAGGTGGTCGACGGCGCGCTGGACATTGGCGGAACGAAGATCAAGTCGCTCAACGAGCGCGATCCCTCCAAGCTGCCGTGGAAGGACCTCGGCATCGACGTGGCGTTGGAATGCTCCGGCATCTTCACCGACCGCGACAAGGCCGCGCTGCACCTCCAGGCGGGCGCGAAGAAGGTCCTCGTTTCCGCCCCGGCGAAGGGCGCCGACATCACCGTCGTGATGGGCGTCAACGAAGATCAGTTGGAGCCGTCGCACGACGTGATCTCCAACGCCTCCTGCACGACGAACTGTCTCGCTCCGGTGGCAAAGGTGATGCAGGACAGCTTCGGGATCGAGCGCGGCTACATGACCACGGTGCACGCCTTCACCGGCGACCAGCGCATCGTCGACACGATGCACAAGGACAAGCGCCGCGCGCGGGCTGCCGCTCACAACATCATCCCGACGACGACCGGCGCGGCCAAGGCCGTGGGTCTGGTCATGCCGGAACTGGTAGGCAAGCTCGACGGCACCGCGATCCGCGTCCCGACGCTCAACGTCTCGCTGATCGACTTCAAGTTCAATACACCGAAGCCGACCACTGTCGAAGAGGTCAACGCGGCGCTGGTCGAAGCCTCGAAGTCCCCGCGCTTCAAGGGCGTGCTCGGGATTTGCGATCAGCCGCTGGTTTCCAGCGACTTCAACCACAACAGCCATTCCTCTTCGGTCGACATTACCGAGACTCAGGTGATCGATGGGACGCTGGTGCGGGTGATGTCCTGGTACGACAACGAGTGGGGCTTCTCCAACCGCATGATCGATGCCGCCGTTGCCGTCGGAAAGCAGATCTAACGCGCCGAGAACCTTCGGGCGAAACGAAAAGGCGGGGCCGCGCGGCTCCGCCTTTTCCTTTTGCAGGCCAGGGTCTAAAACGCTGTCATGGCCGTGAACGCCGTGATTTTTCATTCGCAGGGGCAAGCCCGGACCGCCGCATCCGTGGCGGCGGAGCTTGACGTGCCGGTCACGCTGGTGAGTTCGCCGGGCGCGGCGCGCATCCTTGGCCCCGGCTGGTTCAGAGAGATCGTCGCCCGCATCCGTGGCGAAGTCCCGCAAGCCCGCCTCTCCGCCTACCTCGACTGCGCGGACTACCCCGGTGACGTTCTCGAAGCCTTCCGCGCCCCGGTTCCCGGCGTGATTTTCACCGGAGCCGCAGAAGCCGCGGCGCGCCTACGCGAGATGGCCGAGGCGCGCGGCATTACGTTCCTCGATAGCCGCCCGGCCGCGCTGGACCTGCTCGATAGCCGCGATCCGGAGGAACTCTGCCGCAGTTGGTTCCTTAGCCGTTGAACAAAGGGCCGACCTCGGCTATCCACACGGCATGACAGAAATCGAGCCTCCTTGCCGCCTCTATTTGATCGCTCCGGGCAGCCTTGCGCCGGATGCCCTGACACCGCTGGCCGACGCCGGGGACATCGCCTGTTTGCTGCTGCGCGACGCCGACACGCAGAGCCGCGCCCTCACTGCCGCAGCCCAGGAGCTGGGCATCGCCGTGCTGCTGTCCGAGGACGCAAAACTGGCGCACAGTCTAGGCGCGGACGGAGTGCACCTCGCCTCCCATTCGGAGGTCCAGGCCGCGCGGCGCATCCTCGGCGAAGGGTCCATCGTCGGCGTGGACTGCGGCACATCGCGCCATGCAGCGATGCTGGCCGGAGAGGCGGAGGCGGATTACGTGGCGTTTTCCGGCCGGGAAGATGCTCCCGGAGAAGCCGCCGACCCGGACCTTTTGAACTGGTGGCAGGTCATGATGACGCTGCCTTGCGTGGCCATGGGCGGCGTGCAACTCGACCAGGTCGGCGCGTTGGCGGAGGCCGGCGCGGACTTCGTGGCATTGGAGCAAGCGGTCTGGGAGCATCCGCAAGGACCGGCGGCGGCACTTGCCGAGGCGCAGCACACACTTCGGCAACTCCTGACAAAGTAGCGTTCGCGCCAGTTGCCAGCCACGCGGCAAGCTGGTAGCTTCCGCGCCTACAGGTTTCCGGAAGCCGTCCCGTGGCGGCTGCCGGCCCGACTGCTTTATTATCCTGGCAACAAGCGAATCATACCGATATGCCCAAGATCGACGGCAATGAGCTGCGCCCTGGCTACGTTATCGAGTTCAAGAACCGCCCCTGGCGCGTGATGAAGACGGAGCACGTGAAGCCGGGCAAGGGCGGCGCCTTCATGCAGGCAGAGCTTCGGGATCTCCTGACCGGCACGAAGACCAACGAGCGGTTTCGCGCGTCGGAGACGCTGGAGCGCATTCGCCTTGAGCAGCGCAGATTCCAGTACCTGTTTCAGGATGGGGATCAGTATACCTTCATGGACCAGGAGACATTCGAACAGGTCGCCGTCAACGCGGACGTCATCGGCGAGCCCGCCCGCTTCCTGACCGAGGGAATGCAGGTCGAGATCGAGTTCTACGACGAGACGCCGCTCAACGTGACGCTGCCGGAAACGGTGACCCTGCGCCTGGAGCACGCGGACCCGGTGGTCAAGGGGCAGACCGCCTCCTCGTCCTACAAGCCGGGCGTGCTGGAAAACGGTGTGAAGGTCATGGTGCCGCCGCATCTGGACAGCGGAACCCGCATTGTGATCAAGACCGAGGACGGCAGCTACGTCGAGAAGGTGAAGGACTGACGCCCGCTCGCTTCTGCCTCTCAGCCTCCCTTTCAGCCGAATCATCGATCAAGGCAGTTTCATGGCTACGCGCTCGCCCGTCCTGACCATCATGCTGCGCGCGGCGGATAAAGCCGCCCGCTCGCTCAAGCGTGATTTCGGTGAAGTCGAGAATCTCCAGGTCTCCCGCAAGGGACCGGCGGATTTCGTCTCCACCGCCGACCGCCGCGCGGAACAGAAACTCCGTGAGGAGTTGTCGCGCGCCCGTCCGGAATACGGGCTGCTGATGGAGGAATCCGAAGAGACTCCCGGCACCGACGAACAGGAGCGCCGCTTCATCGTCGATCCGCTCGACGGCACCACAAACTTTTTGCACGGGCTGCCGCACTTCGCGATCTCGATTGCGTTGGAACAGCGCGGCGAGATCGTCGCGGCGGTGATCTACGACCCGATCAAGGAAGAGCAGTTCTACGCCGAGAAGGGCAATGGCGCGTTCCTCAACGACCGTCGCCTGCGGGTGTCGGCGCGCGAGCGTCTGGACAGCGCGCTGATCGCAACCGGCGCCCCCTTCATGGGACACGGCGAGCGGCCGGCCTTCCTTGCCGAGCTTAACGCGGTGATGGAGCGGACGGCGGGAATCCGCCGCATGGGCTCCGCAGCGCTGGACCTCGCCTATGTCGCGGCCGGACGCTACGACGGTTACTGGGAGCGCGACCTGCAACCGTGGGACATCGCGGCGGGTATCCTGCTGGTGCGCGAGGCGGGCGGCTTTGTCGGCCAGATCGAGCCGGGGCCGATCCGTTTGGACAGCCCCAGCATCCTCGCGGCCAATCCAG
>SKZV01000185.1 GCA_007127165.1 Rhodovibrio sp. | reverse complement strand
GGACACCAAGGCCATCGCGATGCAGGTCATCGACGCCTTCAAGGAGGTCGATTACGTCGTGGTGCCGTCCGGTTCCTGCGGCGGGATGATCTCGAAGCACTACCCGGAACTGTTCTCCGGCGACCCGGACCTTTACGACAAGGCGGCGGAGCTGGCCGGGCGGACTTACGAGCTATTGGACTTCCTGACCCGCGTCATGGGCGTGGAGAAGGTCGAGGCGCGGTACGAAGGCCATGTCACCTATCACGACTCCTGCGCGGGGCTGCGCGAACTCAAGGTCCGCGACCAGGCGCGCAAGCTGTTGTCGGGAGTCGAGGCGATGGAGTTCACTGAACTGCCCGACGCCGACGTGTGCTGCGGCTTCGGCGGGACCTTTTGCGTGAAGTACCCGGATATCTCCAACTCGATGGTCGAGAGCAAGACCAAGTGCATCAAGGGAACCGGCGCGGATACACTGCTGGCCGGGGACCTGGGGTGCCTGATGAACATGGCCGGAAAGCTGCAACGCGAGGGCGCGCGCGTGCAGGTGCGCCACGTCGCGGAGGTGCTGGCCGGAATGACGGGCGATGTGCCGCCGATCGGTTCCCGGAAAGAAGGAGGCGGCTGATGGAAGCCCGCTCGCATACCTTTAAGGAGAACGTCGAGCACGCGCTGACCGACGTGCAGCTTCAACGCGCACTCGGCAACATCAAGGAAGGCTTCATCGGCAAGCGCGCCAAGGCCGCCGCGCGCATGCCGGAGTTCGAACAGCTTCGCGACGCCGCCCGCGACATCAAGAACCACACGCTGACCTATCTCGACGCCTATCTGGAGCGTTTCGAGAAAGAGGTCACTGCGCAGGGCGGGAAGGTCCATTGGTGCGCCACCGCCGCCGAGGCGCGGCAGACGGTGCTCGACATCTGCCGCCGCGTGGACGCGAAGACCGTCACTAAGGGCAAGTCGATGGTGACCGAGGAAATCGGCCTGAACGACTTCCTCTCGGAGCACAACATCACGCCGATCGAAACCGATCTTGGCGAGTACATCATCCAGCTTCGCAAGGAGCCGCCGAGCCACATCATCGCTCCGGCGGTCCATCTCAACGCCGATCAGGTGGCCGACGACTTCCGCAAGTATCACCTGCATCTGCCGAGCGACCGCGCGCTGGATACCGCCGCGCAGCTTGTCGCCGAGGCGCGCGGGGAACTGCGCCAGCGCTACCTCGATGCGGACGTCGGGATCACCGGCGCGAACTTCCTGATCGCCGAGACCGGCCAGACGGTGATCGTCACCAACGAGGGCAACGGCGACCTGACTCAGGCACTGCCGCGCGTCCACATCGTCATGGCGAGCTTGGAAAAGGCCGTGCCGACGCTGGAGGACGCGACGACGATCATGCGCGTCCTCGCACGCTCCGCCACCGGGCAGGAGCAGTCGGTCTATACGACCTTCTCCGCAGGGCCGAAGCGCGAGGGCGATCTGGACGGGCCGGACGAGTTCCACGTCATCCTGCTGGACAACGGCCGCTCCGCCATGCTCGGGACGGAGTTCCAGGACATGCTGCGCTGCATCCGCTGCGGGGCCTGCATGAACCACTGCCCGGTGTATCACGCGGTCGGCGGGCATGCGTACGGCTGGACGTACGTGGGGCCGATGGGGGCGGTTCTGACCCCGGCGCAGCTTGGGGTGGAGAAGGCGGGGCACCTGCCCAACGCCTCGACCTTCTGCGGGCGCTGCGAATCGGTCTGCCCAATGCGGATTCCGCTGCCGAAGCTGATGCGGCACTGGCGCGAGCGCGAGTTCGAACGGCACCTGACCCCCTCGGCGGTGCGCAACGGCCTTAAGTTCTGGAGCTACTTCGCGACGCGGCCGAAGCTCTACCGCTGGGCGACGCGGATACAGGTGCGCTCGATGGCGCTGCTCGGTTCGCGCAAGGGACGCTTCTCGCGCCTGCCGCTCGCCGGGGGCTGGACCAGGCACCGCGACTTCCCCGCGCCGGAGGGCCGCACCTTCCAGGACCTCTGGGCCAAGCGCCGCGGCCAGCGGCCGGGCCAGCAGCCGGGAGAAAAGGCATGAGCGCCGGGGGCGCCAATGAAGGCCGCGAGCGGGTTCTGGGCAACATCCGGCGTGCGCTGCATCGCGGGCCGCTGGACGAAGCGCAGCAGGCTCTGGTGAACCGCCGCCTGAACGAACACCCGCGCGGCCCCGTTCCGGCGCGCGGACAGCTTGACGCGGAGGGGCGTCTGGACCTGTTCCAGCAGATGGCGGAGGAGGTGTCGGCCACGGTCGACCGCCTTGACGCATGGACCGACATTCCGGCAGCGGTGGCCGCCTATCTTCGCAAGCACAACATGCCGAGCGCCCTGGCGATGGCGCCGCACCCGGACCTGACGGGGTTGCAGTGGGCGTGGAAAATGCCCACTCTTGTAGTGACGGAAGGTCCCGCGCAGGGGCACACGGCGGTCGGCCTCTCGCGCGCCTTCGCCGGTGTCGCGGAGACGGGCACGCTGGTGCTGCGCTCGGGCGCGGACAGTCCCACGACGGTGAACTTCCTGCCCGATACGCACATCGTGGCGGTGAGGGCGGAGGAGATCGCGGGCGGCTTCGAGGAAGTTTGGGAGCGCCTGCGCGCCAGCCTGAATGGCCGGAGTGTGCCTCGCACGGTGAACCTGATCACCGGCCCCTCGCGGACCGCCGACATAGAGCAGACCCTGCAGCTTGGCGCGCATGGACCGCGCAAGCTGCATATTCTTGTGGTAACGAACGATGACGGCGGCTGAGGATCACGGCTGGAAGCGTATCGGCGGGCGCCAGCCCACCAAGGAGGAGCGCGCGCTGTGGCGGCAGATCGTCCAGGATGCGACGCCCTTGCACCCCGAGAACCGCCGCCGCGAGCCTGCGACGGCTCCCAACTCCGCCGAGGCGGAGGTCGCGAGCAAGCCGGTCGAAACCGCGAAGTCCGCCAAGCTCCCGCCCGCCGCCGTGAAGAAGGCGGCGGAAGTGAAGTCCCGCGCCAAAGCCCTCGACGAGGGGCGGCTGACCGAGATGGATCGGCGTACGGCGGAGCGCTTCCGCCGCGGCCGCTTGCCAATCGAGGCGCGCCTCGACCTGCACGGCATGACCCGCACGGCGGCGCACGAGGCGCTAGACGCCTTCGTCGCCCGCTGTTCCGCGCGCGAACTGCGTTGCGTTCTTGTGATCACCGGCAAGGGAACGTTCAGCGCAGAAGGCGGAGTTCTGCGCCGGGAAGTGCCGCGCTGGCTGAACCTTCCGGGAACGCGGGGCAAGGTTCTCGCCTTCACCTCCGCACAGCGCCAGCATGGCGGCGGCGGCGCGTTCTATCTTCTCCTGCGCCGCCACCGGGGATAGGCAAACAGCCGCCGGGCAAAGCGGCCGGAGCTGCGAACTCCGGCCGCTTCCTCGTCGGGTTAATTGTCCCGCCTCAGAAGATGAAGTTGTCTTCGAGTTGTGTCAGGTCGACGCCGGCCACCGTGATCAGACCGGTGAACTGATCGTCGACAGCTTCGACCGTGGAGGTGACTTCTTCGTTGATGAAGTTGATGTTGAGGTCGTCGAAGCTCGACACCCCCGCGAACTGGCTGAAGTCTAGCCGGTCGGCGTTGGTCCCGATACCGCCCTCGAAGGTGTCGTCGAAGGACACATTGCCGATGTCGTCCCCGGTGAACTGGAATATCTCGCGGATATTTCCGGCGGGCGTGTAGGAAACGCCGTTGGTGAGAGCGCCTTCCTCGTCAATGCCGATCGCCCCGATGTCGACGGTCACGACGGAGTCGAAATTGGCGTTCGTGGCATCGATCTGCATGTTCGTCGCCGAGCCGCCAGTGAGCGTGATCAAGGTCAGATCCACGGTGTCGACCAGCGTGAGATCGATGCCCGCATCGCCCTCTTCCGAGACGTCCGCGACGTTGAGCGAGTTCGGCGAGGTGCCGTTCTCCTCGTCGCCCACGGCCCCGGCGACGATGGCTGTGATGTTACCGCCGGCGTTGAGGTTCACGACGTTGAGCGCTTGCCCGGTGATCGTGGCCTGGCCGCTGGACAGATCGGACTGGGTGTTCATGGTGAAGCTTTCGGCGTCGCCCAGATAGAGGGTCACGTCGCCGGCGATGTCCGCGTCCTCGCCGAAGCTGGCGGTTAGGCTGGGAATCCCCGCGAAGGCGAGCTTGCCGCCGTCACCCGCGATGACGGCATTGACGCCGACCGAGTCGAGACCGGGCGCGCCGACCACGGTCAGCGTATTGTCGCCCAGATCGATGCGGTCGGCAATCGCCAAGGTTGTGAATTGGGTTTGGCTCAGGTCCAGGACGCCGTCCTCGTCGAGAGTGACGGGCTCGGCAAGCTGGAGGACCTGGAAGTTCGTCACGTTCGTAAAATCGAGGGCGCCCGGATCGAGGTCGGCCCCGCCGACGTTCAGGACATTGTTCCCGGCACCGCCGTCCAGGACCGACGCCGTTCCGTCCAGAACCTCGCTCGCGACGCTCAGGATGTTGTCGCCCGGGCTGAGTACGACGCTGAGGTTCTCGCCGTCCGTCTGGCCTCGCATCTCCAGGGACAAGCCGCTAGCAGAGTTCGATGCGTCCACCGACTTGATGTTGGGGAGGGCGCCGGTGCTGGCCAGTTCCAGGGCCGCTCCGCCGGTGATCGTCAGGCTTTCGACGTCGGAGAGCTGACCGTCCAGCAGAATATCGTTCTCGCCGGCCTCCGAATTCAGCGCCAAAGCGCCAAGGGCCGCGGCTCCCGTGACCGCCAGCGTGACAGTGTTCCCACGGGTCCCCTGCGCGATCACCTGTTGGCTTTCGATCTCGACGCCGTCCCGGTAATTGACCGTCGTGTTCGCCGAACCCTCACGGGCGTCCGTGCGGATGTCGAAGAGGCCGATGTCCGCCTGCTGCTCGACGTTGGCAAACGTCAGGTCGTAATTTGAACGGTCGTTCCAGAGGGCCTGCGCACCCGACACATTACTCATGTCCAGCACGTTGTCGGTCTCTCGCGACCGGATCACCAACTCCTGGATGTTCTCGATATGGGGCGCGGTCACGTCTCCGTCACCGACGGGATCCGTCCCGTTCAATGTTGCGTTCAACCGGTTGGTGCCGCCGCCGCCGTCCAATTCATCGAACGATTCCAGGGTCTGAACCGGCGCACCGTCAACGCCCTCAGGCACGCGTTGGGCCTCGAAAGTGTCGTTGGCCGTCGTGCCCCCGATCTCGTCGAAGCCGCGGGTTAGCGTGAAGCCTTCGCCCGGCACGCCCGGGGCGGTCCGGCCTTCGTCGGAACCGAAGAGCAGGAAATGCTGAAAGCCGGATTCGAAGAATTCCGGGATCGCGGCGGCGACGTCTTCGTTCTCTGCCAGGTACGCCTGCTCGTCGAAGGAGGCGAAGGCTTCGCTCGGCAGGCGCTGCTCGAAGGCGCCGAATTGCTGGAAGTGATCGAAGCCGGACGTGAAGAAGCCGGCTTCGATGGCCTCGGCCACGTCGGGATTCTGTTGGCGGTAAAAGACCTCGTCGAATTGGGGATTCGGGCTGCGCTGTTCGCCTTGGCCGAAGAGGTTGAAGTGAGCCTCGGCCTGTTCGGCAACCGAACCGTCGGGAATCGGCGAGAATGTGCTGTCGAGTATGGCGGCGTTCACGTCTGGATTGGCGGTGAGATAAAATTCTGCGTCAAAACTTCTGATGCTCATGATTCCGGTCCCTCTCTATTATTCCTACAGGACCAGGGATGATGACCCCCGATCTCGATCTCCGCGGCCTGTAGCGCCAGGGCTCGCAATCGCCCGGCTGCGCAATTCGCTGCTGCCTGTGGCGCGCCGGTGATCCTGTCGCCGCACAAAAGTTTCGATATAGTTAATATTGAGAAGCGGGAACAGATGAGTCAACAAGTTGCTAGACAACACTAGTGACAAGAAAGTGGTAACCGTTGCGAATGCACAACGGTTGCTAATATAATTGTAGATGAGAGATCGGGTTCGTTACGTCTTCGTAACGAAGATGCGAGTCCGGTGCCATCCAGCGCGGGTTGCCGGAGGGTTAGGGTCGGGGCAAGTGCTTACCTCGCCCCACGAACGCCAATCGATATTACTCCAGTTCGTCGCGGATCTTCTGGCGCAGAACGTCGATTGGAAGGCGGGTCGTTCCGGCGTCGAACTGCCAGAAGGTCCAGCCGTTACAGCTTGGCGCCCCTTGCACCTGGGCGCCCACCTGATGGATCGAACCCTTGGCGTCGGCACTGACCACGGTACCGTCGGCGCGCACCTTGGCGGTCCATTGTCCGCGCGCCCCGCCGTAAAGGATCGTTCCGGGCACCAGCATCCCGCGTTCGACCAACCAGCCGAAGGGAATGCGCGGCGCCTCGCGGCGGCTTTCCAGGGCGACCAGTTCGGGATCGTCCACCGGCTCCACCGCGGCGATTCGCGCACGCGCGACCTCGGCATAGGCTGGATCGGCCTCGAAGCCGAGCCAGCGGCGGCGCAGGCGTTTCGAGACGGCGGCGGTGGTCCCGCTGCCCAAAAACGGGTCGACCACAAGCTCGCCCGGCCTGGTCGAAGCCAGCACGACGCGGTGGAGCAGCGCCTCCGGTTTCTGCGTCGGGTGTGCTTTCTTACCCAGCGGGTCCTTGATCCGCTCCCCGCCGGAACAGATCGGGATGTACCAGTCGCTGCGCATCTGCAAATCGTCGTTCAGCGCCTTCATCGACTGATAATTGAAGGTGTAGCGGGAGTCCTTGGTCTTGGAGGCCCAGATCATTGTCTCGTGCGCGTTGGTAAAGCGCCGCCCCCGGAAGTTGGGCATCGGATTCGACTTGCGCCACACGACGTCGTTCAAGATCCAGAATCCCAGATCCTGTAGAATCGCGCCGACGCGGAAGATGTTGTGATAGCTGCCGATCACCCAGATGGTGCCGTCGTCCTTCAGGCAGTGGCGGGCCGCCCCCAACCAGTCGCGGGTGAAGGCGTCGTAGGCGTCCAGGCTGTCGAAGCGGTCCCACGCCTCTTCCACGCCGTCGACGCGGGAGTTGTTCGGGCGATGCAGCTCGCCGTCGAGTTGCAGATTATAAGGGGGGTCGGCAAAAACCATGTCCACGCTGCCCGCCGGAAGCTCGCGCATCTGCTCGATACAGTCGCCGAGGCGCACCATGTCCGCGATGACGCCGTCGTCATCTCGTCCATGGTCCAGCACCGGACCGGCACCGCCAGGAAAGCCGCCCTTGCCGCCAACCACACGCAATTTCCGCGCGGGCCCTGCTCCCGCCGCAACTCGACTTCCCATAACGCCTGCCCCCGAATCAAAAATGCCGCGCCTCTTGAACGTAAAACGGCGCGGCGCGGTCCATGGAGAGTCTGATTCACCCTGGAGTCGCCGTCAAGTGTGTCGCGCGTCAGCGGCTTGCGGCAAGGGCCTCTCGCACTGGTTTAAACGAGCGCCGATGGTGTTCGTTCACGCCCAGGCGGCGCAACGCGTCAAGGTGTTCAGGGGTGCCGTAGCCGCGATTGCGCTCCCAGCCGTAGCCGGGGCAGGATTCGGCGAGGACTTCCATGTGGCGGTCGCGGGCCACCTTGGCGACGATGGAAGCTGCCGCGATTGCCGGGACGCTGGCGTCGCCGCCGACAATGCATTCGCAGGGGCAGGGTAGCGCGGGCGCGCTGTTGCCGTCTATCAGGACGCGACCGGGGACCGTCCCCAAGGCCTTGATCGCGCGGGCCATCGCCAGATGCGTCGCGCCGAGAATGTTCCACGTCTCGATCTCCGCGACATCCGCCCACCCCAGTGCGAAAACACAGCAGCCTTGCAGCGCGGCGGCAATCTCCGTGCGCTGGCCCATGTTCAGGGTCTTGGAATCGGCGATACGGTCCATCAAGCCAAGCGGCATGTCACGAGGTTCCAAAAGGACCGCCGCCGCCACGACGGGACCGGCGAGCGGTCCGCGCCCGACCTCGTCCACCCCGGCAATCGTCGGGAGCGCGCAGGGCTCTTGCAGGGAGGGCGAGGGAAGTGGCGGCATTGCCCGCATGACGTGACCGTTGTTCCAGTTGGCGAGGAGCAAGCGGCTAACCCTAAAGAATCGCTCTTGCCCACTTTCCAAAGAATGCACCTGCCGTCATGGCGAGGCAACCGGCGAAAAAATGGTCGCACCCTGCGGCCGCTCACGCTCGCTCTCTCGAAATTGAACCAAATTTAGTTTAAATCAGTTAATAAGTGTGACATGATATTCCTTGATCCGCAGCGGTTGTAGTTTTGCGAATATGACCGACGCGGGAACCAGGGCGGCACGATGCGCCGCCGACCTTGCAGGGGAGACGTCCGTGAGCTCTTCAACGCCTCGTCGGCAATTTGCACCGGCCTCTCGCATCGACCCTTCGGGAGCCGGTCGTTTAGAGGGACTCTGTTTCGCCCGTCTGGCTCGGATGCTATTGGAGGAAGCCGACCGCTTGGCGCTGGAAGCCGCACGCCAGGGCGATCATGCCGCGGGCGAACTCTCCGCCGCGCTATATGCCAGGGTCGCCCAGATGCAGACCGACGGCGCTCCCTGTTTCGCCAAGCACGAATACTGCTCGGATTGTCCGCTGCTACAAAACGGTGAGCTGCGCAGCCTTGCACGCATTTCGCCGCAGTGGGTAGAGAACGAGGAACGGGTCCGCCCGCAATAGGACGTGCCGCGCCCCCACCCGGACGGGAATCCCACCGCGAGAGGCACAGGATTCGGCCCTAAAGCGTGATGATTTTGAACCAGCCTCGCCCCGATCACCACAACGCCATCTGGCGCGCATCGGATTCGGGTGGCCTGAATTGACCGCAGTCCAGATCCCGGCGTTCGGCGTTCAACCCGTGCTTCTTGCAGGCAAGCCGGAAGCGTCGCGCGATCAACTCGGCATAGCGGCCGCGCCCCTTCATCCGCGTGCCCCAGGCAGCTTCGTATAACTGACCGCCGCGCGCGTCGCGCACCATTTCCAGAACGCGGTTCTTCCGGTGCGGGAAATGCGTCTCGAGCCATTCCTCGAAGAGCCCCTTGATTTCGTGCGGCAGGCGAAGCAGCACATAACCCGCGCAGTCCGCGCCGTGGTCCGCCGCAGCCTTCAGGATGCGCTCCAACTCGTGATCGTTCAGTGCCGGGATAACCGGCGCGGCCAGCACGCCAACGGGAACGCCGCCTGCGTGCAATTCCCGAATGGCGTCCAGCCGCCGGGCGGGCGTCGGCGCTCGCGGCTCCAGCTTGCGGGCCATCTCGCGCTCCAGCGTAGTGACGGAAATCATGACCCGCGCGAGGTTCTTCCCGGCCATGGTCTGAAGAATGTCGAGGTCGCGCAGGACCAGCGCCGACTTGGTGACGATCGTTACGGGATGGTTGGCTTCGGCCAAGACCTCCAGCACCCCCCGCGTAATCTCAAGCCGCCGCTCCACCGGCTGATAGGGATCGGTGTTCGCGCCGAGCACGACAAGATCGGGCAGATAGCCGCGCTTTGCCAGTTCCTTGCGCAGCAGGGCAGGGGCGTCGTGCTTGGCGAAAATCCGTGTCTCGAAATCGAGCCCCGGCGAGAGATCCAAATATGCATGCGTCGGCCGCGCGAAGCAGTAGACGCAGCCGTGCTCACACCCCTTATAAGGATTGATGGACCGGTCGAAATGCAGATCCGGCGAGTTGTTGCGGGTTATGATCCGGCGCGCGTGGTCGGGCGCCACCACCGTTTGCGGCGAAACTTCGGCTTCCGCCGCCGCGCTCGCCCAGCCGTCGTCCTCCAACTCGCGCCCCAACGCGGTGAAGCGCGCGCTGGCCGTGTTCGAGACGGCGCCACGGCCCTTGCGGGCGCGCGGGTTCGATGGAGTACGGCTCTCTATATCGCTCATAGGCCAAAGCTTATGAGGGCGTAAAGAACATAACAAGATCAAAAAAAGATTTTTTGTAGGACATCTGATTGATCTAGCGCAATTCCCGCATAGCGGACCATTGCTTCGAGCTTTTCATCCGGTGGTAAAGGCTCTAAGACCCGGCGCATGACACGGCTTTCGGTGATTGTTCCAACTCTTAACGCGGCCTCGACGCTGCCGGGCTGTCTTGCAACGCTGAACCAAGCGCGGCGGCGCGGTCTGGTGGATCAGGTGGTTGTCGTCGACGGAGGGTCCAGCGATGCGACGCGCGAAATCGCGAAGGCAGGCGGAGCGCTGGTGGTCGAGTCGCAGCCGGGGCGTGGCCGCCAGCTCGCGGAGGGCGCCGACATGGCGGCGGGCCTGTGGCTGTTGTTCCTGCACGCCGACACGCGGCTGGGGGACGGTTGGGAAACCGCCGTCGAAGGGTTCCTGGCAAGCGAGGAGGCTGGCGAGGCCGTGGCGGTCTTCCAACTCGCCTACGACGAGGACTCTCCGGCTGCCCGGCGGGTTGCGGCGGTGGCGAACTGGCGCTCGCGCTGGCTCGGCTTGCCCTATGGGGATCAGGGGCTCTTGATCGCGCGGGACTTCTATCGGCGGGTGGGCGGCTATCCGGACGAACCGCTCATGGAGGATGTGACGCTGGTACGAAGAATCGGCCGCCGCCGGATTCGGATACTGCCAGCCGTGGCCGTCACCTCCGCCGGCCGCTACCGCCGCGACGGCTGGTGGGCCAGACCGCTGCGAAACATCGGCGTGTTGACGCTCTATTTTCTGGGCGTGCCGCCGCGCCTGCTGAAACGGCTTTATGGATGAGGGCATGATGCTGCGCAACAATCTGGTGCTCTTCGCGCGCGCGCCGCGGCTCGGTACCGGCAAGCGCCGCCTTGCCCGGGACACCGGAGACCTGACGGCTTGGCGCTTCCACTGGCTGACGACGCGGCGCTTGCTGCGTCGCCTATCCGGCGATCCGCGCTGGACCGTCTGGCTCGCGGTTACGCCTGACAGCGCAGCGCGCGGCGCGTCCAGCGGACGCGGCGGATCGGCGGGGCTCGGCCTGTGGGATGCGCCGGTGCGGGTGATACCGCAGGGCCGGGGAGATCTTGGGCAGCGGATGGGCCGCGTCATGCACAGCTTGCCGCGGGGGCCGGTGGTCATCATCGGCGCGGACGTGCCGGACATCCAGCCGCGTCATGCCGCGGAAGCTTTCCACCGGCTGCGCGGGCACGACGCGGTGATCGGGCCCGCCGACGATGGCGGTTACTGGCTGGTCGGCTTGCGGCGGCGGCCAGTCGTGCGGACGCCGTTTTCCGGCGTGCGCTGGGGTGGGCCGGACGCACGATCGGACACGCTCGCCAATCTGCGGACGCAAGGCGCCTCGGTGGCGTTTTTGGAGACGCTGTCCGACGTCGACACCGCCGACGACCTGCGCAGCCACCACTGGCGCTGAAGAAGAAAGCGGCGGCTCGACCTACTGTACTTCGAGCGTGGCCATGTCCGGCGACTTGCCGAACAGGCGGTGCAATGCGGCGCTATCCGCCGGAACGACGGTCCCTGCGGACACATGGTCTTCCAGAATCGCCAGCAGGGTTTCGATGTCTGTCTTGTCGAAAGCTGCACCGATGTGACGTCTGTACGTGACCGCAAGACTGATGCTCGGCGTTTGCAGGTCCACCACGCGGTAGCCGTCATCGCCGGAGTGCAGCCGCCAGGTCCAGACAAGGTCGTCGTCCTCATCCCGGCCGACCCGCGTGGAGACGGCCGCGGTGGAGTCGTTGACCTGACGGGTGCGCTCGATCACGATCGAATGGATTGGGTGCTGATTGACGTAGCGGGCATAGGTGGTGACGACGTAGTCGCCAAATACTTCTTCGAACTGCAACCGCTCGGCTGTCGAGAGCGAGGAGCGATGACGGCCCAGCGCGAAATTCGTGATGGCCGCGAGGTCGAGGCTGTGTTCCATCAACGCCTCGAGCCGGGCCCGGCGCTCGGCCGAATCAGAGGGTTCGTCCTGCATCGCCGCTACGATTCGTTCTGCGATCGTTTCGATTTTCGCAGCGGCTTCCTCGGCATGCCGCGGGTCTTCTTGCGCAGCGAGCGCCGGCGGGGCGTTCGCGAACACTCCCGCGGCGATCAGTAGACAAAGCGCCTTCACAAATCCGCGCGACATTGCTTTCTTCTCCACAGCCCACCTCAGATATAGCAGTTCTTCTTAGCCGGTTCCACTCGAGTCACAATATCGCAAGCGATGTGTGACGTTACTGTCACAATTTCAGGATCATTCACGCGCCGCTTCCGTGGTGGAATGAGCGGAGGCCGGGGCGGAGAGGGCGCCAGGGGCTTGAATTCACAAGGTTGCAGGCGACCTTTGTGTTAAGCTGTGTGAAAAGTGCAACAACTATCAGAGGTATCGTATCATGTCGAACCGGCGTCAGAACGTTCTCTTCGTCCTGACCTCCCACGATTCCCTCGGCGATACCGGCAAGCCCACCGGTTTTCACTTCGATGAACTGGCTGCCCCCTATTGGCGTTTCATGGATGCGGGCTATCAGGTGGAGATCGCGTCGATCGCGGGAGGCCGTCCGCCGCACGACCCCAGTAGCCTGTCCGAGGATGAGGAGCAGCGCTCCGGCAGCCTTCAGCGTTTCCTGGACGACACCGATGCGATGGCGAAGCTGGAGAAGACGCCTAGCGTGGATGCGGTGAAGGCGGAAAGGTACTGTGCGATCTATCTGCCGGGCGGGCATGGCGCGATGTGGGATATGCCGGACTGCGAGGCGTTGGGCGGGCTCCTGCTCGCCGCGCAGGACAACGGTGCGGCGATCGGCGCGGTCTGTCACGGCCCCGCCGGATTGCTCGCCGCGCGGCGCGGCGACAGCTATCCGCTCGTGACCGGCCGCCGCGTCAATGCCTTTACCGACGAGGAAGAGCGGCGGGTTCATCTTGCCTCCGTGATGCCCTTTCTGCTGGAGACGCGGTTAAAGGACGCCGGGGGGCGTTTCGAAAAATCATCGCCTTTCCGCGCCTGTGTCGTGCGCGACGGCTCGCTCGTCACTGGACAGAATCCACGATCGGCGCGCGCCGTCGCTGACAAGATGCTGGAAATCATGCAGGATGAGCGGACGGAGAATGCGGCGTGAGCGGCTGTTTTCGGATAAAGGGTTCACCACGACCGCTTTGTTCGGAGTAAGACCCATTGCCCCATAGCATTGGGGGTAAAGCCCCTTCCAATACGCCGCCGCGGCCCAGGGGCCTTGGCAAGCTGGTATAAAGTATGCAATAGTCCCCCCGTCATTACGGCAAATCTTGTTTAATTTGCGACGCTGACTTGGGGGTACCGCATATATGAAAATCGCCATCCCGAAGGAGCGGCGGGACGGTGAGGCACGTGTTGCAGCCTCGCCCGATACCGTTAAGAAGCTTCTTGACCTGCCGCTCGATTCGGTGGAAGTGGCGGTCGAAACCGGGGCCGGCTCCGCTGCTTCGATACCTGACGAAGCATTCGAGAAAGCCGGCGCAAAGATCGCCAAAGATTACGCTGCCACCGTAAAAGACGCGGATGTCGTTTTGAAGGTGCGCAGACCGCTTCTCCCGGACGAGGGCGGCACCGATGAACTGAAGCCGATGAAAAAGGGGTGCAAGCTGATTGCGCTATTGGATCCCTGGCAATCCAGTGCAGCCATCGCCGCTTATGCCAACGCGGGAATCGACGCGTTCTCGATGGAGTTCATGCCGCGCATTACACGAGCGCAAGCCATGGACGTGCTCTCCAGTCAGGCGAACCTTGCGGGCTACCGCGTGGTGATCGATGCCGGACATCATTTCAAGCGCGCCTTTCCGATGATGATGACCGCGGCGGGTACGATCCCGCCGGCGAAGGTGCTCGTCATGGGCGCGGGGGTCGCCGGGCTGCAGGCCATTGCCACGGCGAAGCGCATGGGCGCTGCGGTCTCCGCCACCGACGTCCGCCCGGCGGCCAAGGAACAGGTGGAAAGCCTGGGCGGTAAGTTCGTCGCCGTGGAGGACGAGGAATTCAAGGAAGCCGAGTCCGCAGGCGGCTACGCCAAGGAAATGAGCGACGCCTACAAGAAAAAGCAGGCCGACCTCATCGCGGAGACGGTTCCCAAAATGGATATCGTCATCACCACCGCCCTGATTCCCGGACGTCCGGCGCCAAAGCTGATGACCGCGGATATGGTGAAGTCCATGAAGCCCGGCTCGGTCATCGTGGACATGGCGGTGACGCAGGGCGGCAATGTCGAACTGTCGGAATTGGATAAGGTCGTCGAAGTCAACGACGTGACGGTCATCGGCTATGCCAACTGGCCCGCACGCCTCCCGGTCAGCGCCTCCTCGCTCTACGCACGGAACCTGCTGAGCTTCCTTCAACTGATGGTGGACAAGGAGGCCAAGAGCCTGAAAGTCAACTTGGAGGACGCGATCATCAAGGGGACCTGTTTGACGTACGAGGGCAAGGTCGTTCATCCCGACGTTCAGGAAAGCGCGAAGGCCACTTCGGCCGATGTTCAGGAGAGCAGCAAGGCCGCGGCCGGCGATACGGGCAAGGAGGACTAGAGCATGGCGGAGAACCTGGAAATCGTCAGCGAACAGGCGCGCGACGTAGCCGATTCGGCCCGCACGCTTGCGGAGCGGGCCGACGAACTCGCCATTAGCATTGGAGAGCTGACCGTCCGCGCCACCGAAATGCCCGTGAACGGGACGGAATACAGCTTCGTGCTTGGGTTGACGGTCTTCGTGCTGGCGATTTTCGTCGGCTATCACGTCGTATGGCGGGTGACGCCCGCGCTGCACTCGCCCTTGATGTCGGTTACAAACGCCGTTTCTTCGGTGATCGTCGTCGGCGCCCTGATCGCCGCCGGTCCGGCGGACTATTCGTTCAGTCACGCGCTCGGGCTTGTGGGCATTCTCTTGGCCTCGGTGAATATCTTCGGCGGTTTCATCGTAACGCAGCGCATGCTTTCGATGTTCCAGGCGAAGAAATAACCGAGGGGGACAGAACAAATGTCGCAAGACTGGATCGTATTCTTTTACCTAATCGCCTCGGTGTGTTTCATCCTCACGCTGCGCGGGCTGTCGCACCCGAAGACCAGCCGTCAGGGTCTGTTCTTCGGTATGGCGGGCATGGCTATCGCCGTGCTGGCCACAGTGGCGGCGCCGGAAGTCGTGGGCTACGTGCCGATTCTGCTCGCAATCTTGATCGGCGGCTCGATCGGGACGGTAATCGCGCTGCGCATCGAGATGACGGCGCTGCCGCAGCTCGTGGCCGCGTTCCACTCCTTGGTCGGCCTCGCTGCCGTGCTCGTCGCGGCGGCGGCGTTCTACGCGCCGCAGTTCTACGGCATCGGCTTACCGGGCGAAATCGCCACGCTCAGCCTGATCGAGATGTCGATCGGCGCGGCCGTGGGTGCGATCACCTTCACCGGCTCCATCGTTGCATTTACCAAGCTGCAGGGACTGGTCGGCGGCACGCCGCTGACGTTCCAAGGACAGCATTGGGTGAACCTGGCGATCGGCATCCTGATCGTTCTGCTGATCGTTTGGTTCGCGGCAGCGCAGCCCGTTTGGGTTTTTTGGGCCCTCGTGGTGCTGTCGCTGATCATCGGCGTTCTGCTGATCGTCCCGATCGGCGGTGCGGACATGCCGGTGGTCGTCTCGATGCTGAACTCCTACTCCGGCTGGGCGGCAGCGGGTATCGGCTTCACGCTGGGCAACAACTTGCTGATCATCGTCGGTGCGCTGGTCGGTTCGTCGGGTGCGATTCTCTCCTACATCATGTGCAAGGGGATGAACCGCTCCTTCGTGAACGTGATCTTAGGCGGATTCGGTGGCGAAGCAGGGGCATCGGCAGCGGATACCGGGGAGAAGGCGGTGAAATCCGGCTCGCCCGATGACGCCTCCTTCATCATGGCCAATGCCTCGAAGATCATCATCGTGCCCGGCTACGGCATGGCTGTCGGACAGGCGCAGCACGCCCTGCGCGAAATGGCCGATCTCTTGAAGGAGAAGGGCGCGGATGTGCGCTATGCGATCCATCCAGTCGCAGGACGTATGCCCGGGCACATGAACGTGCTGCTGGCCGAGGCGAGCGTGCCTTACGAGGACGTCTACGAGCTTGAGGAAGTCAACCGCGAGTTCCAAACAGCGGACGTGGCCTTCGTCATCGGCGCGAACGACATCACGAACCCGGCGGCGGAAGACGACCCGGGCTCGCCGATCTACGGGATGCCGATTTTGCAGGTCGCCAACGCAAAGACCGTACTCTTCGTCAAGCGGTCTCTCTCGCCGGGCTACGCGGGCATCGACAACCCCCTGTTCTACAGGGACAATACGATGATGCTCTTCGGCGACGCGAAGGCCATGTGCGAAGGGATCGTGAAGGCCTTGGACGAGGATTGATCGACGTGTATAGGTGAAACGCGGCACGCAAGTGAATGTTTCGTGAATCGGCCCGCCACGGTTAACATCGTGGCGGGCTTTTTCATGCGTTAGAGCGCGATGATCTCAAGCCACTTCGGCTTCAGATCTGAATCGCTACGCAAAACAAAGCTCTAGAGCGGGAGGGCGATTCGTAGATAAGTCACCCCGCTCTAGGGTGGTTGAAGGGGGAGGGCGCGTTGCCGGCGAATACCTTGAAGGGCGTTATCGCGGCGGTCCTGACGCCATTTCGCGAAGACCTCTCGGTCGATACCGAGCGTTTCGTAGCCTTTTGCAAACAGCTTCTGGAAGAAGGCTGCCATGCGCTGACGGTCTTCGGCACGACCGGCGAAGCGAGCTCTCTCTCGCTGGAAGAACGCCTCGAGATGCTCGATGCGCTGGCCGAAGCCGGTGTGCCGGGGGATCGTCTCCTGGTGGGCAGCGGTTGCTGCGCGCTGCCGGACACGGTGCGGCTCAGCCGCGCGGCGGTGGACCACGGTGCGGCCGGAATCATGCTGCTGCCGCCGTTCTACTTTAAGGATATCAGCGACGAGGGGCTTTACGTCAGCACGGTGGAGACGATCCAGCGTGTGGGCGACGCGCGGCTTCGGGTCTACCTCTACCACATTCCGCCGATCGCCCAGGTCGGCTGGTCGCCGGCACTCGTGGAGCGGCTGATGGCGGATTTCCCAGGGACCGTGGTGGGCCTCAAGGATTCTTCCTACGACTTCAACTATAGCCGCGACCTGTTGCGCCGTTACCCCGGATTCGGGGTCTTCGTCGGCGACGAAATCCATCTGCGCGAGGCGTTGGAGATGGGTGGCGCGGGCACGATCACGGCTCTCGCCAACATCAATGCCGGAGATCTGCGCCGCCTTTACGACGGCTGGGGCGGCGACCGCAGCGAGGCGCTGAACGATGTGGTCTGCGCCATGCGCCGCACGGCGGATCGCTATCCCTTGATCGGTGCGATGAAGGCCGTGTTGGCGCAGCGTACCGGCGATCCCGCCTGGCTGCGGGTGCGGCCGCCGCTCACGCCGCTTCCGCAGGAGCAGGCAAAGGCGTTGAACCAGGAGTTAGAGGCACTCGGAGCTTTGACCGCGTCGTCGAAGTGAGCACTGCATCGCAGCGCCATAATTCATGGTCATCAAGGGCGCGGCACGCTAGAGCTAGAGCGCGATGATCTCAAACCATTTCGGCTTGAGATATGAATCGCCTCGCAAAACAAGACCTTGGATCGGGATGGCGGACCGAAGATTAGGTCATCCCGCTCTAGCCGCGCAAAGCATCGAGAAGGGGGATTCATGTTTCAACCTGACCTATTGGCCGGGCAGCGCATTCTGATAACGGGCGGCGGCAGCGGCCTTGGCAAGGGAATGGGGCGGCGCTGCCTGGAACTGGGCGCCGATCTGGTCATCTGCGGGCGCAGGACCGAGGTTCTGGAGGAGGCCAAGGCGGAATTTGACGCCGACTTCCCCGGCGGCACGGCGACCTACGGCTGCGATATTCGCGACGCCGATCAGGTGGAAGCGATGCTGGACGGCGTTTTCGCGGAGCGGCCGATCACCGCGCTGGTGAACAATGCCGCCGGGAATTTCCTGGCGCGCAGTGAAACGCTTTCGCCGCGCGCCTTCGATGCGGTCACGCGGATCGTGCTCAACGGCACGGCCTATGTGACGCTCGGCGTCGGCCGTCGCTGGCTGGAGGCGGGGCAGAGCGGCACGGTCCTCTCCATCGTGGCGACCTATGCGTGGACCGGCTCGGGCTATGTGCTGCCATCGGCCTGTGCGAAGGCCGGTGTGCAGGCGCTGACGCAATCGCTCGCGGTCGAGTGGGGCGGGCGCGGTATTCGCCTCAACGCGATTGCACCCGGACCGTTCCCGACGGAGGGCGCCTGGGAGCGGCTGGTGCCGAGCAAGGACCTCGACAGCGCCTGGAAGGCCCGCATTCCGCTGGGCCGGTTCGGGGAGCACGACGAGCTTGCGAATCTAGCCTGTTTTCTGCTGGCGGGGGGCTCCGGCTACATCAACGGCGAAACCGTTGTCATCGACGGCGGGGAGTGGCTGAAGGGGGCGGGTCAGTTCAACTTCATGGAAGCGCTGGACGACGAGGACTGGGACGAGATGACGCGCAAGGCTCAAAAAGCGCGCAACAAGGGGTAGGTACGCTTTGCCCATCGGCTCCACCATCGCGCCGATTGCGGCGCTTTTGTTCAGTGTTGCGTTGCTGCTCACCGGAAACGGGCTTCAGGGGACGTTGCTGCCGGTACGGGCCGAGTTGGAGGCATTCGGGACCTTCAACATCGGCATTCTGGGCTCTTCGTACTTCCTGGGCTTCGGGCTGGGGTGCGTGTTTGCGGCGCAATTGGTGCGTAGCGTGGGCCATATCCGCACCTTCACGGCGCTGACGGCGATTGCCTCCGCCTCGGCGCTGGCGCATGCGATTGTCGTCGACCCAATTGCGTGGTGGCCGTTGCGGGCGGTGACCGGCTTTTGCTTCGCCGGGCTCTACGTCGTTATCGAAAGCTGGTTGAACGAGAGCGCCACCAACCAGACGCGCGGCCGGATCATGTCGATCTACACCGTGATCAACCTGACCGTGGTCACGGTCGGCCAATTAATGGTCACGTTATACGATCCCGCGGCTTTCCCGCTGTTTGCATTGGTTTCGATCCTGATTTCCATGGCGGCCGTTCCGGTCGCGATGACCAGCGCTCAGGCCCCGCCGCCGCCGCAGGTGACGCTTCTGCGGCCACGGCGCATGTACCGCATTTCTCCCGTGGGCCTCCTGGGCAGTTTCAGCAGCGGCTTGGCGCTGGGACCTTTCTGGGCGCTGGCCCCGGTTTTCGCGATCGGCATCGGGCTGGAGATCACCGGCGTGGCGATCTTCATGAGCATCACGGTCATCGCCGGCGCCATCGGCCAGTGGCCGCTGGGGTGGCTGTCGGATCGGATCGACCGGCGCAAGGTGATCGTCGCGGCCTGCGGGATCGCCGCGCTGGCTGGGGTGCTGTTAGCGATCATGGGGGCGTTCTATCCGTCGGCTGTGCTGATCGCGGCGTTCTTCTTCGGCATGTTTGCGATTCCCGTCTATGCGATCAGTGTGGCCCACACCAACGACTTCGTCGATCCGGGCGCATTCGTGGAGGCGTCGAGCACGCTGTTGCTGGCCTTTGCGGCCGGTGCGGTCGCCGGGCCGCTGATCGCCGCTGCCGTTATGGGGCCGCTGGGGGCGCCTGGGCTGTTCGTGATGACGGCGGTGGTGCACGCGCTGCTGGCGCTCTTTGCCATCCACCGGATGCGTCAACGAAACACGCCAAGCCCGCAGGACCGCGCACCCTTTGTCGCAGTGCCGCGCACATCCCCGGCAATGGCTGTCCTGGACCCGCGCGCCGACCAAGAACTGGCGGCGCAGGCGGCACAGGCCGAGACCGCGCGCAAAGCGGCCGAACGGGATGTGCCGGGCGG
>SKZV01000328.1 GCA_007127165.1 Rhodovibrio sp. | reverse complement strand
CGGATCGCCTAGCTCGAGCCGTCCTTCGACCACTACATCTCCCGGTTGCGCTGTCGCCGCAAGGGGCAGGCCCCGTAGGCTGAGCGCGCGCCGCATCGCCTGAGTCAGCGCCGCGGTGGCTTGCGCGTCGGACCCCGCGACATCGGCGACCACGAGGCCGGTGCCGGGCGGGTAACCCGGCAGTTTGGCTTCCGCAGCCTCGGCGCGCTGAATCTGCCGGGCAATGGTTGGCGCCGCTTCTCTCACAAGTTCTTCCAGCAGCGCCGGATCGCCGCTTTCCCAGGCATCGGGCGGTACGGCCACGCTGTGCTCGTGCGGGAACAACGGGTCACCGTCGGCCTCGAAAAGGTCCCAGGTGATGCGCAGGCGGCGTTCGGAGCCACTGGTGCCGCCTTGCGCTTCATCCTCGACGTGAACCAGCAGCCACCGGCTCTCGCGACTGCCGACTCCGACATCGGCGGGCACGTTCTCCGCCCGCAGCGCCTTAGCCATCGCCGCGCTCAAGGCCGCGCCGTCGTCGGGCACCGCTCCGGTCGCCGGAGCGACCGCGATACCGCCGCGATCCGGCAACATCAGCAGACTGTTGCCGCCGGGATTGTCGGACTGGAACGGCTTTGGAAGCTGTTCGCAGGCCGCGAGCAGGACCGCAAGGAAGGGGAGTACGAGGAACACCTGCATCGACAGCACTTGCCTCACCATACCCGGCAACTTCAGGCGATGACACAAGTCGCGAGCAGCCCCAGGATCAGGAACATGGCGAAGATCAGAGCGTGCGGCATCGGTGGGTATCCTCTCCAACGCTTGGCCCGGCGCTATAGCGCGACAGGGAACTCCAGCGGCAGGCTCGAAAGCGACTCCGCGCCGGTTTCGGTGATGAGACTGGTGCGCCCCGGACACATCGCCAAGCCCCGCACGCTGTCCATCATGATGATATGCACGAAAATCACCATGCCGGGCCGGATCTCCACCGGATTGTCGCGGTAAAGCATCGGCCAGTCCATCCAGTTCGGCGCGAAGGTCGTTCCCAGCGAGTAGCCGCAGGCGTTCAGACGGTGCTCCGAATAGCCAGCCCGGTCGAGCGCGTCGGCATGGGCCTGGAAGCCGTCGCCGAAGGTGTTGCCGGGCTTCAGTGCCGCCTCGACCGCGCGAATGGTGTCGTGCGCGACCTCGGCCATTTTGCGCTGACGGGCAGGCGGTTCGCCGACGCGCGCGGTGCGCATCAGCGCCGCGTGGTAGCGCCGGTAGACTCCGGCCCATTCCAGCGTGATCTGATCGTTCTCCGCCAAGTGCCGCCGCCCGGTCTGATAGCGGCACAGCAGCGCATGATCCCCCGCGCCGATCACAAATTCGTTACCCGAGTAGTCGCCGCCGCCCCGGAAGACCGCGCCTTGCATCGCCGCGAGAATATCGCCCTCGAACGCGCCGGACTGCAATTCCGCCATTCCCGCATGGAAGGCGTCGTCGCCCAACCTTCCGGCCTTGCGAACGTAGTCGATCTCCGCCGCGCTCTTGATGACGCGCAGGCGGCTCACCAGCAGCGAGGCGTCCACCGTGCCGCAAAAGCCGTCCAGCGCCGCGTCGAGCCGCTTACCGTTGCGCGCGGTCAGCCCGTAAGCCTCGTACTCCACACCCAGCGTTCGCCCCGAGCAACCGAAGCCGCGCAGGATCTCCCGCAAATCCACCGCCGGGTCGCCGCCCTCGCGATCCTCCCAGATACGCACGTCTTCGACATCGGAGGTCAGCCACGCCTGCCGCAAATCCGCCGAGCGGGTCAGCAGCATCGTCCGCCCGTCGGCGCCGAGATAGAGGCACTGGAAGAAGACATAGCCGAAGGTGTCGTAGCCGGTCAGCCAGTACATCGTCTCCTGACGGAAACACAGCAGGCCGTCCAGCCCGGCTTCCGCCATCGCGGCGCAGGCGCGCGCCCGGCGCGCGGCGAACTCTTCGGCGGTGAAGTGGAGGCTCATGCGGCCCTCGGTCTAAGGTTCGAGGTAGATGGCTAAGGTTCGAGGTAGATGGCGGATAGCAGTCGTCCGTAGTCGCTCTCGCCGCGCTTGCAGGAGCGGCGGTAGCTGTAGAATCGCTCCTCCTCGCGGAAGGTGTCGCACGGCAGGATTTGGACATCGGCCAAGCCCATCAGTGCGAGCCGACGCGCCGCGAAACCTTTAAGGTCGAAGAGGAAGTGCCCCGGCCGTTCGCCGGTCAGGAAAAACTCACCGTTGTCGCTGCATTGCTCCAGGAAGGGCGCCGGGAACTCCGGGCCGACCTCGTAGCTGCGCTTGCCGATGCAGGGGCCGATCCCGGCGACGATCTCGCCGCGCGCCGCGCCCAGCGATTCCATTTCCGCAACACAGGCTTCGAGCACCCCGTCCAGCGCGCCGCGCCAACCCGCGTGCACGGCCCCGACGACGCCCGCCTTCGCGTCGGCCAGCAGCACCGGCGCGCAGTCCGCCGTCAGGACGCCGAGGACGATGCCGCGCCGGCGCGTCACCAGGGCGTCGGCGCGCGGGCGCTCGTCGTCGGCCCACGGCTGCTCGACCGTCACCGCCCTTGCCGAGTGCACTTGATGCGCCGTGACCAGCGGCCCGCCCGGAAGATCCAACGCCGCGAGCGCGCGGGCGCGATTATCTCGCACGCTTGCCGGGTCGTCGTTGGAGCCCGGACCGCAGTTCAACTCCGCAAAGATGCCGTCGCTGACACCGCCGCGCCGGGTAAAGAACGCATGCCGGAGCCCGCTCAAGCGGTTGAAACTCCCAACAGTCAGCATAGGCGGCGCGGAAAATTGTGTCATGATCCTTGCGTTGTAGCGCGTCGCAGCCGCCGTGTTAAGCGCCCGCGTTCCAACGCGGTGTCAGGACGACGCAGCGGCCTGCGGTGTCGCCTCCTGCGACAGGCGGACCAGCTTGACCGCCTGATTCTCCGCCGCAAGCGCGATCCGCCCGTGCTTGAGCGCCAGCGCGTCCTCGCCGAAGACATCGCGCCGCCAGCCACGCAAGGCCGAAACATCGGCGTTGTCGTCGGCAGCGATCAGTTCGAGGTCGGCGCTGTTGGCGACCAGCTTCTGCGCGACCCCGTGCTCCTCGCATTTCGCTTTGAGAAGCACCTTCAGCAACTCGACGACAGGGCCCAAGCCGGAAGGCAATTCAGGCTTCAGCGAGGGCGTCGGCCGCTCGTCCTTCGGGAGATTCCGCGCCGCCTCGATCACGCCCAGCAGCTCAGTGCCCAGGCGTCCGCGCGCGAACTCTCCGCTCAGCCCGCGGGTGCGGGCAAGGTCCTGCACGGTGCGCGGGGATTGCGCGGCAATGTCCTGGATCTGTTCGTCTCGGATAACCCGGTTGCGCGGGACGTCGCGGCGTTGCGCCTCGATTTCGCGCCAAGCGGCCGCGGCCTGCATCACCGACAGATAACCCCGGTCGGTCGAGCGCGGACGCAGTCGGCGCCACGCCTCTTGCGGCTCCATGCGGTAGGTGGCCGGGTCGGTAAGGATGGCCATCTCCTCCTCGACCCAGGTGGCCCGGCCCGATTCGTCGAGACGCGCGCGCAGCGATTCATAGACGCCGCGCAGGTGCGTGACGTCCGCCAAAGCATAGTCCAGTTGCCGCTCGGTCAGGGGGCGCGCCGACCAATCCGCGTAGCGCGAAGCCTTGTCGATGCGCGCGCCGGTGATCTTGCGGGCCAGCGTGTCGTAGCCGACCTGCTCGCCATAGCCGCAGACCATCGCCGCGACCTGCGTGTCGAAGATCGGGGCGGGCAGATCGCCCTCCATCAGGATGTGGAAAATCTCCATATCCTGACGTGCGGAGTGGAACACCTTGGTCAGCGAAGACTCGCGCAGCAACGCGAAGAGCGGCGACAGTTCGAGCCCCTCGGCCTGTGTGTCGATCGCCGCGACCGCGCCGGGCGCGCCGACCTGCACGAGGCAGAGCTTCGGCCAATACGTGGAGTCCCGCAGAAATTCGGTGTCCACAGTGATGTAGGGAGCATTGGCGAGACTCTCGCAGAAAGCGCCCAGGTCTTTGGAATCGGTGATCAGCTTCATTGCCCTCTATATAAGGTAGATTTGCGCGCCTTGAAACCCAGGATCGGCAGACGGCAGCCGCGCCCTTGACATCGCTCGCCGGGCGCTGTCTCTTTCGCGCGCCGGTGCGGCTGCCGATGAAAGCCGTTGTGCCGAGCGTATCAAGGGCCACAGCAAGAAGCGACCGTAACCCCATGGCCGAGGACATGCATCCTTACCGTACCCACACCTGCGGGGAACTGCGCAGCGAGCACGTCGAGAGCACCGTCCGGATTTCCGGCTGGGTGCACCGTAAGCGCGATCACGGGCAACTGCTGTTCCTTGATATCAGAGACGACTTCGGCATTACCCAGGTTGTGACCGACGTGTCCAGCGCCTTGTTCGAGGAGATGGAAAAGGTCCGCCTGGAAAGCGTGGTGCGGGTGACCGGAAAGGTCGTAAGCCGCTCGCCGGAAACGGTCAATCCGCGCCTGCTTACGGGAGAGGTGGAATTGCGCGCCGAGTCCTTCGATGTGCTCGCCGCCGCCGCTCAGGTGCCCTTGCAGGTCAACTCCGACGAGGACGCGGGCGAGGAGGTGCGGCTGCGCTACCGCTACCTCGATCTGCGGCGCGAGCGGATGCACCGCAACATGAAGCTGCGCACCGACGTGATCTCCGCGATCCGGCGCGGCATGGAAGATCAGGGCTTCCGGGAGTTCCAGACGCCGATTCTTACCGCCTCCAGTCCGGAGGGCGCGCGCGACTTCCTGGTGCCCAGCCGATTGCATCCGGGCAAGTTCTATGCGCTGCCGCAGGCGCCGCAGATGTTCAAGCAGCTTTTGATGATGGGTGGCTTCGACAAGTACTTCCAGATCGCGCCCTGCTTCCGCGACGAGGCCAGCCGCGCCGACCGCTCGCCGGGCGAATTCTACCAGCTCGATTTCGAAATGAGCTTCGTCACCCAGGACGACGTCTTCAACGCCATCGAGCCGGTGTTGAGTAACGTTTTCAACGAGTTCGGCGGTGGCCGCACGGTCACGGCGCCGCCCTATCCGCGCATCCCCTACGAGACGGCGATGCTGAAGTACGGCAGCGACAAGCCTGATCTGCGCAATCCCATCGAAATCGCCGATGTCGGCGAGATCTTCCAGGGTTCCGGCTTCGGCATCTTTGCCAAGGCGGTGGGCAAGGGCTCCGTCGTGCGTGCGATCCCCGCGCCCGGCGCCGCCGCAAAGCCGCGCAGCTTCTTCGACAAGCTCAATAGCTGGGCGCAGAAGGAAGGCAAGCCGGGGCTCGGCTATATCGTCTATGGCGAGGACGGCGCGGCCAAGGGACCGATTGCGAAGAACCTCGACGCCGAACGGCTGGAGCGGATCAAGACGGAGGCGGGGCTCCGGAACGGAGACGCGGTCTTCTTCGTGTGTGAGCCGGTGAAGGAGGCGGCCCGCTTCGCCGGGATCGTGCGCACCCGCGTCGGCGAGGAGTTGGAGGTCATCGAGCGCGGCGCTTACAAGTTCTGCTGGATCGTCGACTTCCCGATGTTCGAACTGGACGAGGAAACCGGAAAGATCGAGTTCTCGCACAACCCCTTCTCGATGCCGCAGGGCGGGATGGAGGCGCTGGAGACGCAAGATCCGCTGCTGATCAAGGCGGCGCAGTACGACATCGTCTGCAACGGCGTCGAGCTGTCTTCGGGCGCGATCCGGAACCACTTGCCGGAGGTCATGTACCGGGCGTTCGCGATTGCCGGTTACTCCGCCGAAGAGGTGGAGCGGGAATTCTCCGGCATGTTGAATGCGCTCAAGTACGGCGCGCCGCCGCACGGTGGCTGTGCGCCCGGAATCGACCGTATCGTGATGCTGCTGGCGGACGAGCCGAACATTCGCGAAATCGTGGCCTTCCCGATGAATCAGCGGGCGGAAGACCTGATGATGGGTGCCCCGGCGGAGGTTCCGGCGGAGCGTTTGCGCGAATTGCATATTAAGCTTGCCCTGCCGCCGAAGCGCCAGGACGAAACGAAAACCTCGGTCACGGGATAGCGCGCGCCGGAAAGTCCCGCTGCGGCTTGACGCCACACCGTCGCGTTGCAAACTCGGTGCTTCTGTTTATATAGTCTTGAGCTTGGAATCGGCTGGCGTGAGGAGACATCGTATTGGCAAGGCCGCG
>SKZV01000148.1 GCA_007127165.1 Rhodovibrio sp. | reverse complement strand
AGGTTCAGATGGTCTCACCACCCCCGTGGAATCAGGAGGATACACAGATGACCAAGTTCATGAAGAAGCTTTCCCGCAACGAGTCCGGTGCCACCGCCATTGAGTACGGCCTGATCGCCGCACTGATCGCGGTTGTGATTATTGGGGCGCTGACGGCGCTCGGCGGCGATCTCGGACAGGCGTTTAACGATATCGCTGCTGCAGTCAGTGGTGCTGGGGACGGGTAAGGTTTTCGCCCTATTGATCGTCAGTTCAGTTTCTATGGGGGCAGACGAGGATCGGAAACAGTCTTAACGACCGTCCTCGCCTGCTCCCGCCCTTCCCGTAGGGTGGGGAGACTCTTCGAAAGGTTTTACGTCGAGTGCTTCCTTTTCGACAGGCACATTAAACAATGGTTAACGTCGATGCCATGCAGCTTGGGCTTCTCGCCGCGTTCTGCGGCGTGCTTCTAATCGCGGCAGCGAGCGATCTGCGCTCCCGGCGGATACCCAACGTGCTGTGTCTTACCGGTATTGCCCTTTATCCCTTTGTACTGCTGACAGGCTTCGCGCCGACGCCGTGGTGGGGCGGACTGGCGGTGGGGCTGGCGGTCTTTGCCGCCGGCGCGCCGCTGTTCGCCCTTGGCGCATTCGGTGGCGGCGACGTGAAGCTTGTGAGCGTGGCGGCGGTCTGGGCCGGTCCGGCGCTGGTGGCGGAGTTGCTGCTGGCCACGGCGCTGGCGGGCGGCGCGCTGGCTCTGGTTGGGCTGTTACGGCTGCAACTGGAGCCGATTGGCACCGCGCCGCCGGGCGTGGGGCAGGCGGCGGTTTTGCCCTATGGGGTCGCCATCGCGGCGGGCGGCTGTTGGGCCGCCTACCGGCTTTCCGGCGTGTAAGACAGGAGATTTCGAATGCGTAAGCGCCTTCTCGGACTCATAGCGGTCTCGCTGATGCTGGCCGGTGGCGCGGCCTACATGACCCAGGGCTGGCTGGCCGGGCAAGGCACGCCCCAGGCGGCGGAAGTTCAAGAGCTTGCGCCGGTTGTCGAGCGCCCCAGCGCCAAGGTGCTTGTCGCCGTCGAGCGCGTTGCGGCGGGCACGATCCTCCGGCCGGAACATCTGCGCTGGCAGACCTGGCCCGAGGATGCGCTGGTGGAAACCTACCTGCTTCACCGCGATGACGAGGACCACGACCTTGTCGGCGCGGTGGTGCGGAACGCCATCTCGCGCGGTGAGCCGATCACCGAACAGCGGGTGGTCCGCCCCGGCGACCGGGGATTCCTGGCGGCCATGCTCGCGCCCGGAAAGCGCGCGATCTCCGTCCCGGTGAACGCGTCCTCCGGGCTTTCCGGTCTGGTGTTCCCCGGCGATCAGGTCGATCTGCTCGTCACCCACACCATCGCCCGCAACCAAAGCAACACCGGCCACGAGCGCCGCGCCAGCGAAACCGTCGTGGAGGATGTCCGCATCCTGGCGCTCGACCAGCGTACCGACGACACCGAGGGTCAGCGCGTCGTGGCGAAGACCGCGACCATCGAAGTGACGCCAAAGCAGGCCGAGCAGATTTCCCTTGCGCAACAGCTTGGCTCGCTCTCGCTCAGCCTCCGGCCAATCGCCCGCGAGGAGGAGCCCGAGCAGCCCCGTCTGCTGGCTTTCACCTCGGACACGGAAATCAGCGCCTTTGTCGGCATCCCGGCCAGCGAGGAGGAGCGTGGGCCGAAGGTCCGCGTCGTCCGGGGCAACCGCAGCGAAGAGCTGTCCTTCGGAGGGAATTAGCCCATGGCCCGCGCCGTTTTGTTTCTTGTGGCTTTGCTGGCCTGGAGTGTGGGCGCGGGGAACATCGGCGCCGCCGCCGCCCAGGGCCTCGACGTCATATCGCCGGGCGAAGACCGGCTGGTATTGGAGCGTAAGCAGGCGGTTGTCGTGCGCCTGCCGCGGCCTGCCGCCAGCGTATTCGTTGCCGATGAGAGCGTTGCCGACGTTCAGGTGAAGTCGCCCCGTCTGGTCTACATCTTCGGCCGCGAGGTTGGGGAAACGACGCTCTTCGCGGTGGACGACGGGGACCGCGTCGTTTTGAGCGAACGCGTGCGGGTCCAGCATAACCTGTCTGGCCTGCGCAAAAGCCTTGAGAGCCTGGAGCCGGACCAGGCGGTCAAGGTGGCAGCCGTTGGCGACTCGTTGGTGCTTCGAGGCTCGGTCCCTGACGCGGAAACGGCGGAGAACATCCGCCGTATCGCCGCACGCTTCGCCGAAGAAGACGACATCGTCAACCGCCTCGCCGTGACCGGCCCGACCCAGGTGAACATTCAGGTTCGCGTTGCGGAGGTTTCGCGGAACCTGACGAAGGAGTTCGGGATTGATTGGGATATCGTCCATAGGGATCTTTTCGGGGAAACGTTCCGCTTCTTCGGCGGCGGGGCAAGCGGTCTCACCGGGCTCTTTGGCGGCAGCGCGAACATCGCGACCGGCGACGTCTCGATCGACAGCATGATCAACCTGCTCTCCGACGAGGGGCTGATGACCATGCTGGCGGAGCCGAACCTGACGGCGATGTCGGGCGAGACCGCGAGCTTCCTGGCCGGCGGTGAGTTTCCCATTCCGATTTCCCAGGGCGACGACGCGATCAGTATCGAGTTCAAGGAATTCGGCGTACGCCTCGAGTTTACTCCCGTCTTGCTGGGCGGCGGGCGAATCAGCCTTTCGGTCGCCCCGGAGGTGAGCGAATTGAACTTCGCCGACGGCGTCACTCTGCAGGGCTTCAACATCCCGTCGCTGAACACCCGCCGCGCCTCGACGACCATCGAGCTTGCGAGCGGCCAGAGCTTCGCCATCGCCGGACTGATGCAGAACAGCCGGACTCAGAACCTCTCGGAGTTTCCGGGGCTTGCGGAGCTTCCGGTGCTGGGCGCGCTGTTCCGGTCCGACCGGTTCCGGCAGGGCGAAACCGAACTTGCGATCATCGCCACGCCTTATATCGTCCGTCCCACCTCGGAACGTCGATTGGCCGCGCCGACCGACGGCATGGTTCCGCCGAACGACGTGGAGCGGATCTTCTTCGGCCGGATGCAAGGAGAGAACACCGAAGATGCGATGGCGGCGCGTCAACGGCTCTCCGGGCACGCCTTGACCGGTTCCGTCGGTTTCATGCTGGAGTAGGAGGGCGAAGCCATGCGCCGGGTTCGATGTAAACTCGTGACGAGCCTCTTTGCCGGTCTTTTGCTGGCAGGCTGCGGCTATCCCCACACGACCGAAGTTCCCGCAGCTTTCGGCCCCGAATCGCACGCTCCGGAGGTCAGCCGGACGCTCTACGAGCACGAAGTGTCGTTCCCGCGCGACTCGGCCGATCTGCCGGACGACGAGCGGGAGGCGCTAACCCGCTTCCTCGGGACGCTTGGCGGCGACCGCGACGCGGAGATTGCCGTCAATGCCTCGCCGCACGTACCGGACGCTCTCGCCAAGGCGCGCCGCGACAGCGTCCTGCGTTTCCTGCGTCAACACGGGTTCCGTCCGCACGCCGGGGAGGCGCTGTTGCAGCGGGAGCCGGTCATCGCCGACGTCAGCTTGCGGGCGGCGCGCTATCATGTCGTTCTGCCGGAATGCGGCAACCACACGCGTTCGCGGCTGGCCGATTTCCATAACCTACCGACCAGCAATTTCGGTTGCGCCACGCAACGTAACCTTGGTGCGATGGTCGCCCAGCCGCGCGATCTCTTACGTGGGCGTGACATGGGGTACGCGGATGCGGAGCGTCAGGCGCGGACCGTGCGCGACTACCGAGCGGGCGATCTGCCAACTCAAACGGGCACGAGCGACGGCGATATCGGTTTCAGCGGTGACGTTGGACTTGGCGGGCTCGCGACTGGAGCAGGAGGTTCCCAATGAGCTTGGCCGAAGAGCGAAAATCTCACCTCTCCGTGGTCGAGGAAGACGAGCGCGCGCCCTTCGCGGCGTTCTTGTCGGACGACGAGACTTTGGCGGCGGCCCGAGCAATGGCGGCGCGGCGCGGCTGGTCGAAGGGCGAGGTTCAGGGCGGTGGCTTGGCGGCGGCTCTGCGGCAGCTTGGCATTGTGTCCTCCCCCGAACTCCTCCTCGTGGACCTTTCCGAAGCATCGGATATCGACGATGCGCTCACCGGCTTGGCCGAACTGGCCAGCGGCGGACGGGTGGTGGCGTTGGGCCTGCGCAATGACGTGGAGATGTTCCGCAAAGCGCTCGACGCCGGAGCGGTCGACTATCTGGTGAAGCCAGTCGATCCGGACGTGCTGGAGCGCGCGATCGAGCGGGCGGAGCAGGGCGGCCGGACGGGGAGCGGCGTCGCGGCGCGCCGTCAAGGCCGTTGCATTGCCTTCGTCGGTGCCCGGGGCGGCGTTGGGGCCAGTTCGCTTGCCGCGAATACCGCGTGGCTCATCGCGGAAGAACGCAAGCGCCGGGTGGCGCTGATCGACCTCGATCTGCACTTCGGGACGCTGGCGCTGACCCTTGATCTGGAAGCGGGTTCGGGATTGCGCGAGGCGTTGGAAGATCCTGAGCGCGTGGACGAAATTTTCCTCGACCGCGCCGCCGTGCCCATGGGCGAGCGCCTTGTCCTGCTGGCGGCGGAGGAGCCCATCGACGACGCGCTTCAGCTTTCCGGCACGGCGCTGGGGCAGGTTATCGGGGAACTTCGGGAACGTCACGACCTGCTGGTGCTCGACCTGCCGCGTGCCGTTCTGGGCCAGTCGCCGGGAATGCTGGCCGAGCTGACGGACATCGTGGTGGTGACCGACCTGACGCTGGCGGGGCTGCGGGACTCGAACCGGCTGATGCGCTTTCTCAAGGCCCAGGAGTGCAAGGCCCGCAAGCGCGTGGTGGCCGGGCGCGTGACGAAGGGCGACAAGGGGCAACTCTCGGTGGGGGAGTTCGCCCGCGAGCTTGATGGCACGCTGGACCTTAAGTTGGCGGAGGACCCGTCGGCGATGGCAAAGGCGGCGCTGGCGGGGAAGCCGTTGGCCGAGGTGGCTGCGAACAGCCGTCTGCTGAAAGACTTGCGGGCGTTGACCAGCGAACTCGTTGGCGAACCGAAAAAGAAGCGGAGCTTGTTCGAGGGGATCTTCGGTAAGGCGAAGACATGACGAGCAGCAGCTCCGACGGCGACGAAACCCAGCCCGCCGCAAGCCGCCACGGCGCGAACGGTTTGGCGGCGGCAGGCGGTATGGCGAAGAAGGCGCTGGACCTGCGCGCGTCCAGCCTCTCCGAGCGGGTTGCCCTGTTGCTTCGCAAGCGCTCGCCGGTGAGCGAGTCGAAGGGTTTGAGTCGCCGCGAACTGGCACAGGCGGTGAGCGGCTGCCTCGATACGCTGCTGGCCGAGGAAGAGATCGAGCTTTCGCTGCTGGAGCAGCGCGACTTGATCACTCAAGTCCTGAACGCCTTCATGGCCGAACTGCGCGCCGCTCGAAGCGAAGCGGCGGAGAGTGAGGGGGCGGGGGCATCCGTCGCCACTGCTGGACCTGCGGGCCCCTCGGCGATGGCCGAAGACGAACCAGCGGAAGAAGAAGACGCAGGCAAGGGGCAGAAGCGCAACCGCGTGCTCGCCGCGCGAACCACCGTTCAGCCGACGCTGATGGAGCGCATCGACGTCTCGGTCGCGGCGACGCTGGAGCCGGAAGACCTGGAAAAGCAGATCGCCGAGATCGTCGCGGAAGTGCTCATCGAACAGAAGCTCCAGCTCAACCGGGCGGAGCAGAAGCAGCTTGTGCGCCTGCTGGTCAACGACATGCTGGGGCTGGGACCGCTGGAGCCGCTGCTGGCCGACGAGAGCATCACCGACATCATGGTGAACGGCCCCAAGCAGGTCTACGTGGAGCGCGGCGGCAAGCTCGTCCTGACCGACGTGGAGTTCCGCGACAACGGCCACGTGATGAACATCGCGACCCGCATCGTCACCCGCATCGGGCGGCGCATCGACGAGTCCAACCCGCTGGTGGATGCGCGCCTGGAAGACGGCAGCCGCGTCAACATCATCGCCCCGCCGCTCGCCATCGACGGCGCGTCCATCTCGATCCGCAAGTTCGCCAAGAAGGGCATTACGCTCGATGTCATGGCGAAGCAGAAGAACATCTCGGAGGCGCTGGCAACCGTTCTGAAGATCGCGGCCCGCTGCCGCCTCAACATCCTGATTTCCGGCGGTACCGGCTCGGGCAAGACCACGCTGCTCAACGCCATGTCGAGGCTGATCGACCACGGCGAGCGCATCGTCACCATCGAGGATGCGGCGGAGCTTCAACTTCAGCAGCCCCATGTCGTGCGCCTGGAAACCCGCCCGCCGAGCCTGGAGGGCGCGGGCGAGATCACCATGCGCGACCTATTGAAGAACTCGCTGCGTATGCGCCCGGACCGCATCATCATGGGCGAGGTGCGTGGGGCCGAGGCGCTGGACATGCTCCAGGCGATGAACACCGGCCACGACGGCTCGATGTGTACGCTCCACGCCAACTCCCCGCGCGAGGCGCTGACCCGGCTGGAAAACATGGTCGCAATGTCGGGCTTCAAGCTGCCGCCAAAGGCCGTGCGCACCCAGATCGCCGACGCCGCGAACCTGATCGTGCAGATCAGCCGGATGCGCGACGGCACCCGCCGCGTCACCAAGGTCAGCGAGATCGTCGGCATGGAGGACGAGGTCATCACGACGCAGGACCTCTTCTCCTTCGAGTACGACGGAGAGGGCAGCGACGGGAAGCTGGTGGGCCGCTACGAAAGTTCCGGCTTGCGTCCGCATTTCTCGACCCGTGCGGAGTACTTCGGCCTCGACCGCATGTTGTTGGAGGCAATGGGATGCCTTTGAACATGACGCCCGAGGTTTTGGCAGGTGCGATCTTCATGATGGCGCTCGCGATCAGCTTGAGTATCGGCGGCCTTGTGGTGCTGCTGGGCGACGATAAGGTGCGGAAGCGGCGGCTGGCGCGGGCCGCCGGGCTCCCCACGATGGTCCACACGGTGTCTCGGACTGGACGCGGCACGCTGCGCCGCGATCAGGTCGAGGGGCGGTTCAAGCGGGTCGAACTGACGTTGCGCCGCCTGCTGCCCAGTCAGGCGGCTTTACGGGCGCGGCTGGAGCGTACCGGCTATACGATCTCGCTGACGCGCTATTTCGTGCTCTGCGTCTTGACCGCTCTGTTCGCGGCGGGCGTCGTCATGGTCATGTTCGGGCTGTCGCCGCCGGTGGCGCTCATGGTCGGCGGGGGTCTCGGCTGGCTCATCCCGCGGATGGTCGTGGGGTATCTGGCCGGGCGGCGCATGGGGCAGTTCCTTCAGGAGTTGCCGGACGCCATCGACGTGATCGTGCGGGGCCTGAAGTCCGGTATGCCGGTCACGGAGATGATCGGCACGGTGGCGAAGGACTTTGAAGGCCCGGTCGGCGAGGAGTTCCGACGCGTCGCAGCCAGCATCCACATCGGCAATCCAATCGACGAGGCGCTGTGGGAGACGGCCGCGCGGATCGACCTGCCGGAGTTCAACTTCCTCGCCATTTCCATCGGCGTGCAGCGCGAAACCGGCGGCAACCTGACGGAAACGCTGCGCAACCTCTCCGACCTGCTGCGCAAGCGTCAGCAAATGCGGCTCAAGGTGAAGGCGCTCTCCTCGGAAGCGCGGGCGAGCGCGTACATCGTGGGATCGCTGCCGCTGATCATGCTGGCGCTGATCTATGCGCTTAATCCGGAGTACATCACCAAGCTTTTCGTCGATCCGCGCGGCCAGATGATGCTCGGAGCGGCCTTCCTGAGCCAGGGCCTTGGCGCGGCGGTCATGGCCAAGATGGTGAAGTTCAAGATATGAACCCGGTTCTCGACCTGCTCACCTCCCCGATTGTCGTCATTGCGGTGGTGATAGCCGCGAGCGTCTTCATGCTGATTTTCGCCGTCGGGCTTGCGGCGACGAGCGGCGTGGAACGGGCGGCACGCATCCGCTCCGCCGCACATCGGGGCGAGGCCGCGAAGCCCTCGCGCAAGCGCGGCGGCACTCCGGGCGGCGAGGGTCTGATGGCGATGATCCGCCATGTTGCGCAGCGCTTCAATGTGATGAAGGACCGCCAAAGCATGGCGGTGCAGCGCAAGCTGGCGCAGGCGGGCTGGCGAACCCGCGATGCAATGACGCTTTACATGTTCGGAAAGCTGGCGCTGCCGTTGATCTTCGCGGCCATTTCCGCCGCGATGCTGTTCGTCATCAACGATTTCGGCCAGCCGCTGCTGTTCCGTGTTGCGGGCGTGCTGGCGGCGGGCCTGCTGGGCAGCCATCTGCCGGAATTGCTGGTCAAGAACCAGATCCAGAAGCGCGCCGACAGCATTCGCGGCGCATTGCCGGACGCCCTCGACCTCATGGTGATCTGCGCAGAGGCGGGGCTAAGCCTCGACGCATCCGTGAAGCGGGTCTCGCGTGAGATTGCACCGGCCAGTGCGGAACTCTCGGAGGAGATGTCGATCACCCTGCTGGAACTGCGCTTCCTCCCCGACCGGCGGCAGGCGCTGGAAAACCTCGCCGCCCGCGTCGATCTGAGTGGCGTTCAGGCGCTGGTGAACACGCTGTTCCAGACCGAGAAGTTCGGTACACCGCTGGCCCAGGCGCTGCGCGTGCTCTCCCAGGAAATGCGCAACGAGCGCATGATGCGCGCCGAGGAAAAGGCCGCACGTTTGCCAGCGATCATGACGATTCCGCTGATCGTCTTTATTCTGCCCGCGCTGTTCATCGTGCTGATGGGACCGGCGATGCTGGATGTCCTGGATGCGATGAGCGGGTGAGGTTGGCGACAGGGCGCCGACTATCTCATTTTCTCTGCCCCCTACTCCAGAACAAGTATACTCGCCGCTTCCCCGCGTAAGCGCACGGGAATCGTCCGCGCAACCTTGAACCCTTGGGCGCGTGCAGCTTCGCTCAGCAAGTCCGCGTCGGCCGCCAGGAGGATGGCACGGAAATGCGAGGGCGCAGCCACGCGCCGAAGCTCGTGCAGGATTTCGCCGTAGAGCGTGCGGTTTTCGCTGACATCGCCGTGCTGCTTGCCGAACGGTAAGTTGGCGAGGACGAGAGACACGCTGGCGTCCGGTAAGCCCGTTTCGCGGGCGTCGCCGTGCTCGATCCGCACGCCTTCGCTGCCGCTCAGGTTCCGCCGCGCCGTCTTGACCGCGCGCGCGTCGCTGTCCAGCCCATGCAGCCGCGCCCCCGGCGCCAGGGCTCGCACCTCCGCCAGCAGGGTGCCGCTGCCGCACACGGGATCGAGGATCGTCTCGCTCTCGCGCGGGCGGCCGAGGAAGGCCATCGCCGCGGCGACCGGCGGCGGCAGGCTGCCTTCGCGCTCCGCTTCCCGGCGCTCGCGCTCTGCAACGTCTTCTGCCCGGCTCTCCAGCGCGCAGGCGTAATAAGCCTGCTCAATGCAGAACAGGAAGCAGGTGCGCCCTGCGGTATCGGACACCTGAACGCCGCGCCGTCCCAGTTCCTTTATCAACCACCGCAGGATGTCGCGCCGGTCGAAGTGGCTGCCGTCCGCCGTCGCCACGATCCGCCAGCGCCGGTCGCGCGCCAGCAATTGTTGAGCGAGACGGTCAAGCTGGCTGGGCGTGATCTTGTAACGGCCATAGATCAGGCAGCGGTGCACCTCTTCGGCAATCCGAACGTCGCCGCGCTTGGGCGGGCTTTGCAGCCTTGGCGCGAACACCAGATCGTGATTGCGCTGCCACAGGACATCCAACCGGTCGTCCTGACGCAGCAGCGTGCGGTGGCGAAGCTCCGCCTGCAGCGTCTTCGACAAGCCCGGCGCGCAGCGGAACACCCACGACTCCCCCTTTGGGGCCGCCTTGGCCGGTCCTTTCGAGGATGCCTTGAGTTGGGGCGCACCGGAAGCCTTGCCGCGGCCGCGCTGGGGCTTGGACGCAGGCCGCGACGGCTTCTTCGGGGCCGCACGATCCCTCGCCCTGTGGGGTGGTTTGCCTCGGGGCTTGCTCATGGCGAGGCTGTGGCAGATTCGATGGCGGCTTGCAAGCGGCTTGCGGAGTTACGAGAGAAAAACCAAGCTGGTGACCGAATCGGCGAAAGATCAGAAAGTGCGGTTCTCGCAAGGAGGCTCGATGCAGCAGGATCCCTTACCTCTCGGCGCGTTGCGGTGGCGGTGCCGCGTTGAAGATCTCGGGTTCGAATCGACCGAATCGCTGGAGGATATCGCCGATGTGATCGGGCAGGATCGCGCTGTCGAAGCGGTTCAGTTCGGCATCGGAATGGATAATGCGGGCTACAACATATTCGCGCTCGGGCCGGATGGACTGAACAAGCACACGATTGTGCGCCAGCACCTGGACGCTGCGGCGAGAGGGCGCGAGGTACCGCCCGACCGGGCCTATGTGAACAACTTCGACGAGCCGTACAAACCGCTGGCTTTGAAGCTACCTGCCGGGCGCGGGGCGGACTTCAAGCAAGACACCGACAAGATGGTCGATGAGCTTCTCGACGCGTTGCGCTCCGCCTTCGAAAGCGAGGATTACCGCACGCGCCGCCGTATGCTCGAAAGCGAGTTCAAGGAGCGTCAGGAGCGGGCGATCGGCGAGGTCGAGCAGGAAGCCAGGGATCGCAATATCGCTCTGCAACGGACGCCCGCGGGCTTTGCCTTTGCGCCGATGCGCGACGGCCAGGTGCTGGATTCGGACGGTTTTCATCAGTTGCCGGACGAAGAGAAGCAGAAAATCCAGCAAGAGGTGGAGCAGCTGCAGCACCGTTTGCACGAAGCGCTCCAGAACATGCCGCACTGGGTCAAGGAGACGCGCGAAGAGCTCCGCAAGGTGAATGAGGAGACTGCCTCCTACGCCGTGGGCCACATGATCGAGGCCCTGAAGCGCAAATACGACCCCTTGACCCAGGTTCAGGAGCATCTCGACCGCGTCAGGGCGGACATCGTCAACAACGTCGATACGCTCCTTGCGACCGCGCGCCAGGAAGAACAAGGCGGCGCGGCGAATCCACAGATGGCGGCACAGATGCAAAGGGCGGAAAGCCTGATGAACCGCTATCGCATCAACCTGATCGTCGACAACGCGGAGCTTGAAGCCGCTCCGGTCGTCTACGCCGACGATCCGACCTACGAGCACCTGATCGGCCGGATCGAGCACCGTGCCGAGATGGGTGCGTTGACTACGGACTTTCACCTGATCCGTCCCGGCACACTGCATCGAGCCAACGGCGGTTACCTTGTGATCGACGCGCGTAAGGTGCTGACGCGCCCCCTGGCGTGGGATGCGCTGAAGCGGATCCTGCGGGGCCGCGAGTTACGGATCGAATCGCCGTACCAGGCGCTTGGGCTGCTCTCGACCACGACGCTGGAGCCGGAGCCGCTGCCGCTCGATGTCAAGGTGGTGATGATCGGCAAGCGGCTGATCTACTACCTCCTGAACGAACTCGATCCAGAGTTTCGGGAGCTGTTCAAGGTCGCCGCGGACTTTGACGAGCGAACGGATTTGACGGAAGAGAACCTGCCGATTTACGCCCGGATGATCGCGACGCTGGCGCGCAAGAACCACTTGCCCGCGTTTTCCGCCGAAGGCGTCGGTCGCGTGATCGAGGAGTCCGCCCGTCTTGCCAGCGATCAGGAAAAGCTCTCGATCGAGTTGGAGAAGGTGTCCGACCTGCTGCGTGAGGCGACCTATCAGGCCAGGCAAAACGGCGACGGGATCGTCGGCGCGAAAGCGGTGGATGCCGCCGTCGCGGCGCGTGACCGGCGGCTCGGACGGATGCGCGAACGGTTGCAGGAGGAGATTCTCCGCGACACGATCCTGATTGACACAGATGGCAGCGCGGTCGGGCAGATCAACGCACTTTCCGTCCTGTCGTTGGGTGGCTATGCGTTTGGAAAGCCAACGCGCGTCAGTGCCCGCGTCGGCCTCGGAAGGGGAAACGTGGTCGACATTGAGCGCGAGGTGGAACTGGGCGGCCCGATCCATTCGAAGGGCGTGCTGATCCTCGCCGGTTTCCTCGCCTCCCGCTTCGCGCTCGAGCAGCCGCTATCGCTCTCCGCCAGCTTGGTTTTCGAACAGTCTTACGGGGGCATCGAAGGCGATAGCGCGTCGCTCGCCGAGTTGCTGGTCCTCCTCTCCGCGATCGGCGAGGTGCCACTGCGTCAGGATCTCGCGGTGACCGGCTCGGTCAACCAGCACGGCGGCGTCCAAGCCATCGGTGGCGCGAACGAGAAAATCGAAAGCTTCTTCGAACTCTGCAGCACCCGTGGTCTGACGGGGCATCAGGGGGTGGTCATCCCCGATTCCAACGTCAAGCACTTGATGCTACGCGGCGAAGTTCTCGATGCTGTCGAGGCGGGTCGCTTCCATGTCTTTTCGGTAAAAACGGTGGATCAGGCGGCAGTCTTGTTGACCGGGCTCGAAGCCGGAGAGGCGAACGAGCACGGGCGTTTTCCTTTCGGCAGCTTGAACGGTGGCGTACAGCAGCGTCTGGAGGCGCTGGCCGAGCGGCGAAGGCGCTTTGGGCAGCCGGATTCCAGGCTGAACGAACGTCCTCAGGAATTGTGACAGAGAGGTGAATGATGGCGCGACGGGTACTGGTCGCCGTCGAAAGTCGGGATCGCGGGCGTCACTTGCTGGAGGCGGCGGCGCGTCTTGCGACGGCGCGGCAGGCGGAACTGATCGGCTTTTACGTGGAGGAGCTTGAGTTCCTGCAAGCCGCGGGCCTTCCGTTCAGCAAGACTTACAGCCTGTTTCGCGGGAGCTGGGAGAGCTGGGATGCCGACGCGATGGAGCGGGCGATGCGGGCGCGCGGCGATGAACTTCGACGCGCTTTCGAGAGCCTGTGTGAGCGTCGCCAACTCACGGGCACCTTTCGGACGGCGCGCGGCGCGCCCGGTGAACGTCTCTTGGAAGCGGCCAGCGAGGCGGAGGTCGTCATCCTGGGCCGCAGCCGGCGATCCGGCCGGACCTACACGGGCAGCACCGCACGCCGGGCTGTCGCCGACTGCCGCAGTTCCGTACTGCTCTTCGATCCTGCCGATCCGGTCCCGGAAAAGGTGACGGCCATCTACAGCGGCGATCCCAGCGTTCTCGCCGCCGCCGACGAGATGGCGCGGCTGTTTCAGTGCCGCCTGGAGGTGATCGCCGTATCCGAGGACAGCCAATCCGCCGCCGATACTCGGCGACGCGCCGCCCGCTGGCTGACGGATCGCCGGTGGTCGGCGAATGTCGTGGAGGCGGGCAGCTTGCGCGAAGGTCACGCGGCTGCGCTGGAACTGGCCGGGCGGCGCTCAGGCCTTACCGTCGTGGGAAACGCGACCAGCCTGGATCTTCCCGCGCTTCTGGACACCTTGAGGGGTCCGGTCCTGATCGTGCGGTAGCGCTCAGACCGCAGGCTCACACAAAGCCTGCGTCTGCTCGGCGATCACGATCTCCTCGTCCGTCGGGATTACCATGACATGCACGCGGCTGTTGATGGCGGAGATGTCGGTTCCGCCCGTGTCGTTCGCCTGCGGGTCGATCTGCACGCCTAGCCATTCCGCCTGCTTCGCGATCCGTCGGCGCACTTCCGGCGCGTTCTCTCCAATCCCGGCGGTGAAGACCAGCGCGTCGAGCCCGCCAAGGGCAGCGGCGAGCGAGCCGATCTCACGGCCTGCGCGGTAACAGAACAACGCTACCGCTTCCTCGGCCTCGGGCGCTTTGCTGTCCAACAATTCAGCCATGTCGGACGAGATGCCGCCGGAGACGCCTTGTAAGCCGCAGCGATGGTACAGCAGGTCGGAAACCTCGTCGGCGCTCATCTTCTTCTGTTGCATAAGGTAGAGCACCACACCCGGGTCGATGTTGCCGCTGCGCTGAGCCATCGGCAGGCCGTCGAGCGCGGTGAACCCCATCGTGGTGGCGACGCTGCGGCCGTCGAGCATCGCGCACATGCTGGCGCCGTGGCCCAGGTGCGCGACGATGACGCGCTTCCGGTCCCGATCTTCCAGGAAGTCCGGCAGGACACCCGCGATGTACTCGTAGGAAAGCCCGTGGAAGCCGTAGCGCCGTACGCCTTCCGCCGTAAGCTCGCGGGGCAGGGCGAAGCGCTGAGCGATCTCCGGCTGGCTACGGTGAAAGGCCGTATCGAAGCAGGCCACCTGCGGTAGCTCCGGCTGGAGCCGCCACAGCGCCTGGATCGGCGCGAGGTTGTGCGGCTGATGCAGCGGGGCCAGCGGCGTCAGGCGGTGAAGTTCCTCCAGAGCGTCGCGCGAAAGCCGCAGCGGTCGATCGTGCTGCGGCCCGCCGTGGACAACGCGATGCCCGGCAGCGCGCGGCATACCCCCCTTCAACTTGCCCGAAAGCCAGTCGAGCAGGCGGTCGAGAATAGCCTGATGACTGTCTTCGCTTCCGGAAAGCAGGTCTTCGCCGACCGGTTTGCCGCTCGCATCCTTAGCGGAGAAGACGGGAGATTGCCCAATCCCCGCTATCTGGCCGCGATAGACTGGCGCGAGAGTCTCTTCCTCCTCCCGGTAAAGCGAGAACTTCAGGCTGGAAGAGCCGGCATTGAGGACCAGGATCGTGTCGCTGCTCATGGCGTCTTGCGTCCCTGCTTCCAATAGTACAGGCGCACGGCAACGGCGCAGGAGGCCATGCGGGACAACTCGTCGTCGGCGCGGCTTGTCAGCACCACCGGCACCCGCGCGCCTAACACAACCCCGGCGGCCTTGGCATCGCCCATATATTCGAGCTGCTTGGCCAGCATGTTCCCGGCCTCGATGTCGGGCGTGACCAGGATATCGGCATTCCCGGCGACCGGAGAAACGATACCCTTGGTCTTGGCGGATTCGGAATTGATGGCATTGTCGAAGGCGAGGGGGCCTTCCAGGAGCCCGCCGTTGATCTGGCCTCGGTCCGCCATTTTGCACAGGCAGGCGGCATCGATGGTGGACGTCATCTTCGACGAGACCGTCTCGACCGCCGAGAGTATTGCGACCTTCGGCTCTTCGACGTCCAGAGATTGCGCCAGTTCGATGGCGTTTCGGATAATGTCGGCCTTCTCGTCCAGGGTCGGTGCGATGTTGATTGCTGCATCGGTGATGAAGACGAGCCGCTCATAGTCCGGCACGTCCATCACAAAGACATGGCTAAAGCGCCGTTCGGTGCGCAGGCCGCTTTCGCGCGGCACGATCGCCCCCAAAAGCTCGTCGGTGTGCAGCTTTCCCTTCATTAAGGCCTGCGCGTAGCCGGACTTCACCAACTCGACCGCGCGGTCGGCGGCGGCGTGGCTATGCTCGGTGTTTTCAAGACGATAGGGGGAGATGTCGACCTTCGCGATTTCGGCCGCCTCGCGGATCTTCTTCTCCGGGCCGACGAGGATCGGGTCGATCAGACTAGCCTCAGCGGCCACGATCGCACCAAGCAGCGACGCCGTGTCGGTGGGATGCACGACCGCCATGGTCAGAGGATCGTACTCCCGGACCTCGTCGATGAGGTTTCGCAGCTTTGCGCCGGGATCGTGTAACGAGACGTCGGGCAGGCGTACCCGTTGACGGCGGACCTTCTTGCTCGGAGCCAGCACCTCCGCCACCCCTTCCGCCGCGATCTTGCCGTCTTGTCTTGTGCAGGCGCAGTCGAAAATGATGCGATTTTTCTCGGGCATTTTTTCACGGGCGGTGACCGTCACCGTGACGGTGTCCCCGAGGCGGACCGGGTTGCGGAAGTGTAGCGACTGGTCCAGGTAAATCGTTCCCGGCCCCGGCAATTGCGTACCGAGTACGGTGGAGATCAGCGAACCGGCCCACATGCCATGGCCGATGATTTGATGAAAGCGGTCGTCCTTGGCGAACTCGCGGTCCACATGGGCCGGGTTCACGTCACCCGACATGACCGCAAAAAGTTGAATGTCGCGTTCGGTGAGTTGCCGGACAAGGCTGGCGCTGTCGCCTTCCTGGATTTCGTCGAAAGTTCGATTTTCAATCATGTCGTTCACGGCTGGCTCCTCCGTTCCGGCTATATCGCCGCCCGCCCAGTTTCTTGCGAGAGGCTAACCCATAATGTGCATACCTGCGTCGATATAGATTGTGTTTCCGGTGATTCCCTTCGCGCCATCGCTGGCGAGGAACGCGGCGGTGCTGCCGACCTCGTCGTTGGTGACCAGCTTGTTGGTTGGTGCACGCTGGCGCGCACGCTCCATCAATTCGTCGAAGCGATTGATCCCCGAAGCCGCGCGCGTGTCCATCGGACCCGGAGACAGCGCGTGGACCCGAATGCCGCTATCGCCCAACTCGGCCGCCAGATAGCGCACACTACTCTCCAGCGCGGCTTTGACCGGACCCATCAGATTGTAATCCTCCACCACCCGCTCGGAGCCGTAGAACGTCACCGTTTGCAGGCAGCCCCCTTCGGACATCAGCGGCTCGGCTAGTCTCGCGCAGCGTATGAAGGAGTGACATGAGACGTCCATCGCGACGGAAAAGCCTTCGCGGGAACAATCCGCAACCCGCGCGTGCAGGTCGTCCTTTGGGGCGAAAGCGATGGAATGCAGCAGAAAATCCAGGCGGCCCCACTCCCGCTCAATCTCGTTGAACACGGCCTCGAGCTGCCCTTCCTCACGAACGTCGCAGGGCAAGAAGAGTTTTGCGTCCAAGTCGTTTGCCAGAGGTTCGACATAGGGGCGCGCTTTTTCGTTCAGGTAGGTCACCGCCAACTCCGCGCCGGCCCGCTTGAAGTGACGCGCGCAGCCGTAGGCAATGGACCGTTCGTTGGCGATCCCCAGAATCAGTCCGCGCTTACTTGTTAGGTCAATCATCGCACTGCCTCCGTCGACACAATAATGTTGCAGATGCGAAGGACGAAGGATACCTGCAAGGCAGGTGCTCCAAAATAAAATATTGCAGCGCAAAAGTATTGCACCTAGCGGTTGTTTTCAGTAAGATACAGCGAGCGAGAAAGTACGGAGTCAGCCATGTCAATAAATTGACATGGAAAGGGCATCGCAGTTGTCACCCTTTCCAACATAAATAGCCGAGACGTGTAAGAAACCGGGGAGGAAAGGGCGATGACGGACCTATGGCAGGAAGCGGGAGAAGAGCCCACGGTTGAGGATCTGCTGAACGATCCGATCGCTAGGCTGTTGCGCGCGCGGGATGGTCTTCGCAAAGAAGATATCCGCCTAGCTATCGATCAAGCCCGGAGACATCTTTTCAAGGCACGGGAAGCTGCGTAATTCAACGTACTCTTGGGCTTCACCGCGACCGCCATGGAGGCGTCGCAGGGCCGGGATTTTCCCTTGGCCCGCTCGGAAGAGTAATTTCCTTCGCCTCCCTCTGGCGGCATCGGCGCCAACTGTTGTATAAACTCTGTCTTGGCGCGTTTATTGCGCCGCTGCCAATTGCACAACGGCGGCACAGGTGCTGTTGACGTGTCTATCGGGAGTGCGTTGGTGAAAGTGAGGTCGATCGATGCCGCTGAAAATTCCGGATAACCTGCCCGCGCGGGCCGTTCTGGAAGAGGAGGGCGTTGGCGTCATCCGGAACACGGATGCGTTGCGTCAGGATGTGCGCCCGATGCGCATCGCGCTATTGAACCTCATGCCGAAGAAGGTCGAGACGGAGGTACATCTTGCCCGCTTGTTGAGCCACAGTCCCCTACAGGTGGAACTGACGCTTTTAACGACGGAGAGTTATCGGCCGACCAACACGTCCTCCGATTACATGGCGACCTTCTATCAGACGCTTTCCACCGTTCAGCATGAGCACTTCGACGGGCTCGTCGTCACTGGGGCGCCGGTCGAGGAAATGCCGTTCGAGGAGGTGAACTATTGGCCGGAGCTGTGCGATATATTCGATTGGGCGGATGAAAACGTCTTCCGGCAGTTCACGATCTGTTGGGGCGCGCAGGCCGCGCTTCACCATCGTTTCGGCGTTCCAAAGTACGCGCTGGAGACGAAGCTTTTCGGCGTTTACGAGCAGCGGGTTCTGGACCCGCGCGCGCAGCTCACGCGCGGCTTGCCGGAGGTTTTCGTCGCCCCGGTCTCACGGCATACCGGCACGCGCCGTGCCGATGTCGAACAGCACCCGGAGTTGCATATCCTCGCGGAATCGGAAGGTTCGGGGCTTTGCCTGGTGATGGATCGGCGCAACGGCGACGTATTCATGTTCAACCATTTGGAATATGAAGCCGACACGTTGCGGCATGAGTACCTGCGCGACCGTTTCTCCGGCCGCAGCGATGTCGGAGAACCCTACAACTACCCGGTGGGCGATGCGGGCGACCAGAAGCCGGTGAATATCTGGCGCCCTTTTGCATATCTGCTGTTCGGGAACTGGATCAACCAGCTCTACCAGGACGTTCCATTCGAGACGGCCGCCATTCCGCACGTCCGGCAACAATACCTCGGGAATGCCTCGAGAAAAGTGGCCGACGCAGGTTAGGGCGCGGACGCCTATCGCGGCCCCCCGCACAAAAATTGCCCCCATCCCGATCCCGCCCTTTTGGCGCAAGATCGAAATGGGGGTGCTTGACTCGAACCCGGCTCCATAGAGCGCGATGACTTATCTCCGAATCGCCATCCCGCTCAAAGTTTTTGTTTTGCGAGGCGATTCAGATCTCAAGCCGAAGTAGCTTGAAATTATCGCGCCCTAGAGCCCATTCCGTTCAAAAAGGTTCACGGAATAGGCTCTAGCTTATTGTGTTTATGCATTTTCTGGCGGCGAACCGGTATCCACTTCGCCTGAAAATGCTCTAGTGCCGCGTCAGTCCGCGGCGGCCCTCCTCTTGTTGAGCCTTCGGCAGCGCATCCACGCTCTCTTCCTCAACCACTTCGATCGGGCTCGGCTTTGTGGTGAGGGCGTGCTCCAGCACTTCGTCGATCATCTCCACCGGAATAATGGTGAGGCCCCGCTTCACGTTGGCCGGAATGTCGGCGAGATCCTTCTCGTTGTCCTTCGGGATCAGAACCGTCTTGATCCCGCCGCGAAGAGCTGCCAGCAGCTTCTCCTTCAAGCCGCCGATCGGGAGCACGCGGCCTCGAAGGGTAATCTCACCGGTCATACCGACCGAATGGCGGATTGGGATCTCCGTCAGCGTCGAAATGATCGCCGTGACCATCGCGACACCGGCGCTGGGGCCATCCTTCGGCGTACCGCCCTCGGGCACGTGCACGTGCACTGCCTTCTTTTCGAGGACGCTCGGGTGAATGCCGAACTCCGCTGACCGGCTCTTGATGAAGTATTCCGAAGCTTGGATGGATTCCTTCATCACCTCGCCGAGTTTGCCGGTGGAGGTCACCTTGCCCTTACCGGGAACCGTCACCGCCTCGATGGACAGCAGTTCGCCGCCGACCTCAGTCCAGGCCAAGCCGGTCGCAACACCGATGATGTCCTCGCTCTCGGCCTCGCCGAAGCGATAGCGCGGAACCCCGGCGAACTTCGACAAGTTCTGCTTCGTCACGCTGACCTGCTTCTGGTTGCCTAGCGCGATCTCCTTCACCGCCTTGCGGGCCAAGTTTCCGATCTCGCGCTCGAGATTGCGCACCCCGGCTTCGCGGGTATAGAGGCGGATCAGATCGCGCAGCGCGCCATCGGAAATCGACCACTCCTCTTCGCTCAGTCCGTTTTCCTTGCGCTGCTTCGTGATCAGGTGCCGCTTGGCGATCTCGACCTTCTCATCCTCGGTGTAGCCGGGGATTCGGATGATCTCCATCCGGTCCAACAGGGCCGGTGGCATGTCGAGCGTGTTCGCGGTCGTGATGAACATCACCTCGGAGAGATCGTACTCCACGTCGAGATAGTGATCGACGAAGGTGCTGTTCTGCTCGGGGTCGAGCACTTCCAGAAGCGCCGAAGACGGGTCGCCGCGCCAGT
>SKZV01000203.1 GCA_007127165.1 Rhodovibrio sp. | reverse complement strand
TCGCCAACCGACGGGCGCTCAAGCGCATCACCCCGGCGGCGCTGGCCAACATCGCGTCGGACAAGCTGATCCACTCCTTGCGGGCCAACCGTCTGGGCCGCTCCCGGCGCAACATCGCGGCGCACTACGACCTGGGCAACGCGTTCTATGCGGCTTGGCTGGACCCCACGATGACCTACTCCGCCGCCGTCTTCACCGAGGCGGGTCAGAGCCTGGAGGCGGCGCAGCACGAGAAGTACCGCCGCATCGCCGAAATGGGCGGCTTGCGGCCCGAGCATCATGTGCTGGAAATCGGCTGCGGCTGGGGCGGTTTCGCGCTCCATGCGGCGCGGGAGATCGGCTGCCGCGTCACCGCCGTCACGATCTCGCAGGCGCAGTTCGAGGAAGCGCGCCGCCGCGTGGCGGATGCCGGGCTCGACGATCGGGTGGAGATTCTACTGCGCGACTACCGCGACATCGAAGGCCGCTACGACCGCATCGTTTCCATCGAAATGGTGGAAGCGGTGGGCGAGGCTTGGTGGCCGACCTACTTCGCGCGTCTGCGCGATCTTCTCAACGAGGGCGGTCGGGCGGTGCTGCAATCCATCACCATCGACGAGACGGCCTTCCCCGCCTATCGGCGCGGCGCGGACTTCATTCAGCGCTACATCTTCCCCGGCGGGATGCTGCCCTCGCCAAGCGTCCTGCGCGAGCAGGGCCGGGCTGCGGGGCTGACTCCGGTGGCGGAAGCGGCCTACGGTGGCGACTACGCGGAAACGCTTCGGCGGTGGCGCGACACCTTTGAAACGGCTTGGCCGGAAATCGAGGCCATGGGCTTCGACCGGCGCTTCCGGCGGCTTTGGCGCTACTACCTCGCGTACTGTGAGGCGGGATTCATGGAGGGCCGCATCGACCTGCGGCACATCGCTTTCGAGCGCTGAAGATGGCGACGTGAGACGGGCATGTTTCACAAAAGGCGGCTCGGGAGCGAATGCGATGAAACCGGAAGACTTCGATGGACAGGGACCAAGACTGACACTTGAAAGCTTCTTTGCGGGCCGCACGCGCGCCTGGGGAATTTTCCAGGACCGCTTCGGCACGCTGCGCCAGCAGTTCACCGTGGAGATCCAGGGGGCGTGGGACGACGCCAAGCGCACATTGACGCTCACCGAGGACTTCCACTACGCCGACGGCAACGAGGAGCGCCGCGTCTGGGCCATCGAGAAGCTGGACGATAACAGCTACCGGGCGACGGCGGGCGACGTGGTTGGCAGCGCGGCGGTTAAGTGCTACGGCAACGTGGTGAACCTCAGCTACCGAATGCAGGTCGCCGTCAACGGCAAGGACTGGACCCTGGACTTCGACGACTGGATGTTCCGCCAGGACGAGAACGTCGTCATCAACCGGGCCGAAGTGACCAAATGGGGCTTAAAAGTCGGGACCGCGACGATCTTCTTCCACCGGAAAGGCGAGATGGAGGAACGCAATCAGGCGGCGGAAGGGTAAGGGCCTTGGCCTCACCCGAAGCTGTCTGCCGGAAATCGCTTGGAAAATCGCAACCGCCACGCTGTCACCAGGTTAGCAGAATGGGAAGTATCCGGCGCGGACCTAGCCATTTAGGCGTGAACATCGTTTGAAGCAGCGCCCTAACGCACAGTGCAGAGCGAGGTACTCGTTGACACCAGCCATTCGGCTGACGGCAGCCGGTTTTGTCGCCACTGCCGTGGCGTTCGGCCCCGCGCGTATGGGCTTCGGACTCTTCCTGCCGGCCTTCCGGGAGGAATTCGTGCTTTCCACATCGGCGGCTGGAATTATCGCGAGCGGGGGGTTCCTGGCGTTCCTTCTGGCGCTGCTGGCGAGCGCCTGGTTATGCCGGCGCTACGGCGAGCGCGTGTCCGTGATCACGGGCGCATTGTCGGCGTCGGTTGGCTTCGCGGTGGTGGCGGCGGCCGGGGCACCCAGCCTCCTCGCTTTGGGGATCGCCCTCGCCGGAGCGAGCGCCGGCCTCTGCTGGGCGCCGTTCAACGACGCAGCCGAGCGCGTTTTGCCCGACACGGCGCGCGCCGGCGCGCTCTCGGTGGTCTCGACCGGAACCACCTTCGGCGTGGTCGCCGCCGCCGGCCTGGCGCTGGCCGTCACCGAGGGGCCGCTGGACTGGCGCGGGGCGTGGCTCGGCTTCGCGCTCGGCGGCCTCGCACTTGCGGGGATCGCGATGGCCGGCCTACCATCAAGCCGGGGCCGGAAGCCGGCCTCCGACGCGGGCGCGGACGGCCCCAGCCTTGCTCGGCGCGCCGCCATCCCCCTCTACACCACGGCGCTCTGCTTCGGCATGACGAACGCGGTGTTCCTGTCCTTTGCCGCCGATCGGGTGGTGGCGGCGGGCGGTCTCTCTGGCCTGCCGGACGACGCTGCCTCGGCCGTGATTTTCCTTGCCTACGGAATCTGCGGCGTGCTCGGCCTCTTGACCGGGCGGATCGAAGCCAGAATCGGCCTCGCCCCGCTGTTTTTCGCAATCTTCGCCGCGGGGGCGCTATCGCTCGTGCTGATCGCGCTCGCGCCGACCTCTTGGAGCGCGGTGCTCGCGGCCTCCGGGCTGCATGGCGCGGCGATCATGATGGTGAGCGCGGTTTTCTCGTTCTGGAGCCTGCGGCTGTTTCCCAATCGCGGCACGCTCGGCTTCACGGCGACGTTGCTCAGCGTCGCGGCGGGCAGCGTGCTGGGTCCGGCCCTGGCCGGGTGGCTGGCAGACGCTCATGGACCTGAGGTCATGTTCCTCTCCGCCGCCGCGCCGCCGCTCGCCACGGCGCTCTGGTTCGGAGCGAAGCTCCGGGGGGCACGACCGCGTCTACCGCCGGTGTTGGAATAGCTCCGGGTGAGCGATTTTCTTTTTTCGGCGGCCCCTCGGAGAGGGTGTCCCCCCTCAGGCGCAAGCGCGGCAGCTCCCCCTCCGGGGAGCGGGACAGAAGTGGGGAGAGCGCGGATTCGAACACCCCACAAAACCCCCTTCCCGCTCCCCGCCGGGGGAGCTGCCGCGCTTGCGGCTGAGGGGAGAAAGACTCGTCGCGTCAGCGACACCGCAGCCCCCTGTCTTCTCTTGGGGGGGGCCGGCGAGCGTGTACGCCTACTCGCCCTCCGATACTGACAGCCGCCGCCGCACCTGGCGCAGTATCCAGCCCAGGACAGGCAGCCGTTCGTAAAGCTGTCCCGCCGCGTCCCAGAAGTCGATGTGCGCGGCGACTCTCCCGGCTTCGTCGAACGTCACCTCGCTCACGCCCTCGATCCGCAAGTCCTTTGCGCTGCCGTGCGGGCGGCAGGTGAAGACCCAGCGCAGATAAGCGACCTCGCCGTCCCGCATCTTGCGCGTCACCCGGAACGACGGCGCTTCGACGTCGGCGTACATGCGCCGAAGAACCGCCCGCATCCCCGCCACGCCGCGCAGGTCGTTGAAGGGATCGGCGAAGCGCACGTCCGGCGTGCAAATCCGGTCCAACTCGTCCAGGCGCTCCGGCGTCAGCCCCTCGAAGAAGGCGATATAGCTGTTCAGGGCGGCGTCGAGATCGCTCATTCGCTCGGCGCCATCCGCTTCGCGAGCCGCAGCGCCAGCGCATAGGGCAAGGCCCGGTAGACCTTCATCAGCCAGCAGAAGAGGCGCGGGAAAATAATCTCGAAACGGGTGCTTCCAAGCCCGCGATGCAGCGCGGCCGCGGCGTCCTCGACCTCCATCAGCATCGGCATGGTGAAGCGGTTCTTGTCGGTCAGCGGCGTGCGGACAAAGCCGGGATTGACGACTTGCAGCAGAATTCCCTCGTCATGCAGTTCCGGCCGCAGGGCTTCCGTCATGGCGATTACCGCCGCCTTGCTTGCGCTGTAGGCCGAAGCCGTCGGCAGTCCGCGATAGCCCGCGACGGAAGACACCAGCGCCACCTGCCCACGCCCCTTCTCCCGAAAGCGCGGCAGCAAAGCCGCCAATCCCTCCGCCATGGAAAGGCAGTTCAACTCCATCAGCCGCCGCATCACCTCGGCGTCGAAGTCGCTGGCCTTCATCGGCTGATGCGTTCCGGCGTTGAGGACCGCGAGCGCCACCGGAGCCACGCGCGCCTCGATGGCGTCCAGCGTCTCCACGGTCGCCGGGCGGTCGGTCACGTCGAGGGGAAAGGCGTGGATGCGCCCCTGCGCGCCCGGCTCGGCGGCAAGTTCTTCCAGCGCCTCGGCGCGGCGGGCGGAGACGGCGACCTGCCAGCCCGCATCGGCAAGGCGCAGCGCCAGCGCCCATCCGATGCCGCTGCTTGCCCCGGTGACCCAGGCGCAGCCGTCCTGCGGCGTCATCGCGCGGGCTACCATGCGCCCGGCTCCGCGTAACTCAGCCCCTCAAGGAAGCCGTCGCCCTTGGCGTGCAGCGCTTCTCGCTTCTCCGGCGTCATGCGGTCGAGGGTTTTAAGCGGAAAGGCCATGCGGGGGTTCCCCTGGAAGGTTTCGCGATGCGTCATGATGAAGCGCCAGTAGAGCGCGTTGAAGGGACAGGCGTTTTTTTCGAGCTGCTTCTTCGGGTCGTAGCGGCAGTGCTTGCAGTAATCCGACATGCGGTCGATGTACTTGCCGCTCGCCGCGTAAGGCTTGCTCGCCATCACGCCGCCGTCGGCGTGGATCGCCATACCGTGCACGTTGGGAAGTTCCACCCATTCATAAGCGTCGGCATAGACCACCATGTACCAATAATTCACCGCCGCCGGATCGACCCCCGCGAGCAGGGCGAAGTTGCCGAGCACCATGAGCCGCTGGATATGATGCGCGTAGGCTTCGCGCCGCGTCTGCTCCACGCAGTCACGCAGGCAGGCCATATCGGTTTCGCCGGTCCAGTAGAACTCCGGCAAGCGCCGCTCCGCCGATAGCGCATTCCTTGCCGCATAGTCCGGCATCTTCAGCCAGTAAATCCCGCGCACATATTCGCGCCAGCCCAGGATCTGGCGAATGAACCCCTCCACCGCGTTGAGCGGCGCGTCACCCTCGCGCCAAGCCTGCTCCGCGCGCTCGCACACCCGTTGCGGCGAGAGCAGCCCGGCGTTCAGGTAAACCCCGATCCGGGCGTGGAAAAGCAGCGGATCGCCCAGACGCATCGCGTCCTGGTAATCGCCGAAGCGCGGCAGCGCGTGCGTCACGAAATGCTCGAAGCCCGCCTTGGCGTCGTCCGCCGTCACCGCGAAGTCGAAGCCGTCGAGCGTGCCGAAGTGATGCCCGAAACGCTCCGCCACGAGGTCGATGACATCTTGCGTGATCGCGTCCGGTTCGACGCCGTGGCGCGGCGGGGCTTCGACCTCCGGTGGAATGGCCTTGCGGTTCTCCTGATCCAGGTTCCAGCGGTCCCCTACCGGCTTGCCGTCCGGCTCCATCAGCAGCCCGGTCGAACGCCGCATCTCGCGGTAGAAGTGCTCCATCCGCAGGGATTTCCGCCCCTCCGCCCAATCGGCGAAGGCAGCGCGCGAGCAGAAGAAGCGGGAGTCGTCACGGACCTCAACGGGAAGGCCCAAACGCTCCTGCCAGCCCGCCATCTCCTCGGCGAGCCGCCATTCCCCCGGCTCGGTCACGGCGAGTTTCGCCGCTCCATGGCGGGCGACGGCGCGCTGCGCCTCTCCGGCAAGGCTGCCGCTGTTATCGGGATCGTCCAGGCGGACGTACTCCACCGTGACCCCCTCCGCCTTCAGCGCATCGGCGAAGTGGCGCATGGCGGAGAACACGAAGGCGATCTTCTTCGGGTGGTGGCGCACATAGGTCGCCTCCGCCATCACCTCAGCCATGAGCACCACGTCGCGCTCCACGTCGAGGTCGCCAAGGCTGGAGATATCGCGGCTCAACTGGTCGCCCAGGAGAAGGCGGACGGTTTGTGTCATGACCGTACTTACGCGCCTTCACGCCCTGCGGATCAGCGCGGCTGTCCGCTTCACTCCTCCTGCAAGATCGCCTCGAACTCGATGATCAGCTCGATCTCGTCGCCCACCATGTCCTGCTCCAACGCATAGGCCATGCCGTAGTCGCTGCGCATCACCGTGCCGCGCGCGGAAATCCCCATGGCCATCTGCTCGTCGCCGAAGAAGTAGCGCCGCTCGCCCTTGTATTCCACGTCCAAGGTCAAGGGCCGGGTCTCGCCCAGGAGGGTCAGTTCGCCGTGCAGCTTGCCGCTGTCCTCGCCGCTGCGTTCGGCCTCGC
>SKZV01000096.1 GCA_007127165.1 Rhodovibrio sp. | reverse complement strand
CTGAAGAATCGGCGGCATGTGATCAAACAGGCTTACGGCAAGGCGCTCGACGCCCTCTACTGAGGGTGCTCCTGGCTCCCCCCCTTCGCCTCGGCCACGAGGCGCTGCGTCGCGCCCTCCAACTCTTCCCTCAGCCGCTCCATGAACGCCTCGCGCGACAGACCCGGCGGGATCGGCGGGAGGAATTCTAGGACGATGCGGCCGGGCAGCTTGCGAAAGGCGCGCCGCCGCCAATAAAGCCCTGAATTGAGCGCCACCGGAACCACCGGCACATTCATATCGGTGTAAAGCACCGAGACGCCGGAGCGATAGCGGCGGCTTTCTCCGGGCGGTGTGCGGGTGCCTTCGGGAAAGATCACGATCGAGCGCCCGTCTGCCGCAATTGCCTCCGCGTCGCGCAGCATCTGCCGCAGCACGGGCGCGCCGCCGCCGCGATTCACCGGCACCACCCCGTAGTGCTTAAGGTACCAGCCGAAAATCGGCACCCACATCAACTCGCGTTTCAGTATGAAGGTCGAGTCCGGGACGATCTGGCTGAAGACCAGGGTGTCCCAGGCCGATTGGTGTTTTGAGGCGAGCACGCAGGGACCGTCCGGCAGGTTTTCCCGGCCGCGCACCTCATAGTCGAGCCCGACGACAAGGCGCAAGATCGCCAACACACCGCCGGTCCAGGCTCCAGCCGCCTTCGCCAGAAACTGTCTGGGCAGGAGGAGCAGCGGCAAATAGACGATGAAAATCAGCACCGTCCAGGCGAAAAACAACAGGTTGAACAGCAGGGACCGCAGGAGCAGCAAGGATCGAGCCTCTTGGTGTGGGTGTCAGGTGCGCCCGGTTGTCAGCGCGGGTGTGCTGATAAGCGCCCGCAGCCTTGCCCCCAGGTATTTCGTGTATTCGTGCGCCAGCAGGTACGCGCTCCCCGGCCAACGCCACCAATCGTCCTGGCGCACGTGCGCGGGAAAGACCGGATGCGGGACGATCTCGACGTGCGGCATCGTGCGGCGGAATTCGAGCAGGCTGCGCGGCATGTGGTACGACGCCGTGACCAACCGCAGCGAGGCCACCTCCTCCGCCGCGACCCAGGCCGCCGTTTCCACTGCGTTGCCCTGCGTCGATCCGGCCTCGTACCCCAGCGCGAGGCAGCAGGCCAGCTCCTGCGACGCATCGTCGGACACGTGCAGCAAGTCCGCGATCGCGACGCCGCGGTAGACGCCGGAGATGAACAGCCGCTCCGCCCGACCTTGCGCCAGCAACGAAAACCCCTCGTCTACCCGCCCGCTGCCGCCGGTCAGCACCACGATGGCGTCGGTGCGGCTGGAACCGTCGGCGACGACCCTGGGCAGCATGGCCGCGAACGTTATGAAACCGATACCCCAAACGAGCACCGCCAGCAGCAGAAGTGCGAGGACGCCCCCAAACCAGGCCCGAATGCCGCGCCGCCAGCCCCGCATCCTCCGCTTCCGCTGCCAGCGACCGGCTCCGATCATGTCACGACAGCCGCGCCAAGGTCCGCAGGACGGTCCATCGCGCGGTGGCCATCGCGACCAGCGCCGTCGCCGGTGGCACCAGTACGAGCAGCAGCCATTGCCGGAGCGAGAGGGCCAACTCCGGCACCACCACACTCTCGCTCGTCGCGAAAACCTGACCCAGCACCAGGATGGTGCCGCCCGCCAGTCCGACGCCGATCAGCCCCCCGGCCAGTCCCAGCTTCAGCGCCTGCCGTTGAAACTGCCCGGCGATGTAATTGTCCCGCGCGCCGATCAGGTGCAGTAGCTCGATGACCTGACGATGCACGGCCAGCCCCGTGCGCGTGACGAAAACCACGGAAAGCACCGCCGCCCCCGCCACCAGCCCCACCACCAGCAGCGCCAGAAGTTGCAAGGACTGCGTCACGGCGAGGAACCGGCCCAGCGTACGCTGATGATCCTCCACCACCACGCCCGGCGCGGCGGCTTGCAGCATCCCCTCCAGCCGTTCGGAATCGGGCGGGTTGCCGGGCACCACTTCGACTGCGATCAAGGCGGGCAACGGCAGGTCCTCGCGGATCCCGGCCTCGCCAAGCCACGGTTCCAGCAGCGCCGCCATTTCCGCGTCGTCGACAACCTCCGCCGTGCGCACGCCCCGTTCCCCACGAAGAGTTTCGAGCGCCGCGGCGACTCGTTCGGACTGCAGCATGGCGTTTTCCTCGCCACGCGGCGGCGGCACCTGTACCGTCATCTGATCGGATAGGCCGCGATCCCATCGCTCGGTCAGGTTGCTCACGGCAATCGCGCCTGCCAACGCCAGAGCCGCCAGATAGACCATGAAGGCGATCAGCCAGGGCAGGAAGCGCGCCGAGGGATCCTTGTCGAGCGGCACGTCGCGGTGAGCCAGCAGCACGGTGTCACGCCTCCCCGAAATGCTGGCGCTCGGCCTCGCGGCGCAGTTCGGGCGCCGGAATCGTATCGCCGCCGGCCAGCCGGATCACCGGATGGCTGAAGCGCTGAATCAGGTGTTCGTTGTGGGTGGCGATCACCACGGTGGTGCCCATCTTGTTCAACTCCTCGAAGAGATAGAGCAGGCGCAGCGCCAGCCGGTCGTCCACGTTGCCCGTCGGTTCGTCGGCCAGCAGCAGGCTCGGGCGCGCGATCACCGCGCGGGCGATGGCGATGCGCTGTTGCTGCCCGCCCGAGAGCGTGGGCGGCTTCGCTTCAATGTGATCGCCGAGGCCGACCCAGGTCAAAAGCTCCGCCACATGCTCGTCCAGCGCCGCGCTGCGCCGCCCCGCCACGCGGAGCGGCAAGGCCACGTTGTCCAGCGCGCTCAGGTGGTCCAGCAAGCGGAAATCCTGGAATACCACACCGATGCGCCGTCGCATCAGCGCTTTTTCGTCCCGGGAAAGCTCGGCGACGTCACGGCCGAACAGGCTGATCCGTCCCTCGGTGGGCTTTTGCCACAGGTACATCAACTGCAGCAGCGACGACTTTCCCGCGCCGCTCGCGCCGAGCATGAAGTGGAACGAGCCGGGCTCGAGATGGAACGTGAGGGAACTGAGAACGTTCGCGCTCGTGCCGTAACGGAAACTGACATCCTCAAAGCGAACCAAAAACCTCTCCCTCGCGCGACACGAAACGGAATTGCGATGCGGCGCCGCCGGTACCGGACGAGAGAAGGCGACGGGAATCGGTGGCGCGTCAATCGCTTACTTTGACCGTCCGAAGCCTTCGGGTCCAGTGCGCGGCTTGCGTGATCGCCCGCTCGGTCCTATAAGTTTTCAGAAGTGGAAGGCTTACAAGCGTGGTGAGCGGATGATTCTCTCCTGCCCCTCCTGTGGCGCCCGGTTTAGGACCGCCGCCCAAACGCTCGGCGACTCGGGCCGGAAAGTGCGCTGCGCCAAGTGCAAGCACGTCTGGCGTGCGACGCCGGAGGAGGCACAGGCCGAGCCGGGAGAGCCATCGCCGGCGCACGCCATCGCAGCGAACCCGGACGATACGGCCCCCGCGGGGCAAGCAGGCGAGTCCGGTTCCGCCGGCCCTGCAGACTCCGACTTCGGCGCGCTGGCGCGCGAGGCTCTGGGCGCGCGCGACCAGCGCGAGGAGCAAGGCGACGGCCCGCCGGTGCTCGCTCCCGACCCGGAACAGATGGCCGCGCACCGGCAGGCCCGCCGCGATGCATTACGCCGCCGCGCGATGGAGACGGAACCGCCCCGGCGAGGACGCGGACGCGGTTTGCTTGGCTGGGCGGTTTTTCTACTCGTTGTGGGAGCCCTGCTCGCTGGCGGCTGGTTCGGCCGCTATGAAATCGTGGCGCGCGCGCCGTCGGCCTCGCAGCTTTACGCCATGGCGGGCGTCTCCGTCGATCCGGTAGCGCCGGGGCTGGAACTGCGGAATGCGGAGCGTCACCGCCAACTGACCGACAACGGCAGCGTGCTCGTCATCGAGGGTAACGTGGTCAACGTGGGCGGCGGTACGCGGGCGGTCCCCCTGTTGAAGGTGATACTCTTCGATTCCGGGGGCAACGAGTTGACCGCCTGGACCTTCGCTGCCGAGGTCTCCTCGCTGGAGGGCGGCGAAACGGCAACATTCAGAACCCAGATCGAGGACCCGCCGGACGCGGCGCACGAACTCTCCCTGACCTTTACCCAATCGAGGTAATGACCTGTGGCGCAGGCAGCGTAAGATAGCAGGCTTTGCCGAGCCGCTCGAAGCGGCTACGGCGCGTGCAATCGGGTTGGGTCATGGCGGATATATTGGTGGCGGAAGACGATGAGGGTGTCCTGCTTTTTGTGTCGCGGGCGCTCGCACACCGCGGGCATGGGGTGACCCAGGCCGCGGACGGGCTCGACGCCTTGCAAAAGCTTCACGAGTCGCAGGGGAGCTTCGATCTTCTGCTGACGGATATCGCGATGCCCGGCCTTGACGGGATTGCGCTGGCGTTGAAGGTGGCGCGGGATTACCCGAAGCTGCCGGTCCTGATGATGACGGGATACTCGGCGGAGCGCCAGCGCGCCTACAACCTCGACGCACTGATCTGCGACGTGATCATCAAGCCTTTCACCCTGAAGGAAATCTGCGCTGCCGTCGATGCGGCGCTCGACGCAGGACCGCAAGACAGGGCGGCCGGGCAATCCTGACATCCATAGTCGGTGGAGCATCCCTCCAGGCTGGAAATAGCCGCGCTGGCGAAGTATGAGGTGTGCCGAAAACCAAGGACGCAAAAGGAGCGCATTACATGATCGTTCGCGATTACAACGAAGCCATCAAGACCGACCGGAAGGTCAGCGCGGAGGGCTGGAACTCGGTCCGTCTGCTGCTGAAAGAAGACAACATGGGGTTCAGCTTCCACATCACGACGATCGAGGCTGGTACCGAGCTTCCGTTCCATTACAAGCATCATCTCGAAAGCGTATACTGCATCTCCGGCACCGGCTCCATCGAGGATTGCCAGACCGGCGAGGTACACCGCATCAAGCCGGGCGTGATGTACGCGCTAGATCAGCACGACAAGCACATCGTGCGCGGCGAAACCGAGATGGTTCTGGCCTGCTGCTTCAATCCACCGGTGACGGGGCAGGAAGTCCACCGCGAAGACGGTTCCTACGCGCCGTCTGAATAGACCGAACCGATTCGCGGCGGCTCGGCGAGTTAACCCCGAGCCGCCGCCAGTTCTACCCCTGCCGCAGCCGTGCCGTCACAGCCTTCACCTGCTCGTCGATGGAAACATCGACGTAAGAGGTGATTTCAAGTTCCCGGTCCTCGAAAACATCGCGGTCCGGATGCTTGGCTTGCCAATCGGCGACCGTTCGATCGCGCTTCTTGATAAGCTGTTCGATCTGCGGGCGGAACAGCCGGACCATCCCGGTGATCCAGCGATTGACCGGCCAGCTTGGCCGGGCGTGGTCGATGACGAAGCGGTCCAGCATCCGCAGCACATCCTCGCCGGTGTACCAAACCTCGCCCGTGACCCAACGATTCACGGTGAACAGGCGGAACGGCGCGCCGTGCTTGTCCATCGAAATCGCGATGACATGGCTCAACTCGTCGTTCGGGTCCTTGGGCTTCTTATAGTTCGGGACGGCGGCGGGTTTCACGCCCTTCGGCATTCCCTTTGGCCGCATGAAGGTGTGAAAATGGCCGTGCTCACCCTCGAACCGCTGATCGAGCGCGTGAGCATGATAGTAATACTGCGCGTGCGTTTCGTGATCGTAGACGTCGCCCTTGGGATAGTGGTCCCATTCGAAAAATTTACCCTGCCCGCGCAGGATCTCGCCGACGATGTTGTCCTTCGTCTTTGCCAGGACGCGGTGAACGTCCACCACTTCCCGTCCGGCGAGGACCATTTCGTCCAACTGCTCGCGGGACAGTCCGCTCAGATCGATCTCGGGCTTCACAGCGGCTTCGGGCAGTTCGGCGCGCATCGCGTTCACCTTTCGATTCCGACAATCTCTTCAGCGGAAGATGCCAAACTCTCTCGCCATCTTCGAGCCGTTCTGGCTCAAAATGCCGTGAACGCGCGGAAATGAAAAGCCTTACTGTGGAGGTGGCCCTCACCATTGCGTCAGGGGTTACCCGTTGGGTCAGGGGTTACTCACGGATGACCAGCACCGAGCACTGGGCATGGCGCACCACACGCGCGGCGTTCGGACCCAACAGGTAGTCGCGCAATTCCGGGCGGTGGGAGGCCATCAGGATAAGATCGCAGCCGCGCGCCTTTGCCACCCGCAGGATTTCGTCATAGGCGCGGCCATGACCGACCTCGACCTCGCACTGGGTATCGCTTGGCAGGCTTTCCCGCGCCAGCGCCTGCAAACGCTCCCGCGCGTTCTCCATGATCTTCTGCTCGTAATCGCGTGGGAAGTACTGCGCCACCATTGCCATGCCGAAGTCCGGCACCACGGTCATCAACACGAGTTGAGAGCCGAAGGATTTCGCCATCCCGCCCGCCTTGTCGAGCGCCCTAGCGGACGAGGATTCATCCTCGAGGTCGATAGGTACCAGGATTGTCTTGAACATGGCAAACGCCTCCCTTTTTCAATGCCGACTCGCCGAGCGTTACGCACCGAGTTCTTGGCCTGCCCAGTCGCGCATCCATTGCCGCAGCGCCGCCGCGTCGGCCAGGGGGCGCCCGATGGCCCGCGCCCCGTCCGCCGCCGCCGCGACCAATGCTGTGTTATCGGCCGCCACTGCGCCGCCGGGCAAGTGCAGGTTGTTCTCGAACCCGACACGAACGTGCCCGCCGAGCGCCGCCGCCGCCATTGTACAAGCGCTCTCGCGCGGGCCGAAGGCGCAGACTGCCCAGGGGTCCCGCTCCAAGGCCGGGTCCGTCTCCTGCAGAAACGGCAACAGCTCGAACGGCGCGGCCACCTGTCCGCCAGTATAGCGGCCAAGGACGTAGAGCAGGAAGCTCCGATACGCCGGAATCGCCCGTTCGTTGCGCAGTTCGTAGAAGCGTAGCAGGTCGTCGCTGTCGTAAAGAATGAATTGCACCGAGACTTCGGCCTCGCGGCACCACGCCAGGAAGTCGCGGGCAGGCGCCGTCTCCGTGCCGCGCGGGAACAGCTCGCGCACGGCCATGCTGACCGCTTCCGGCTGCAAGGCGCGGATCGCTGCGATCTGCTCTTCGGCAGTAAAAATTCCCGCCGCCTCGCTGGTCGCCTGGATCACGAGGTCCTGTCCGACCGCTTCGCGCACCGCCGCGATGCTCTCCCGGTAACGCCCCGGATCGAGCGAATGTTTCCCCTCCTGGTCGCGCACATGCAGGTGCAACATCGCCGCCCCGCCGTCGCGCCAGCGCGGAGCCTCCGCCGCCATATCCTCCGGCGTTATCGGCAGCGCCGGATGGTCCGCCTTCCCGCGCCGAGCCCCGTTCGGAGCCACGGTAATCGCCAGCGGCGGCCCCGAGTCGACCGGCGTTGGCCCGGCGGGTGTTGGTTCGGCGGATTCGGGCGCGCTCACGTGGTCACCTGCGACAACGCAGCCTCCACGGCCTCGCCGAGTTTTTCGACCAGTTCCGTGCGGTGGCTGTCTTCGAGGATGTAGGGCGGGGCGAGAAGGATGTGGTCGCCGGTCCAGCCGTCCACCGTGCCGCCGCCGGGGTAGCACATCAACCCGCGCGCCATCGCTTCGGTCTTGATCCGCCCGTTGAGGCGGTAGCTGGCCGCGAACGGTGCTTTCGTGCCCCGATCCGACACCAGTTCCAGACCGATAAAAAGCCCGCGCCCGCGAATGTCGCCGACATGCGGATGCTGACCGAACCGGGCCTCGAGGTCGCTTACCAGCGCATCGCCCTGCGCCTGCACATTGTCGAGCAGCTTCTCGGATTCGATCGCCTTCTGCACCGCCAGCGCCCCGGCGCAGGCTGCGGGATGGCCGATGTAGGTGAAGCCGTGCTGGAAACTGCCGCTGCCCTGGGCAATCGCGTCGAAAATCTTCCCCGACAGAAGCGTCGCCCCAATCGGCTGATAGCCTGCGCCCAATCCCTTTGCGGAGGTCAGAAGGTCCGGCGCGACTCCATCCTGCTCGCACGCGAAGAGCGTCCCCGTGCGGCCCATACCGCACATCACCTCGTCGAAGATCAGCAGGATGCCGTACTTGTCGCAAATCTCCCGCACCCGCTTCAGGTAGCCCGGAACAGCCGGAACCGCGCCCAAGGTCGCGCCGACCACCGGCTCACAGATGAACGCCGCGACCGTTTCCGGCCCTGCCGCGAGGATCGCGGTCTCAAGCTCGTCGGCGGCGCGGCGGCCATAGGCTTCCAGGCTCTCGTCCGCCCGTTGGTCGCGATAGGCGTAACACGGCGCGATGCGCAGACTGTTCTTCGCGAGAATCGGGTCGAAGATCGCCTGCCGACCGGGATTCCCGGCCACCGACAGCACGCCCAGTGTGTTGCCGTGGTAGCTTTGGCGGCGCGCTATGAAGGTCGCGCGGCGCGGCTGGCCGATCTCCACGAAGTACTGCCGCGCCAGTTTCAGCGCCGTCTCGTTCGCCTCCGAGCCGCCGGAGATGAAGTAAACGTGCTCAAGCCCCTCCGGCGCGCGCGCGGTCAGGAACTCCGCAAGCTCCTCCGAAGGTTCGTTGGTGAAGAAGGACGTATGGGCGTAGGGCAGCTTCTCGAGTTGTTCGCGGATCGCATCGACCACAGCCCTATGGCTGTGTCCGAGGCAGGAAACCGCCGCGCCGCCACAAGCATCGAGATAGCGCTTGCCGGTGGCATCGATGACGTAAGGGCCGTCTCCCGCGACTGCGGTGGGATAGCTGTGGTGGATCTGGCGTTGCAGCACTCGGGTCATTGGGAACTCGCTCTCGAACTCGACTGACAGAAACATGCCGGGCTGGGCCGGGCTTGAGCTGGGCCGGGCCGGACATGCAAAACCATGCAACGCCAAGACCGCTCTCGACGCAACCCCTACACGGGCGCGAAACGGCCCGGCGAGGGTTATTCCGCTCCAAATTCTGTGTATCACCGGTCTCCCAAGCCGCCGGTCAGCGCCGCCAGCCGCGTGACAGGCTCGCGTTTTTCCGGGAATATCCGATTGTTCCAGCTACCGTCCCTCAGTAGTATCCGCACCTCGCGGCAAGCGAGCGTTCGGCCAAATCCTCCAACCCAGCACACGCCAGCCCACAAGGGAGCGCACACGGACATGGAATTAAAAGAGCACATCCGTCAGGTGCCGGATTTCCCGAAGCCCGGGATCCTTTTTTACGACATCTCCACGCTGCTGGCACATGCCGAGGCATGGAACGAAACCGTGAACCGGCTGGAGGGCCACGTCGGAGCGTATAAGCCCGATATCCTGGCCGGGATCGAAAGCCGCGGTTTCCTTGTGGCGGCGCCGCTGGCGCTGCGGCTCGGCCTCGGCTTCGTCATGCTGCGCAAGAAGGGCAAGCTGCCGGGACCGACGGTCCCTTATACCTACGACCTTGAATACGGCTCGGACACCATCGAAATCCAGGACGGCGCGATCCAGCCGGGCCAGCGCGTCGTGGTGCTCGACGATCTGCTGGCGACCGGCGGCACGCTGCGAGCCTCGGTAGAGTTGTTGCGCGAGGTTGGCGGGACGGTGCAGGCGGCCGCTTGTATCATTGAACTCGGTTTTTTGGGCGGGCGGGAGAAGCTGGATCTGCCGATCCACTCGTTGATTTCCTTCGATTCCTGATACGGTTCCCGATGCCAATGCCGCGCATTTACCGAATTTTTACTTGTTATTCGCCAGTATGTTTCTAGTCAGAGGCGTAAATTTGCTTTTGAGTGGATTGCAGGAGAGCTGCGCGCGTGTCCCTTTGGATCATCATGGCATCCCTCGGCTTGGGTGCTGCCGGGGCCGTCACGGCGGTTGCGACGGCGCTTCGAGCGCGGCGTCGTATCCAGTCGGCTGAGCAGCGCGCCGGGCTCAGCGCCGCTGCCTTGGCGGAAACCCAAACCCAGTTGAACGACGTGGTCACCGCCGCCGGAGACTGGTACTGGGAAACCGACATGGAGCAGCGGTTTCTACAGCATTCGGCCGAGCGCGTACTCGGTAAGCCTTCAAAAGCAAAACCCGGTTTCGTCGGCCGCACGCGTCCCGAGCTGATGGCCGAACTCGGAGCGGAGCCTAACCCCAGCTCCCGGGTGGCCGAAGCAATGGCGCGGGGCGAGCCTCTGAAGGATATCGAATACAGCTTCGATCATCCGCAACGCGGGCGTTGTTGGCTGAAATTCTCAGGCGTTCCGATGCGCGATAAGGCCGGCCGATTGACCGGTTATCGCGGGGTCGGGCGGGAGATCACCTCCGAGCGCCGGATCGAGCGCGTTCTGCAGGAGCGGGAAAAGCGCTACCGGAGCATCTTTGCAAATGCCATCGAAGGCATGTTCCGCGCCGATCTGGACGGGCGTTTCCTTGAAGTGAACTCCGCCTTTGCCCGCATCCACGGCTGCGAAACCCTGGAACAGTTTCATCGGCGATTCAGATCCTTGCGCGACGTTGACGTCGACCGGGATCAGCACGACCGCCTAATCTCCGTTCTAAAGGCTCAAGGCACGGCGCAGAACGTGGAGGGGCAAGGCTATACCAGCGACGGCTCGATCTATGCGTTCTGTAAGAGCGTCTGGGCCATTCGCGACGACGCGGGCGAGATTGTCGGGCTGGAAGGGATCGTCGAGGACACGAGCGAGAAGGTGCGAACGCTCGAAACGATCCAGGAGAGTGAGCGGCGCTACCGCTTCGTTTCCGAAATGACATCGAACATGATCTACTCCTACCGCGTCGACGGGGCCGGAGCGGCTACGTTGGAGTGGGTTGTGGGCGAAGTCGGGGGCCATCTGCCAAAGCAAAGCTGCGTAGCAGGCGAGGCTTGCTGGGATCACATGGTCCATCCCGATGACGCACCCATTCTAAAGCGGCTCAACGCGCGCATCCGCAACGGCGAAACCGCGACGGCGGAATTTCGCCTCGCCACTGAGAAGGGCTGCGAAGCCTCCTGGGTGCATCTCTATGCCCGCCCCGAATGCGATCCCGACAGCGGCAGGCTCACCCATATTCTGGGCGCGGCGCAGGACGTCACAGCACGGAAACTCGGGGAAGCGGAGTTGCGCCGTCAAGCGTCCCTGCTGGACCACGCCGTCAAGTTGAGCCAACTGGGCCATTGGCAATGGGATGAAGTGGCGGACCGCCTGATATTCGCTTCCGAGCAGATGGCGGCGACCGTCGGCCTGTCGGTGGAAGACTACACCCGCGAAATGGCCAAGCCGGAGGGCGCGCTGCGCTTTATCCACCCTGAAGATCGCGAAGCCCACGACCGCGCCATCTCTCACGCCATTGCGAAGGGTGAACGCTACGAACTCCACTACCGATTCTACACTGCGTTCGGAGAATTGCGTCACGGCCGGGAGTTGGGAGAGCCGCTGTTCGACCACAACGGCCGCGTCGTCAGCACGGCAGGCACGCTCCAGGACGTCACGGAGACGAAGCGGGTCGAGGCGTCGCTGCTCAGAGCCAAAGAAATGGCGGAACTCGCCAACCGCACGAAGAGCCAGTTCCTGGCCAACATGAGTCACGAGCTGCGAACCCCGCTCAACGCCATCATCGGCTTTTCGGAAGTGCTGGAAGCCGAGCTTTTCGGGTCTATCGGCGAGCGCAACCGCGACTACGCCACGGACATCCGGCAAAGCGGCCAGCACCTGCTGCACATAATCAGCGACATTCTCGACGTTTCGAAGGCCGAGTCCGGCGAGGTGGACCTTAGCGAGGATCAGGTCGACGTCGATTCGGTGGTCGAAAGCTGCCTGCGCCTGATCCGCTACAAGGCGGAGGCGGGCGGGCTCACCCTCGAGGCCGACATCCCCACGCAACCCCTGAAGATTTTTGGCGACTCGACACGGCTCAAGCAGGTGCTGCTGAACCTTCTGTCCAACGCCGTCAAATTCACGCCTAAGGGCGGCAGAATCATCGTCCGCGCGCGCCCGGAGAGCGAGAAAGGGCTGCTGCTCCAAGTCATCGACAACGGCATCGGAATCGCGGAGACGGACATCGAACGTGTCATGGAACCGTTTGGACAGGTGGATTCCAGCCTCGCGCGCCGCAGTGAAGGCACCGGGCTCGGCCTGCCGCTCACGCGCAGCCTCGTGGAGCGGCACGACGGCGCGCTGTGGCTGGATAGCGTGCCCGGAGAAGGCACGGTTGCAAACGTCCGCCTCCCCGTCGAAAGGCTCGTGGAGCAACCGCTCAGGGTCGCGATGGCGCAGGCTTGAACTGGAGAGACGCGGGCGGCGACCGCCGCTTGAAACCCTACGCCTAGAATGAGGCGATTCAGAGCTCAAGCCGAAGTGGCTTGAGATCATCGCGCTCTAAGTTTCCTCTATGACAATCTCGTCCTCGGGCTCGGGTGCATCCGGGCCGGGGCCGTGCGGCTCTGGAGCATCCGGCTGGACGCGTTCCTCCTCCGGCTTGTCCAGGCGGGGGATCACGATATCGCCGTTCTCCTCGATCCGAGGCATGCCGTATTGCGGGATCGCCCGCAACAAGGTTTCGAGCGTGCTCATCAACCGTTCCGCACCTTCACGAGCCAACTCCTCAGCCCGCTCCGTCTTGCTTTTCGGCTCATCATCGGCCGCGGCCGCGGGCATCGCGCCGAGCAGCAGCACCGAGACCGCGAGGGCCGCCGCAAGTTTGATAGGGTCGCTCATGGCCGATAAGTCCTTAAATCGCATTCGCACGCCAAAATACCAATCGCCTCGCAAAACGAAGTCCGAGCGGGATGGCGATTCGCAGATCAGTCATCCCGCTCTAGAAAGCCAGAGCAATGCGGCGGCTTCACGGCACGGTGCAAAGGCGCCGCCCATGGCTAAATTGGCGCGGCCGACATCATGCTGCCCGACGATACCGCCGCGCCGCCAGCACGGCATAGCCAAGCCCGAAGGCCGCCACGGTGATTATGTAGCCATGCGGCTCCCACAAGTCCATTGCCAGACCGGCAAGTGTCGGCCCGCCGATGGTGCCGCTTTCGTAGAGCACGATGAAGGCCGTGTTCGCCACCGCCAGCTCCCCCGGGCCAAAGCGCGCGCCCAAAAGCGCCAAACCCACGGTGTAGTAGCCCAGCGCAAGCCCGCCCAGGACAAACAGCAACACCCAGGCCAGCCACTGCATCCCGATCACCACAATCAATACCGGCGCGAGGACCGCCGTCGCCAGCGCCATCAAGGCCAGGAGAAGCCGCTTGTCCATCCGGTCGGCGAGCCAGCCCACCGGGTATTGCAGCACGATCGCTCCCACGATCAGCACCGTCAGCAGGGTCAGCGCGGCATCCTGCTCCAGCCCGGCGCGTGTGCCATAGACCGGCAGCAACGAGAAGAAGGCGGACTCGCTCAAGCCCGCGACCAGCGCCGCGCCCGCGACCGTCGGCGCCGACAGCATCACCTCGCTCAGCCGTAAACTCGGGGCCGCAGTAATGTCCGGAGCCAGCCGCCATGCCGCCATCAAGGGTGCGGCGGCGAGCGCCAGCGCTCCGGCCGCCGGGAGAAACGGCACGAACCCCTCCGTTCCCGTCAACTGGACGATTAGCGGGCCAAGCGCCATACCGCCGAACAACGAGGCGGAGTAAAGCCCGATCACCCGTGCGCGGATCGCGTTCGTCGTCACCGCGTTGATCCAGGTTTCGCCCACCAGCCACGGCAGGGCCAGACCGCAGCCCATCAGGAAGCGCAGCAGGAACCAGACCCAGAGGTCCGGCAGAACCGGCATCAGCACAACGGAAAGGCTGCCGACCGCCATGCCGCTGAGCATTGCCGGCATCGCGCCCATGGCGCGCACGATCGTGGCCATGAACGGCCCCAGGACCAGAACGCCGAGCGCCGGCATGGCGCTGTTGAGCCCGATCAGCGTCCCGGAGACACCCCTCCCCTCCAGAATCAGCGCGATCAGCGGCAGCGTCGTGCCCATGAAAATGCCGATCCCGAAGGTCGCCGTGATCACGGCGCCCAGGCTGATCGTGCGATCGCGCGGGGAAAGAACGGCCTCGCTCAAGGGGGACATAACGCGCCTGATTGTCGTTGAACCGGCATGTTTAACGGAATTCCTTCCGAGTGTCGCGCCAACCGTGACGCTGGATCGAAAAGGCCGCGCCTGCTAAAGCGTTATTCGAAACAGGGCAGAAGAAAACAGGATAAGGGGCCGTGCAATGTCGGAAGATCTGGCGCAGCTATCCGCGGGCGCGCTTTTGAAAGGCTATCGGGAGAAGCGTTTTTCTCCCGTCGAGGTGACCCAGGCCACATTGAATCGGATCGAGCGGCTGGACCCGGCGCTCAACGCCTTCGTCCTGATGGACGGCGAACGGGCTATGGCAGCGGCCCGCAAGTCCGAGGCCCGCTGGCAAAAAGGCTCGCCGGAGGGCTGGCTGGACGGCGTCACCACTACGATCAAGGACCTGCTTTACACCCGCGAATGGCCCACCCGGCGCGGCTCGCACAGTGCAATGCTGGCGATCGATCCTGGCTACGACGCGCCCACCGTGGCGCATCTGCGGGCGCAAAACGCGATCTTCCTCGGCAAGACGACAACGCCGGAATACGGCTGGAAGGGCGTCACCGATTCGCCTCTAACCGGAATCACGCGCAATCCCTGGAACACGGAGATGACGCCCGGCGGCTCCTCCGGCGGTGCGTCGGCCGCAGCGGCGGCGGCGATGGGTGCGCTGCACATCGGCACAGACGCAGGCGGCTCGATCCGCATTCCCGCCGCCTTCACCGGCACATTTGGCCACAAGCCCAGCGGCGGGCGGGTTCCCGCCTACCCGCCCGCGCCCTATGGACCGCTGGCGCACGTCGGTCCGATGACGCGGACCGTGGGCGATGCCGCGCTGATGCTCGCAGTCCTTTCGCTGCCCGATCCGCGAGATCCCGACGTCACGCCCGACGGCGGTGTCGGCATGGCGCTTGGCCTTGAGGCCGGGGTGAAGGGACTTCGGATCGCCTACAGCCGCACGCTGGGCGGCTATCCCGTCGACGCCGAAATTGCGGCAGCCGTCGAGTCGGCCGCCCGGCGCTATGCCGAACTCGGCGCCATCGTGGAGGAAGCGGAACCGGACCTGCCGCCGCATAAGGAGGGCTTCAACACGTTATGGTGCGCCGGTGCGGGTCACGCGCTTCGCCCTGCCGACGAGGCAATGCGGGCCCGCATGGATTCCGGCTTGCTCGAAGCCGCCGACCATGGTGCGAAGCTGTCGCTGTTCGAGCATATGGACGCCCAAAAACTGCGGCTGGAAATGGCGAAGACCATGGGGCTATTTCATGAAGACTGGGATCTGCTGTTGACCCCGCAGATGCCGATCCCCGCCTTCGCCGCCGGGCACACCCGTCCGCAGCAGGATGGCCACTGGAACTGGCCGGAGTGGACGCCCTTCACCTATCCGTTCAACATGACGAGGCAACCGGCAGCCTCCGTGCCATGCGGGTTTACGGTGGCTGGTTTGCCGGTGGCGTTCCAGCTTGTCGGGCCCATGCACGAGGACGCCTTGGTGCTGCGGGCGGCGCGTGCCTATGAAGTGACTCAGCCCTTCCGGATGCCGCGGCTATGAGCATAGAGCCGGGGCATAGGGTGGATAAGGAAACGCCCCTCAACCGCTTGCGCGATCGAAGGGCGTTTTCTCTCTCCCGCTTCAACCCGAGGGCGGCTCAGGCTGCCTCCTCGTCCCGGTCGCGGGAGCGGGTGATATAGGCGCGCGCCGCATGCTCGGCGCAGTAAGGCTTGCCGGGCACACAGTCGGCGCCGCAGAAATGAAAATCCGCATCTCCCGGATCGCCGAACGGCCAAAGACAGCCGCTGCGCATGCCGCGTCCTTCCGTCGGATAACGCCCGCCACTGCGGCCGCCGCCGACGCTTTTCAGCGAACGGCCCGATTTCGCCTTCTTGCCGCTCTCCTTTACGGTGGGCTTGGCAGCGCCCGGAGAGGTGGCAGCAGAGGCAGATGGGGCGGCCTCCGGTTTTGCCTGTGCGGCAGCAGATGCGCGGGCGGCGTCGGGCGGGGCCGCCTTCTTGGCCTCGTTCGCCGGAGAGTGGCTTTCGATCGCCTCATTCTGCACGGCGGGGGCTTCGGACTCTGTCTTGGGCGTAACAACCTTTGCCGTTGCGGGTTGGGCTGTTGCGGGTTGGACCGTTTCGGGCTGCGCGGTTTTGGGCTGGGCGGTTTTGGGCTGGGCGGTTTTGGGCTGCGCGGTTTTGGGCTGCGCGGTTTCCGGCTGTGTCGAAGCCGCCAGCGGTGCGACACTCGTTGCCTGCGCGCTCTTACGCGGCTTCGCGGATGCCTTTTCCCCCTTCGCCTCCCCCTGCTTGATCGGCGAGGGGCGGGACGGCAGCCCGAGGCGATGGGCCTTCCCCACCACGGCATTCTTCGAAACGCTAAGGCGCTTGCCGATTTCGGATGCGCTGTGCCCCGCCTGCCATAGACTGGTCAACTCTTGAATGCGCTCGTCGGTCCAGCTCATCGGATTTAAGAACCTTTCACACGTCTTGTGTCTAACATCGCTACGTTCGACTATATATAGGGCGCGAGATAGCGCTGCGCACTATAGAAGGGGCTGTTGAGCCTGTCGAGTCGCAATCGCCCGTGAAGCGCGACTCCCTGCCCTCCAAGGTCATAAACTGGAGCTATGGCATGATCGTGACGATGACGGATTTTGGAGTTCAGGGACCCTACCTGGCGCAGATGAAGGCGGTGCTCGCCCATCTTGCGCCGGGGGTGAGCGTACTCGATCTATTCACCGACGCCCCGGCATTCAATCCACGCTCGAGCGCCTACCTACTGGCTGCCTATGCGCCGGATTTTCCGGCGGGCAGCGTGTTTCTTTGCGTCGTCGACCCCGGCGTGGGCACGGAACGGGGTGCGCTAGCGGTTCGGGCGCAGGGACGCTGGTTCGTCGGGCCGGATAACGGACTGTTGCTGCCGACGGCGAAACGGGACCCGGCTGCACAGGCATGGCGCATCGCGTGGCGGCCGGAGCGGCTTTCCGCCACGTTTCACGGGCGCGACCTGTTTGCGCCAGTCGCCGCGCGTCTGGCCTGCGGCGATTCGCCGCCGGGCCCCGAAGTTGAGATTCCGGCCCTCGTAGGCGCCGATTGGCCTGAGGATCTGGCCGAGGTGGTGTATGTGGACGTCTACGGAAACGCCATGACCGGCTTGCGCGCCGCCACATTGCCGAAGCACGGCGAGCTTCACGTCGACGGGCAGCGCCTGCGCTACGCCCGAACCTTTGCCGACGCACCGCGCGGAGGGGCTTTCTGGTATGAGAACGCGAACGGGCTGGTGGAGATCGCGGTCAACCAGGGCCGGGCGGATCGGGCGCTTTCCTTGGCTCCGGGGACACCGGTCCGGCCTGTTGCAAGCGCATAAAGAGCGCCCTGCTTGAGCCCGCGGCACTATCGTCGCAGAATAGTGAGAGGCCGTCGCGTGCGAGAGAGTGTCCCTCTGCGCGAGAGGCTTGTCTCCAATGAAGATACACGGAGCAGAATGGCGTGACCTGGGCAAGGGGCCCACGCGCCAGATGCGGGGAGGAACAGCCGAGATGCGCCTGGTGATAGAGAAGTCGGACTTCCGCAGCTTGTCGAAGTCCACCCAGAACGAACTGCTGAGCGTCCTGACGGGCCAGGAGGTCGCCGCCAATGGCGAAGGTAAGGGTACTGCCGGACGGAAGGCGCGCTTCCGTCTGCGGCAGCCAGTGGATCTCACGCCCGAACTGACCACGCGATTGATGCATGGTCTCTCCGAGATTCATAAGGAGCGGCTGAGGCTCTTCGCGGAGAAGAACGGCCGGGTGACGATGAAGGAGTTGCTCGCCCACACCGACGGGGCCGATGTCCGCGCGCTCTCCCACTTCGAGGGGGCGCTGACCCGCCGCTTGCGCCGCCTGCTCGGCGACACCGAGAAGGTCGCCTACCTGATCGGCTGGGACTACGATTCGACCGTGTGGAGCGACGACGGCAGCCAGATCGACGACGGCGTCTACTACGTCAGCGAGAAAACCGCCCACGCCTTGCGCCACTATTTCGACCTCGACTGACGGGGCGCCTCGCTGTTCCGGCCGATTTTTGCACGGATGTGCGAGGCGCCGCCGCCGCCTCGGACGGCCCTTTACCCCTGTGCCAACCGGGCGAGCCAGGGCGGAAGGGCCAGTGCGGCGCGGTGCATGTCCGGCGTATAATGGGTGGTCTTCAGTCCTGCCGCATGAAAACGGCGGGTCAGCGTCTCGATATCGCACTCGCCGAACGCCAGCCCGTTCGCCCCCCAGGTCAACGCCATGAAGCCGCCCGTATAGGTCGGCACCACCGTTAGATAGACCCCGGCGTTGGCGAAGTTGCCCCGCAGCAGCGTCATGGTTTCGCGCAGTTCATCCGGCTGAAAGAATGGACAGCCGGTTTGGAAGACCCCCATGCCGCGCTCCGCCAGTGCCGATTGCAGGCGGGCATAGAAGTCTTCCGCGAAAAGGCTCTCCGCCGGGCCCACGGGATCGGGACGATCGGCGATGGCGAGATCGTAGTGTCCGCTCGCCGTCTCGGCCAAAAACTCGAAGGCGTCGCGCGCATGAAAGGTGAGCCGTGGGTCGTCGAAGGCGCCTCTGTTGACATGAGCGAAATAATCCCGCGAGAGGTCCACGACGCGCGCGTCGATGTCCACCAGATCCACGGCCTCGACCGAGCGGTGCTTGAGCACCTCCTCCGCCACCGCGCCGTCGCCGCCGCCGATGATCAAGACCCGCTTCACCGCGCCGTGCTCCAGGATCGGCGGATGCGCCAGCATTTCTGAGTAGGCGGCCTCGTCCCTGTCGGAAAGCTGCACGATTCCGTCTAGCGCCAGCACGCGGCCATTGGCTTTGGTATCGAATATCTGGATATGCTGAAAATCCGAATGCTCGTCGGCCAGGGGCGGCCCGGCCAGATGCATCACCTGATCGAACCCGGCGTGCAGCGTCTCGCTGAACGTCTTCATCGTTTCTTGCTCCCAAATTCCGCGGCGCGGACTGCTCGTTTACAAAGCTCACGAAAGGCGGTCAAGCGAGCGATCCCCTGCCAGGAGCAGCATCGGACCTTCCAGGGCTCAAATCATCCTTAATAGCGCATCAAGCGTCGCATCCGGTTGCTCGACCATCATCATATGACCGCATGCCGGGAGGTCCACCACCTCCGCGCCCTGAATCGCAGCCGCCAGCTTTCGCCCGGCCTTTGCCGGGGTCATCTTGTCGTCCGGCGCCAGAAGCAGCAGGGCCGGGCAAGCGACCTTCGCCGCCGCCTCCCCGCCGCCGCGATACGCGTTGCAGGCGGCCAAATCGCGATGCAGAACGCCGGGCGCAGCGTGTTGCAGCAGGCGCAGTCCGCTCCCGGCCATCCATAACCCCGGAACGCGATGGCCGCCCAGGTGCGCGCGCGCTCCATAGCCCCAATCGACGACCATCTCCGCCGCTACCGGATCGTTCGCTTCGGCCGCGGCAAGCAGATCGGGATGAACCGGCATCTTCGCCGCGACGCCCATGAGCGCCAGCGCCTCCACGCGTGCGCCATGACGCGCCGCGCATTCCAACGCCACCAGCGCGCCCATCGAATGCCCGGCAAGCCGCGCCCGCGCCACGCCCGCCGCGTCGAGCAGGCGAACCAGCCAGTCGGCCAGCGCCTCGATGCAACCGAGCGCCGGGCCTTCCGAACGTCCGTGCCCCGGCAGATCCACGGCCAGCACGTTACGCCCGTGATGCGCCAGATAACGGCTTTGCAAGGCCCAGACGCTGTGATCCATCCCGGCGCCGTGCAGGAGCACAACGGTCGGCAAAGCCGGATCGAACGCACGTCCGCCGCTGCCCGCGAGCACGGCCTTGCCGTCCACGGTCAGCGTGTTTGCCGTAGCCCCGGTCACGCCGTCGCCTTCCCGGCGGCATGCAGGCCGCGCCCCAGGTCCTCCACGATGT
>SKZV01000112.1 GCA_007127165.1 Rhodovibrio sp. | reverse complement strand
CGCGCTCCTCCGGCGGCGGGCCGGACAGCAGGCCGCGCGTGGAGAGGTAGAGGAAGGCCAGCACCAGCACCATACCGGTGCCCGCGCCCACCGTGACCCAGATGATGCGCCAGTGCGAATTGGCGAGCAGGTACGGCGCGAGCAGCCCGTTGACGAAGACGCCGTAAGCGGTTCCGCTGGAAATCAGCCCCAGGACCTTGCCCCGGTGGCGGATGCCGATGGCGCGCTGACACACCTCCACCATCGGGATGTAGGCCGACGCCGCCATGCCGCCGAGGATCGTGAGCAGCGCGCCGATCACCCAGATGTTCTCCGCCACGCCCAGTCCCAGAAGGCAGGCCACCGTGATCGCGACCGAGGCGACGACCACCCGCCCGCCGCCGATGCGCGGCGTGATCGCGCCGCTGGTGAAGGCTGCGACCAGGAACCCGGCCTGCGAGGCTGCGGTGATGACTCCGGCCTGCTGATAGATAAAGGCGAGGTCGGCGCGCATGTCCGACATGATGACGGGAAAGAGATAGATCCCGAATCCATAGGTCGCCGCGATGAAGAAGGTAAAGAACAGCGTCAGTCCCGCCGCCGCCGCGGCCCCCATCGGACCGGAGGAGATCGTCGCCGTCGTCATCCCTTCGAAACTCCGCTTCCCCGGATTCCCCGCCGTCGTACCGTTGAGCAGATTCGTCCCGGCATCCTTGGCAGGCACGCGAGAACGCGACGGAGAGTGCCCGTGCAGCGTCATTTGAGCCGCGCCATTCGTGCCGTGATTGCGAGGCCCTGGCGCCGACGAATGCCTATGCGCCGCCGGGCGTTGTCAGCACTCGGGTTTCAGCATGCTTTCGCTCGCCCGGGTCCAGCCGGTGACGCTCATGCCGCGCTTGTGCTCGACAAGCTGCATCTCGACCGTCTCGAACGCCTCCGCAAGGATCGGCAGCGCCTTATAGGGGTCGGCGGTGCCGCACATGAACAGGTCGAGCGCCGCGTAGTCGTGCTCCGGCCAGGTGTGGATGGAGATATGCGATTCCGCGAGCAGCACCACGCCGGTCACGCCGTATCCACTGCCGAAATCGTGAAACTCCGAGCGCAACACCGTCGCGCCGGTGGCGATGGCTGCCCTCCGCAGCGACTCGCGGACGTGAGCCAAATCGGCAAGCCGGCGACCGTGCCATAACTCCACGATCAGATGCACGCCCAGGTATGTCGAAGCCGGAGCCACGCCCGGTCCCGCGCTCACACCGCTTCCGGCCACGGTTCGCACCGTCGAAGCACCGTTTTCGGTCTCACCGCCGTCGCTTGCGCCTTTATCCAACACGCTCCTCCCGGTACCGAGTCTGAATTGATGTAATGCCAGGCCGGATTAACTTAGCAGATGTGGCCTTTGTCCAGTTCGATTTAAGGCCGCAAAGCTTGCTGAACGGTTTACGGCGTTCAACACGCTGTGAGCCCTCGGCTCCAACCGCCTTTCGCACCCCTGCCACGGCGCGGAGGCGGGCAAGGCGGTCGCTTTTGCACTGGCCGCGCGGACGCACTGCCTCTAATCATAAGCGACTACCGGAGAGTGTGGTTTTCCGCGCGTGAGCGGGCGGACGCAGCGAGGATGCAGCATTGGCGCTTTTGCTTGGAATCGACACCGGCGGGACCTACACCGACGCGGCGCTCTACGACAGCGCGAGCCGCCGCGTGCTGCGCTCCGCGAAGGCGTTCACGACGAAGCACGATCTAGCGGTGGGGATCGGCGAGGCGCTGCGCGCGGTTCTGCCCGGCGGCAATCCCGGCGAAATCGGATTCGCCTCGCTCTCGACCACACTGGCAACCAACACGATTGTAGAGGGGCACGGCAGTCCCGTCTGCCTGCTGTTGATCGGACAGGGCGCGGAATCGCTGGGCCGAAGCGGTCTCGGCGAGGTGTTGAAGGGCGATCCCGTCGCCTACATCCCCGGCGGCCACAGCCCGATGGGCGAGGCGCAACAACCGCTGGACGAAGCCGCCGCCCGCGCCGCCATCGAACAGCACGCGGCGAACGTCTCCGCCTTCGCCGTCGCGGGCTACTTCGCCACGCGCAATCCCTCGCACGAGCGCGCGGTGGCGGCGATGGTGCGGGAGACGACGGGCCTCCCCGTCACCTGCTCGCACGAACTGACCAGCAATCTCGACGCGCCGCGCCGCGCCTTGACCACCACGCTGAACGCCCGGCTGATCCGGCTGCTGCACGACCTCGTGCATGCGGTGCAGGGGGAGCTTGCCGCCCTGGGGATCGATACGCCGCTGATGGTGGTGAAGGGCGACGGATCGCTGGTATCTGCGGAAGCGGCGATCCTGCGCCCGGTCGAAACCATCCTCTCCGGCCCCGCCGCGAGCGTGGTCGGAGCCACGCACCTCAGCGGCCATGCAGACGCCTTCGTCGCGGACATCGGCGGCACCACCACCGACATCGCGCTGATCCGCAACGGCCACCCTCGGCTGAACGGCAAGGGCGCGACGGTCGGCGGCTGGCGCACGATGGTGGAGGCCATCGATGTCACGGCTATCGGCCTCGGCGGCGACAGCGAGGTGCATGTGCTCGAACGCGCCACCCGGCCGGAACAGCCTTTCGAACTTGGGCCGCGCCGTGCCTTGCCGCTAAGCTTGCTCGCCCTGCGCGCGCCCTCGGTCGAGACGACGCTGGCCTATCAGGCGGGCAAGGCGCGGGCGGAGCGGGAAGACGGCCTGTTCATCTGGAAAATCCGCGAGGCTGCCGATCTTCAGGCCCTCAGCCGGGGCGAGCAGGAGATGCTGAAGCGCCTGCACGACGGGCCGGTCAGCCTCGGCGGCTTGCAAGAGGACTACGTTCTCCGCCAGGGCGCGCAACGTCTGGTGGAACGCGGGCTTGCGATCCGCGCCGCCTTCACGCCGAGCGACGCGGCGCATCTGCGCGGCGATCTTTCCGGCTGGTCGCTGCGCGCCGCCGAACTGGGCGCGGAGATCTGGCGCAAGAAGGCGCAAGCGGCGGGCTGGAACGAGCTGCCCGACACTGCCTCGGTCGGCGCCGCCGTTTATGAGCAGTTGACCTATCAGGCGGCGCAGGCTGTCGCCGCCGCTGCGGCGACCGCCGAAAATCCGGACGAGCCAGGGGTGGCGGCGCTGGTCAGGCGGGCGGCGCGTAAGCCGCGCGAGGGGGCGTTGCTTTCAGTTGGGCTGCGGCTGGGTCATCCGCTGGTTGCAGCGGGAGCGTCCGCTGGAACCTACTTTCCGGCGGTGGGGGAGCGGCTGGCGACAGAGGCCGTCGTCCCGCTCCACGCCGAGGTTTGCAATGCCGTTGGCGCCGTCGTCGGCGCGGTGATCCAGCGGGCAACCGTGCTGATCTCCTCTCCCCTGGGCGAGCGTTACCGCGTGCATCTGGACGACGGCGGCCGCGACTTCACCGACCTGGAGCGGGCCTATGCCCTGGCCGAGGAGACGGCGCGGCGGCAAGCCTTTGCGGCGGCGGAGCGGGCCGGGGCTGGCGGGATAGCCGTCACGATGGAGCGCGACGACCTGCGCGCCAGCGTCGGCGGCACCGAGACCTTTATCGAATCCCGCGTCCGCGCCACAGCCGTCGGCCGCCCGATGACGGCGGCTCAGCGCGCGGCGGAGTGAACCAAGGCAGGCAGGACCGCCAGCCTTCGGCGCGCAGGGCCTAGCCCTCAACCGGCCAGCTTGGCCGCGTCATCGCGAACACCTCCGTCACCCGCGCATAGTCCTTTCCGCCCAGCCGGGAAATCGGGTTCATGGCGTGAATGTCGATGACGCCGTCCTTGATGATGCGCTCGTCGATGTGAATGCCGACGACATGGCCGAAGGTCACGATGTTGCGGTCCCCGGTTTCGTCGGTGAGGAGTTCCACCTGTTCTACCAGCTTGCATTCGAGATGCACCGGGCTCTCGGCCACGCGCGGCGGCGCGACTAGGCGGGCAGGTGCTTTCGTCAGGCCAGCCACCTCGAATTCGTCGGTGCCGCGCGGCGCCGGGGCGGCTGTAAGGTTCATCTGCTCCCGTAGCTCCCAGGTCGCGAGGTTCACCACGAACTCGCCGGTTTCGCGGATGTTCGCCAGGGAGTCCTTGTCGCCGCCTTGGCTATGGGGCCCGGTGGCCGAAAACATGACTTGCGGCGGGTGATAGGCGACACCGTTGAAGAACGAGTAGGGCGCAAGGTTCACGCGCCCCGCCGCATCCTGGGAGGATATCCAACCGATGGGACGCGGAACGATCAAGGCATTGAAGGGGTTATGCCGCAGGCCGTGGTGCTCGTTTGTCGCGTAGAACATGGCGGGAGGGGGCTCCTGAAAGGCTGGACCGGGAAAGACGCGCCTGCCTGGACAGCTTCGCGACCTTTTGACCCCTGTCAAGGCACGGCTCTGCCGAATGCTTTATTCTTGTCCCAAATCAGGCACGTGCAATCGGGAGGTCGGATCATGATTCAGCGGATTGTCGTCACGGGGTCGGAAGCGAAGGCGGATCTGAAAGCGGTTCCCGTCGCCCGCTCCCTCGCCCACCAACTCAGCGTTCCGGTGTCGCTTCTTTCCGTCGCGTCCGGCGCTGCGGAGGCGGCGACGCGGCGGGATCACCTGGGAAAGGCATTGCGGCGGATGGGAGAGCGCTCCATTGAGATCGAGACGATGATCGATCCATCGATTGCAGCGAAGATCGTCGCAGAAGTCGAGGCGCGGGACGGCACGCTGCTCTGCATGGCGACGCACGCGCGCCGATCGCTGGCGGAAGTGGTGGTCGGCAGCGTGGCCGAAGATGTGATTCGACATATTGGAAGCGCGGTTTTGGTGCTGGGCCCGAAGGCGGCGGAGCGAACATTGGGTGCGATCCAGATCGTCCTGGTGGCGCTCGACGGCTCGCGCCGTGCCGAGGCGATCCTGCCTGACGCAGCCGGGCTGGCCAAGACGCTGCGGGCGGAACTGCGGCTGCTCCGGGCGGCGCCTCCGTCGTTGCGCATGGAGCCGAACGTGCAAAGCAGCGGTGTCGATGAGGAGCGCTATCTCAAGGATGTGGCGGAAACCGTCGAGACCCGCCATGGCGTCGAACCGTCCATCCATGTGTTTCCCAGCGGCGAACCTGCGCGGCGCATTGCCGAGTACGCGAAACAGTTCGAAGAGCCTTTAATCGCGATGACCACGCACGGGCGCACGGGCATTCGGAAAACCGTTCTCGGAAGCGTCGCCGACGACCTTCTGCGCACGGCCCCCTGTCCGATCCTCCTGCGGGGCCCGACCGGGACCGGCTAGAGGGCAATGATCTCAAGCCGCTTCGGCTTGAGATCTGAATCGCCTCGCAAAAAAAACGTGGCCAGGCGCGGCGGCTCCCGCAAGCCGTCAGCCGTGGCAGATCACGCGCACCACGCGCCGCTCGATCTCCTCGAGGGAAAGCGGGTCGCTGGAGAGGCTGGCAGGCCAGTGCATCCCGTCCGGCAGCAGGTCCAGCAGCCCCGACACGGGAACCGCGAAGCCGATCGGCGGGGCGCTGCGGCCGCTTTCCCGGTTATAGCGCTCGGTGTTCAGCATTCCGGCCGCCAGGCCCACCGCGCGCCCCCGCTTGTTGATCACGACCGACCCGCTCGACCCGAAGTCGAGCCGCGTCTGCATCGCCATGCGCGGGAAACCCTCGTTGTCGGGATGCGTGGTGATCACCCTGCCGCCCGTCGCGGCGACGGCGGTCCCGTGAGAAACGGCCAGGGAATTCTTGCTGTCGGGAAATCCGACGATGTGAACCCGCTCATCGGGCTGCGCGCCCAACTGTGCGAGCGGGATCGCCGGGACGTCCGACAACAGCGAGGCATGCAGCACCGCCACGTCGTGCCCAGGGTCGCGCGAGACCACGACGGCCTGGACGCGGCGGCCGTCGGACGCGTCGAGCTGGATGCGGCTGCAGCGTTCCACCACGTGGTCCGCCGTCATCACATAACCGCTTCCGACGATCCAGCCGGAGCCCACACCGATTACCGACGGCGCGACCTCGGCCGATTGCAGGAAGGGCGTTTCGACCGTCGCCGAAGCCGTGGTGGAGACCAGCAATGCGACGCCCGCGCTGACGCCGAGCAAGGTCTGTCGTAATATCATCGAGACTCCTCGTGCAGGATGTCGCCGGTCCAGCCTCACTTGGAGTCGACCATAAACGTGTTGATTTGATGTTAAGCGCCGCAGGTCTTGTCTCAATTAGCCGGATGGGTTGCAAAATCGATGCTGCGCCGGACACGCCCGGCCCGGCGCGTAGCGGGAGGAAATCCGCCATGAAAGCAATGGTTCTGGAACGCGTAGGAGCGCCGTTGCAGTGTGTGGAGCGCCCCGCTCCGGAGGCAGGGCCGGGACAGGTGGTGGTGAAGGTCTCCGCTTGCGGCGTGTGCCGCACCGACTTGCATGTCTGCGACGGCGACCTGACGCATCCCAAGGACCACCTGATTCCGGGCCATGAGATCGTCGGGCGCGTCGAGACGCTCGGCGAGGGGGTCGAAGGTCTGCGCATCGGCGAGAGGGTCGGCATTCCGTGGCTGGGGTGGACCTGCGGAACGTGCGTCTACTGCGCAGCCGGGCAGGAGAACCTCTGCGAGGCCGCGCGCTTCACCGGATACACGCTGGACGGCGGTTATGGCGAGTACGCCGTCGCCGACGCACGCTACTGCTTTGCAATGCCGGGTCCGCAAAGCGACGCCGAGGTGGCGCCGCTGCTTTGCGCCGGGCTGATCGGCTACCGCGCTCTGCGCAAGGCGGGCGAGGGGCAACGGCTGGGCCTCTACGGCTTCGGCGCGGCGGCTCACATTGTCGCGCAGGTGGCGCTCTGGCAGGGCCGCCGGGTGCACGCGATGGTGCGGCCGGGGGACGAAGCGGCCAAGGCGTTTGCCCGCGAACTGGGAGCGGCCTCGGCCGGGGACAGCGACGCGCCGCCGCCCGAGCCACTCGACGCGGCGATCCTCTTCGCGCCGGTTGGGGCGCTGGTTCCGGCGGCGTTGCGGGCCGTGCGGCCGGGCGGAACGGTGGTCTGCGCCGGGATCCACATGAGCGACATCCCGAGCTTCCCTTACGATATCCTGTGGCGGGAGAAGACGGTGGTGTCGGTTGCGAACCTGACGCGCCGCGACGGCGCGGAGTTTCTGGAGCTTGCCCCAAGAATCCCGGTGAAGACGCGGGTAGAAACGTTTCCCTTGAGCGAGGCGAACGAGGCGTTGCGGCGGCTTCGCGAGGGCGAATTGCAGGGCGCGGCGGTGCTTGTTCCCGACCCCTGATCGCAACGGCTGGCATCGCGGGATGAATCGGTTACACTTCCCGGCATTATGAGCGATCCACGCAAAACAGTCGTGCTGACGGGAGCGAGTCGCGGCATCGGCCACGCGACGGTGCGGCGATTCAGCCGGGAAGACTGGCAGATCATCACCTGCTCCCGCGAGGAGGTGCCGGTCGAGTGCCAGCGCGACCCGAACTGGACGCACCACATCACGGCGGACCTTGGCGACCCCGACAGCCTCGCGCATTTCCTTCAGGAAGCGACGGAGATCCTCGACGGGCAGGCGATCCACGCGCTGGTCAACAATGCGGCCATCTCGCCGAAGACACCCTTCAAGGAACGCCTCGGCATCCTCAACGGCGACCTGAGCGACTGGCGTACGGTGTTCGAGTTGAACCTTTTTGCGCCGCTGGCCCTGGCACGCGGCTTCGCCATTCCGTTGCGTAAGGGCAAGGGCTGCATCGTCAATATCACCTCGATTGCCGGGCACGCGATCCATCCCTTCGCAGGCTCCGCTTATTCCACCTCGAAGGCGGCGCTTTCGGCGCTGACGCGGGAGATGGCGGTGGAGTTCGCAGAGCTTGGCGTGCGGGTAAACGCCGTAGCACCGGGAGAGATCGAAACCTCGATGGTCGGGCCGGAGTACGAAACGCTGATTCCGCGCATCCCGATGCACCGCATGGGCACGCCGGAGGAGGTTGCGGGCGCAGTCTTCCAGCTTTGCAGCGCCGACTTCGGTTATGTCACCGGCACCGAGGTTTTCGTCACCGGCGGCCAGCACCTTTACTGAAAACCCGAAGCGTTAAGTCCACCTTAAGACCTCGCACGCTTCTCTTGTTGTCAGCGGCGTGGGAGAGGAGCGGGTTGATGCAGGTCAGCGAAGTGCTGGAGCGCAAGGGCAAGAACGTCGTTACTCTGCGCCCGGACATCGCGGTTCAGAGCGCGGTTGCGGAGCTTGCGAAGCACAATATCGGCGCTGTGATCCTGTCGGGGAACGGTCGCAGAGTCGAGGGCATCGTGACCGAACGCGACATCGTGCGCGGACTGGCGAAGCACGGGGCGGCCTACCTGGAAAAGAAGTTGGCAGACGTCACCTTGCACGACGTCTACTCGTGCAAGCCCAGCGACGACCTTTACACCGTGATGGTCTTCATGCGCCGCCGACGTATCCGGCACATGCCGGTCACGGTGAACGGAATGCTCTGCGGGATGATCAGCATAGTCGATGTTTTGCGCGAATATCTTGCCAAGGCGAACATCAAATAACCGCCCGGCCCTCGCGCGCGCTCTAATTCAGACGCTGTTGCAGGTCCCGGAACCACACCAGCCGACGCTGCGTGGACTCGATATCCTGCTCCAGCCAATTCATGAAGTAGCCGGGCTCGCCCGCGTAGGTCGCGCGCAGATCGGTTAGGCGTATCAGGTCGCGCTCAATCATCTCCACCAGCAGATCGACCTGCTCCCGCCGGTCGTCTTCCTCCAGGATGTGCAGGAAGCGCATTTTGAGCGCGATAATCAGCTTGTTGATGTCGTTGGTGGGCGCACGCAGCGACGATGTGAGCAGGCGCGTCAACTCGGCCCAGCCGTCCGCAGTCAGGCGAAGGCAGGCGTTGTCTTCCATACCCTTACCGTCCACGGGTTCGATCAGCCCTTCGACGATAAGGAGTTCCACCGGCGTGCCGACAAGGTCCAGGGACGGCCCGACAATCCGCTGCGTGAAGTGACGGACGTCCTCCGCCAACTCCGCGTAATGCAATGGCCGCAGCGTCAAGGCGCCAAGCGCCGCCAAGCGAATGGCCTCGGTCGGGATAAGCGTGTTGTCGCGGTACATAGGCGGACCCCCACACTCTCTAATTCCTTGACCAGATAGAGGCAAAGCGCCGGTCTGTCCAGAGTTCGACAGTGACGAGGGAAGAAAAAAGAACGGGCGCGGTCCAGGATGAAAGGACCGCGCCCGCTCAAGGCTTGTAATGGAAGCGCCCGGCAGTCGTCAGCCTGGCGTGACCCCGCGAATGCGCTCGTTGCGCCGTCGCAGCATCTCCAGCGTTACCAGCAGGACGATCGAAATCGAAATCAGCATCGTCGCGACTGCCAGAATGGTGGGGCTGATCTGCTCGCGAATGCCCGACCACATCTCGAGCGGGATGGTGCGTTGCCCGGACCCTGCGACAAACAGCACGATCACCACCTCATCGAACGAGGTAATGAAGGCGAACAACGCGCCCGAGATCACGCCCGGTGCGATCAACGGTAAAATCACCTTGAAGAAGGTGGTCTGCGGTGTTGCACCCAGGGACTGCGCCGCCCGGACGAGGCGGTAGTCGAACCCCACCAGCGTGGCTGTCACGGTGATCACCACAAACGGCGTTCCCAGCGCGGTGTGCGCCAGGATGACGCCGGTGTAGGTACCCGTAAGGTTCACCGAGGAGTAGAAGAAGAACATCGCCGCCCCGGAAATGATCAGCGGCACGATCATGGGGCTGATCAGGATCGACATGATCAGCAGGCGGGCGGGCATATGCGCGCGGGAGAGCCCGAGGGCGGCCAGCGTTCCCAGCGTCGTCGCCAGAATGGTCGAGGCGATGGCGATGATGAAGCTGTTCTTGATCGAGTTCATCCAGGTCGATGAGGTGAAAAAGTCCTGGTACCACCGCAACGAATAGCCGTCCGCATTAAAGCTCAGCATGTCCGGCGTAAAAGTGAAGTAGGGCTGGGCGTTGAAGCTCAGCGGAATGATGATGAGGATCGGGGTGATCAGGAACAGGAAGATAGCGGCACAGATGAGCCGGTAGGCATAGTGCCAGCTACGTTCCAGCGTCCCCTGGTATGGTGCGAACTTTGCCATGACCGTTTAACCCAGCTTCATCTTGTCGATGCCGACAAGGCGGTTGTAGATGAGGTACAGCACCATCACGCCTGCGAGGAGGATCGTGCCGATGGATGCGGCAAGGCCCCAGTTCAGCGACTGCTGCATGTGATAAGCGATGTAGTTGGAGATCAACTGTCCGCTCTGTCCGCCGACAAGGGCCGGGGTGATGTAGTAGCCGATGGCGAGGATGAAGACGAGGATGCCGCCCGCGCCGACGCCCGCAAGCGTTTGCGGCACATAAACCCGCCAGAACGCAACCAGGGGATTGGCGCCAAGCGAGCGCGCGGCCCGCATGTAGCTGGGCGATATCCCCTTCATCACGGAGTAGAGTGGAAGGATCATGAAGGGCAGCAGGATCTGCGTCATTGCGACCAGCGTGCCGATGCGGTTGTAGACCATCTGTATGCGGCCGTCATCGCTGATCACGCCGATCCAGACCATGAGATCGTTCAGGACCCCCTCGTTTTGAAGCATCACGATCCAGCTGCTCGTGCGGACCAGGAGCGACGTCCAAAACGGCAGCAGCACCAGGATCATCAACAGATTGGCGTGTCGGGAGGGCAGGTTCGCAAGGAGGTAGGCGATCGGAAAGCCGAGGACCAGACAGAGCGCCGTGATCAGGATCGACATCCACGCGGTGCGCCAGAACAGCTTGACGTAGATCTGCCGCCACTCCGGCTGCGCGACGATGCTGCCGTCGTCGGCATAGGTCATATCCACGGCGTTCAAGTAATACGAGAACGTAATGGCGCCGCTTTCGCGTTTGATCAAGCGCCAGGTGCTCCCCTCGCCCCAGGCGGCGTTGATATCGATCAGGGCTTCCTTCCAGGGCGGCTCGTGGCGCTCGATCATGCGGGCAGAGCCCATCATGACACTGCGCATGCCGCTTTCCTGATAGTTCAACCGCGTGGCGACCCGCCCGATGGAACGCTCTTCCGCGGCCTGCTTCAGGTCTTCCGCCATCGCCGCGTAAACCGCTTCGCTGGGCAGGCCCTGTCCGTCCCAGCTTTGCAAGGCGGCCGCCGAGCGGTGCAGCGTGTTGGCGACGGGCCGGTTGTCGACGCTGTTAAACGTCATTTCGAAAATCGGCATTAAAAAGGAAAAGGTAATAAACAGCAGGAGCGGCAGGGTCAGGCCGAAAGCAAGCAACTTGTTACGGCGCATGGCCCGGCGAATGGACACCTTGAGCGGCGTGCCGTCAGCCGTGGTCAAAGCTGTCGATGGTGCGCCCGTGGATGCGCTTCCGGATGCGGGAAGAGTGGCTTCGGCCTGAGCCATGGCAGGTCCTCACGAAGTATGAGCCTTGACGTCCAACCCATGCGCAACAGGGGCGTCGCCTCTTGCGCATGTCTCGATAAAGGCCGGCAGAGGAGGGCCGGGAGGCCCGCCTCTGCCAAGTGACGGAAAACCGTCTACCTTATCGCGCAAGCCAGGCGTTGAAACGCTCGCTCATTTCATCGCCGTTATTGGCCCACCACTCCGCGTCCTTCTGGATCGGAGTTTGGAAGTTTTCCGGCGCCGTCGGCATATGCGGCTGCATGTCGATGCCGGTTTCCTCGTGGGTGGAGACCATCGGCGCGGAAGAGTTGCGCGCCGGGCCGTAGGAGATGTACTTCGCCTGATCGGCAAGGCGCTGAGTGTCGGTCGCGAAGTGGAGGTAGTCCTTCACCCGGTCGGTGAGCTTGCCGGCCGGCACGACCCAGCCGTCGATCTCGAAGAGCTGACCGTCCCAGATCAGTTCGAAGGGCTGGTTCTCGACCACCTGGGCGTTAAAGAGACGGCCGTTGTAGCCGGAAGACATGGAGACCTCGCGGTCGGCGAGAAGCTGCGGCGGCTGCGCGCCCTCGGTCCACCAGACCGCGCTGTCCTTCACTTCATCCAGCTTGCTGAAGGCGCGCGCGACGCCTTCCTGGGTGTCGAGCACGTCGTAAACGTCATCGTAAGGCACGCCATCGGCGACCAGCGCCCACTCCAGGTTGCCCGCAGGGATCTGCTGCATACCGCGGCGACCGGCGAAGCCGTCGAGATCGAAGACATCGGCGATCGTGGAGGGATGCGCGCCATCGTCGAACATGTCCGAGTTATAGGCGAACAGTGTTGCGTAGACGATCTGCGGGATAAAGCACTCGTGCAGCGAGCCCTCGACGAAGTCTTCGGTTGCTGGCGTCCCGTCGGGCGCAGAGGCCAAAAGCTCGTCGTGGTTGATCGGCTCGATGATGCCTTCCGCACAGGCCGTGATCGCCGGGCCTTCCAGCATGTCCACGAGATCCCAGGTCACGTTACCGGCAGCGACCTGCGCGCGAATGCCCGCCAACCCGTTGGCCGAGCGGTCTTCGTTGATGATCCGCACGTCCGGGTTGTTCGCCATGTAAGGCTCGTGATAGGCCTTAACCTGGCTTTCGGTGTAGGCTCCACCCCAAGAGACGATCGTGAGGGTTTCCTGCGCCTGCACAGACGTGGCGGCAGCACCCATGGCGGCGACGCCCGCGACCAGTGCCGTTGTTGTTTTGAGCCACTGCTTCATTGATTCACTCCCTGTTCTTGCCGGAACTCCGTCCGGCCGTCATGGTGGTATAAGCGCACAATCGCTTGAACCCGCCGGCCAGGCGCGAGGCCCCACCGGCATTGGGTTATGATTACCGGCGCCGGGGCTTCATGCATCCAGCGCGCGGCAATCCTCCATCGCCCAGCCGATCCGGACGGACTCGCCCTTCTTGATCACGGCGTGGCCATGGGCGTTGGGAATTTTGATGATGAATTCGTCGTTGCCGCAGACTTTTACCCGGGTCCGGATATGGTCGCCCAGATAAATCAACTCTTGGACCTCGGCCTCGAAGACGTTCGGGACCTCTCCGTTCTCCGGATTGACGCTGACCCGCTCCGGCCGCAGGGACAAGGTGGTGGGACTTCCCTGGCCGCCGGTATTGACGTTCAACGCCTTGATCGAACCGCCCTGGTTCTCCAGCTCCACGGTGCAGCTTTCACCGCTGTGCTCCTTCACGCGGCCGCGCAGGCGGTTGTTTTCGCCGATGAAGTAGGCGACGAACGCGTTATCCGGCCGTTCATAAAGATCGGAGGGAGAGGCGAGCTGCTGGATGATGCCCTGGTCGAACACGGCGATGCGGTTCGACATGGTCAGAGCTTCGGACTGATCGTGTGTAACGTAAACGACGGAAACACCCAGCGTCTCGTGGATATGTTTGATCTCGAACTGCATCTCTTCGCGCAGGTTCTTATCCAGCGCGCCGAGCGGTTCGTCCATCAAGACCAGTTCGGGATCGAAGACCAGCGCGCGGGCAACCGCGACACGCTGCTGCTGACCGCCCGAAAGCTGTGCGGGACGACGGTTTCCGAAGTCTCCGAGGCGGACCATGTCGAGCGCCTTTTGCACCTTCTTGTCCGCCTCGGCACGGCTGATCTTGCGGACATCAAGGGGAAAGCGAAGGTTCTCGCCGACGGTCATATGCGGAAACAAGGCATAGTTCTGAAAGACCATGCCGATGCCGCGCTTATGCGGCGGAACGCTGTTGATCGGCTTTCCGTTCAACAGAAGCTCCCCGTGCGTCGGCACCTCGAAGCCTGCCAGCATCATGAGCACCGTGGTCTTGCCGGAGCCGGAAGGCCCGAGAAGTGTCAGGAATTCCCCGCGCTCAACGTCGAGGTTAAGATCCTTTACAACGAGTTCTTCGCCGTCATAACTTTTCTGAACATGTTTGAATTCGACGATATTGGTGCTTTTCGTCATCCCCTACCTTCTCGGTACCCCGCATCCCAGCACCTTGGAGCTGCCAAATAGCTCCTCGGAGCGGCGACGCCCATCATTTTTTGGCGCATAGCGGGCGTCTGTGCCGTGTGTTTTTTTGCCGTAGGTCCGATCTCTTTTGAGAGACGGCCGGCCCCCTGTTCGAAACCGACCGAAAGTGTAATCCAGCCGACACTAGAATGGGAGTCATTTTTCTCTATTCTAGCTCAGCGTGCGTGAAGCAGCAGCTTCAGCCTTTCCGGCTCGTGGCAAGGCCCGAGAGGCTGTATCAGTGAAGCGGGCGTCAGGATATAAGAACACGATCGCACAGCGCGGAATAGCGTCTGAGCGTGCAGGGTAGGCGGTGCGCTCTACGCAGCGCGGTCGAGCCCGAGCCGCCCCCATACATCGCGCAGCGCCTGGGCGAGATGCGCGATATCGTCGTCGCTATGCAGCGGATTCGGCGTAAGACGCAGCCGCTCGCTGCCCCGCGGGACGGTCGGGTAATTGATCGGCTGCACATAGATCGCGTGACGGGCCAGGAGATCGTCCGAGGCGGTTTTACAGGCCGCGGGCTCGCCAACCATCACCGGCACGATGTGGGTCGGGGAAATCAAAATCGGAAGCCCGGCCTCGCAGAGACGCTGTTTCACCGTTGCGGCCCGTTCCTGATGGCGCTCGCGCTCAACGCTGCTTTCCTTCAGGTGGCGGATGCTGGCCAGCGCCCCAGCCGCGACATGCGGGGGCAGGGCGGTGGTGAAGATAAAGCCGGAGGAAAACGAGCGCACAAAGTCCACGAGTTCGCCGCTCGCCGCGATGTAGCCGCCCATGCAGCCGTATGCCTTGCCCAGCGTCCCCTCGATCACGTCCAGGCGGTGCATCAGCCCCTCACGCTCCGCGAAGCCACCGCCGCGCGGGCCGTAGAGCCCCACCGCGTGAACCTCGTCGAGGTAGGTCAACGCCCTGTGCTTCTCCGCCACGTCGCAGATCTCCGCGATCGGCGCGACGTCCCCGTCCATCGAGTAGACGGACTCGAATGCCACGATCTTCGCCTGATCCGGCCGCGCTTCGCTCAACAGCTGGTCGAGGTGTTCGGGGTCGTTGTGGCGGAAAATGCGCTTTTCCGCCCGGGAATGGCGAATCCCCTCGATCATAGAGGCGTGGTTGAGCGCGTCGGAAAAGACGATGGCATTCGGCAACCGCGCCGCCAGCGTCGCCAGCGTCGCCATGTTCGAGACATAGCCGGAGGTGAAGAGCAACGCCGCGTCCTTGCCGTGGAGGTCGGCCAGTTCGCGCTCCAGCATGACATGGTAGTGGTTGGTCCCGGAGATGTTCCGGGTTCCGCCCGCGCCCGCGCCGCAACGCTCCAGCGCCTCGTGCATGGCGGCCAGAACCTTGGGGTGCTGGCCCATACCCAGGTAGTCGTTGGAGCACCAGACGGTAACCTCGCCCGCCGTCTCTCCAGCGTGGCGAAGGGCGCGCGGAAACGCCCCGGCGCAGCGTTCCAGGTCCGCGAAGACCCGATAGCGGCCCTCGGCCTTGAGCCCGTTCAGGGAGTCCTTGAAAAAACGATCGTAGTCCATGACGCCCGTGACTGGTTTGCGCAAAAGGTCGAAGGCGGCCGTCCGCCCTTCCGTATAGCAAGACAATAACACTTCGGCGCAGGAGCTTGCAGCCCCTGCGCCGAAACGTCGCGAAATTTTGAACGCCCGCCCGCGAGGCCTTCTCAGGCCGCCATCAGCCCCTCGCCGCGGACCCAGTCGTAGGTTTCGTCCAGCGCCTTGCCGAATGTCGCGACAAGGGTGTCGATCTCCGCTTCGCTGATCACCAGGGGCGGGCAGAACGCCATTGTGTCGCCCAGGTTCCGCAGGATCACGCCGTGCGCCCGACACCGGCCGTCGAGGTAGGCGCCGGCCTTGCCGACTGTGTCGAACGGCGCTTTGCTCGCCTTGTCGGCGACCATTTCGACCGCCGCGATCAGGCCCAGTCCGCGCACTTCGCCGACCATCGGATGGTCTCGGTAAGCGCGCAAACCGTCCTGAAGCCGGGGCGCAAGCGCCGCGGTTCGTCCGGCGACGTCCATCTCATCATAAATGTTCAGCGTTTCCAGCGCCACCGCCGCGCTGACCGGATGGCCGGAGTAGGTGAAACCGTGGCCGAGCGTTCCCAGCTTCGCGGTGTTGTCGGCGATCGCCTGATAGATCTCGTCGCTCATCATCACGGCGGAAATCGGCAGGTACGCGCTGGATAGGCCCTTGGCCACCGTCACCATATCGGGTTCGATCCCGAAGGTCTCGCAGCCGAACATCTTCCCTGTCCGCCCAAAGCCGCAGATCACCTCGTCGGCGATCAGGAGGATGTCGTACTTCTTCAATACCGCCTGGATTTTTTGCCAGTAGGTCTGCGGCGGCACGATGACCCCGCCCGCGCCCATCACCGGCTCGCCGATCATGGCGGCAATCGTCTCCGGCCCCTCGTCGAGGATTTGCTGCTCAAGCTCCGCCGCCAGCCGGTCGGCAAAGTCTTCCTCGCTCTCACCGTCGTAGGCGAAGCGGTAGTGGTGCGGGCAGCCCGCGTGCCTTACGCCCGCGATCGGCAGATCGAAATCCTTGTGGTTGACCGGAAGCCCGGTCAGCGACCCACTGGCGATGGTGATGCCATGGTAGCCGCGAAGGCGCGAGATGATTTTCTTCTTCTCCGGCCGCCCGCGCGCGTTGTTGTAGAACCATATCAGCTTCATCGCGGTGTCGTTCGCTTCCGAGCCGGAGTTGGCGTAGAACACCTTGCCCATATCGCCGGGCGCCATCTCCAGCAAGCGCTCGGAAAGCTCGATCACCGGGGTCGGCACCTTGTGCGCGAAGGAGTGGTAATAGGAAAGCTGGCGCATCTGCCGCTCGGCCACCTTGATCAGGCGCTCGTTGCCGAAGCCCAGGTTCGTGCACCACAGTCCGGCCATGCCTTCGATATAGCGATTGCCGCCATCGTCGGTAACGTAGACGCCTTCGCCGCTGTCGATGATCAGCGGGCCTTCCGCCTCATGCTTGCGGGCATTCGTGTAGGGGTGCAGGTGATACGCGATGTCCCGCGCCGCCAGGGAATTCGGCCGCTCGGCCATGGAATGCCTCCTACGTTTGTCGAACGATGCGTTTGATGCAGTCTTGCCAATGAGCCTAAGCCCCCTTGGCAGGTTAACCAAGGGGCCTCTTGACCGCGCATGGCCGCCATGCGTGCGGCGAGGATCAGGCCGCTTCGGCCGCCTTTGTCCCGCGCGGGTTGAAACGCTCCTCGGCGAGGCGGTTGGCGGCCTCCGAGGTGGGGGTGCCGCTCTTGTCGGCGCGTTGGAAGATCGCCAGCAGAGTGTCGTGAATGCGGGCGATGTGTTGAAAGGCTTTCGCTTCGTTATAGGCCGGTCCGGCGTGGCTAATGTTGATGATGCCGCCCGCGTTGATCACGTAGTCCGGCGCGTAAAGTATGCCCCGATCCTTCAGCACCTGCCCGTGACGGTCCTCGGCAAGCTGGTTGTTGGCGGCTCCGGCGATGATTTTCGCTTGCAGGCGTTGCAGCGCGGCGTCGTTGATCACTCCGCCAAGTGCGCAGGGAGAGAACACCTCCACCTGCGCGGCGATAATGTCCTCGACCGCGACTGTCCGCGCATCGAAAGCCCGCGCCGCCTCGCGGCTGCGTTCGGCGTCGAGGTCGGAGACGTACAGCCGGGCTCCCGCGTTCGAGAGCAAGCGGCACAGATTGTAGCCGACATGCCCCAGGCCTTGCACGGCCACCGGAATGTCGGAGAGATCGTCGCGGCCCAGGCGGTGCCTGACCGCCGCGCGAATGCCGTGGAACACGCCGAACGCGGTGCCGGGGGAGGGATCGCCGACGCCGCTGGCCCGCGTCCCCGTCGCATGGCGGGTCTGCGTCGCCATCGTTTCGACGTCCTCGACCGAAATGCCGACATCCTCGGCCACGGTATAGCTGCCGCCCAGGGAGTCCACCGCGCGGCCCATCGCTTCGAAGAGTGCGGTGGACTTGTCGCGCTTCGGGTCGCCGATGATGACGGATTTTCCGCCGCCGAAGGGCAGATTGGCCAGCGCCGACTTGTAGGTCATCCCGCGCGAGAGCCGCAGCACGTCGGTGATCGCGGCGGCCTCGTCGGGATAGGGCCACATGCGGCAACCGCCGAGCGACGGCCCCCGGCTCGTGTTATGAATGGCCATGATGGCGTGAAGGCCGCTGATCGGGTCTTGCGCGAAGACAACCTGCTCGTGAGCGTCGAAGGCGCGGTTCGTGAAGACGGTCATGCCCGCCTCCTTTCCTTGCACTGCTTATGCGTTACGCCCCTAAGGGTTCGCCGTGACGCGCGCCAACGCAAGAGGTATAAGTGACTGAAAACGCAAAAAGACCGAAATTGACCATCAATCCGTTTCCGCCAGCACGGAATATTCTCGAAGTAAGCGGTAAGCGCAATTTCCGTTCTTTCGCTCTCGGTGGCACACGCAGCAGCCGCCCCGACCCCACCGAATTTGCCGCCCCGCCAACGCGCGCCCTCAACCTTAGTTGAGAGGAGCCTTCTTGAGGGATCGCGTCTCGAGTATATACACGAAACTCGACTCACTAATGCAATCCATCGTTGATCGGGTCTTGCCTTATAGGGTAATTTAGCCACGATTGACGCGGTCGGTGTATCAACAAGCGGAATCCCCATGATGCGCAGAAACATGGCACGATTCCGTGCCGCGGATCGCCACCGGCTGGCTCTTATAAAGTTTCGACTTCGCCAATTGTTCTTGAGCGCTCTGGTCACCTTGCCCGCCGTCGCCGTATTCAACGCGGCGATCATCGAGACCGCGCGGGCGGACGAGAAGATCGTGGTTTACGCGCTGGAGGCGCCGCCCCTGGCCTCCGCGCGGGAGCCGCATGGCTTCATCCATAAAGCCACGGTTGCGATCCTGGAACGTGCCGGCTTCGAGGCGGATGTGCAATACATCGCTTGGCTGCGTGCGCAGGAAAGGGTGAGGGAGACGGGCGATGCGCTCCTCATCCCCTTTGGCCGGATCGAAGGCCGGGAGGACAATTACCAATGGCTCGTGCCGCTCTACGACCTGAAGCGCGCTTTCGTGTCCGTGGCGGAGCCGGTGCCCAGCCTTGAAGCGGCCAAGGCGCTCGACACAGTCGGTGTGGAACGCGGCACCGCCCGCCAGCGTATGCTCGAGGACATGGGCTTCGAGAACTTGGATGCCGTGTTTGACGAGGAATCGAACGCCCGAAAACTGGCTGCGGGGCGCCTCGACGCTTGGGCGATCAGCGTCCCGGAAGCCCTTCTGCTCTGGCAGGAAGGCGGCTACCAACAACCTCTCCAGATCGGCGCCGTGTTCGGCCGCCAGCCGCTCTACATCGCCGCCGGCATGGGCTTTCCCGAAGACAAGGCGGAGCGCATCCGGAAAGCTGGCGAAGTCTTTCTCACCGACGGCTCAATGCAGCGGCTGATAGAGTCCTATCGTTAGCAGCGACTCGTGGCCGCCTTCGTTTCTTGCCCATCGGGGTGGGGCGCGGCTGGGGCTGTTGGGTTTCGCCGAAGGGGCTCCACCTAACCTACGCCTACGCCTTGTTTCCCGCCAACGCGCGCTCCACGAAATTCAGGCGGTCCTGGCCCCAGAAGGGCTCGCCGTCGACGACATACCAGGGTGCGCCGAACACGCCGCGCTCCAGGGCCTCCTGCGTCGTCTGCTCGTAGATCTCCGCGATCTCCGGCGTCTTGGCATTCGCCATGAGCGTGTCGGCGTCGTGGCCCGTTTCCGCCGCGATGGCGTGGACGGTGCTTTCCTCGGCGATGTTGCGCTCTTCCGTCCAGATCGCGCGCAGAATGGCGTGCGCCAGCCTCAGCGGATCGTCGCCAAGCTCCGCCGCCGCGAGAACCGCGGGCGCGGCGAACTTGTCGCTGACGGGGAAGTAGGCGGGTTCGAGGTTCAGCGGCATGTCGCGCTCGGCCCGCCAGCGCCTCAACTCCACGAAACGATAGTCCTTGCGCGCCTGCGGGCGTTGCGGCAGCGGCGTGCCGCCGGTGTGGGGGAAGATTTTCGGCAGGCTGATCGGCTTCACTCGAATCTCCGCGCCGTGATCGCGCGCGATGCGTTCAAGCTCGCGGCTGCCGAGGTACGTATAGGGGGAGACGACGGATATGAAGT